>CAJFUK010000008.1 GCA_904420125.1 Candidatus Falkowella caecavicola | reverse complement strand
GAACATTGAACTAATAACGAATTAGTAACAAAAAAGGCGGGAACCCCTGTAAAATCAAGGGTTCCCGCTTATTCTGTGGATATTATAACATAAACTGCCAATTTGTAAATATATTTTGAATATTTTCAAATTGTTTTGTTTATTTTTTTTATTGATTTTTTACAATATTCCAAAAATTTTTTCTTAAACTAAATAAAAAATTTCCTTTTTTAGACAAACACCCATGGAACAAAATTTGTCCCATGGGTGTTATGGATATTGGTCAAATTGGCAGTAACCTTTCTTTCTGCAGGTCTGCATCCTGTACTCCCTGCGTGCTCAACAATTCTACAATCAAACGGTTAGATACCAGAAATCCTTTCCGGGTCAGCGCCAGCACATGGTTGCTGACTGTTATCAGCCCTGCCTCCACATACGGCAGCGCCGTCCGCACCAGCGATTCCGGGGAAACGCCAAACCGGCGCTGGCATTCTTTCAGCGGGAGTCCCTCCGTCAGGCGCAGGCGAAGCATCGCATATTCTCCAAATCCCCCAGGCGATGCGTCTGTCACCGTCCAATCCGCCTTCCAGTCCTGCAGATAGACCTGCAGGTTCCGTTGGTGGGCATACCGGACCCCATCCAGATAGGAATGGGCCGCAACGCCAATCCCCGCATATTCTTCGCAGCGCCAATATTTCAGGTTATGACGGCTCTGTTTGCCTGGCCGGGAAAAATTAGAAATCTCATACTGGAAAAGCCCCATCTGCTCCAGACGCGCCGCTGCCTGCAGATACAGGTCAGCCGTCTGATCTTCATCCGGACAAAGCGCCTCGATCCCATTTTGTCCAAACGGTGTTTCCTGCTCTATTTTGAGCAAATAAGCGGAAACATGTGCAGGAGCAAGGGACGAAACAATCTCCAGCGTCTGTTCCAAACTGTCCGCCGTCTGGTACGGAATCCCCAGCATCAGGTCCAGCGAAATATTGTCAATCCCTGCACAGCGCGCCATCCTCACGGCTTCCACAACCTGTTCAACGGAATGCCGGCGGCCCAACGCCTGCAATTCCTCCGGGACCCCGGACTGCATACCGAAGGAAATCCGGTTGATCCCGGCCTCTTGAAGCCCGGATAGCAGTGGAAGGGAAACCGCATTGGGATTGGCTTCTATCGTGACCTCCGCATCCGGGAGCAGGCAGGGTCTGACCGCTTCCAGTACACGGCAAAGGTTGTCCAGCCCCAATAAAACAGGAGTCCCTCCGCCCAGATATACAGTGTCTGCTTTTCGGCCTGCTTCCTGTACCGTTGCCTGAAATTCCTGCACCAACTGGCGGGTATAGGCGTCCTTTTGTTCTGCATTGCCGGCAACAGAGTAAAAATCACAGTACGGGCATTTACCCGCGCAAAATGGAATGTGAAAATAAACTCCGATTCCTTTTGCCGTCCAAACCGTCTGTATGTCCTGTTTTTGCATTGTATTCCTCCCGCCGGACCATCAGGAGTCCAGCTTCAGTACAGCCATAAACGCTTCCTGCGGCACCTCTACGCTGCCGAGTTTGCGCATTTTCTTTTTACCTTCCTTTTGTTTTTCCAGCAGTTTCTTTTTCCGGGTGATATCGCCGCCGTAGCATTTGGCTAATACGTCTTTCCGCATTGCCTTCACGGTTTCGCGCGCGATAATTTTCCCGCCGATGGCTGCCTGAATCGGCACCTCGAATAACTGCCGCGGAATATGCTCTTTCAGATTTTCGGCCAGTTTGCGCGCCCTGGCATAGGCCTTTTCCTCATGCACAATAAATGACAGTGCGTCCACGATATCCCCGTTGAGCAGAATATCCAGTTTAACGAGTTTGGAGGGCGCATATCCCATCATTTCATAGTCAAAGGAAGCATATCCCCGCGTCCGGGATTTGAGCGCATCAAAGAAATCGTAAATGATTTCATTTAAAGGCAGTTCATAATGAATTTCGACTCTGGTTCCGTCCAAATACTTCATATCTTTAAAAACGCCCCGCCTGTCCTGGCAAAGCTCCATGATATTGCCCACGAATTCATCCGGCGTGAAGATGGAAGCGCGGACCATCGGCTCCTCCGCACTGGCGATCACATCGGGCTTTGGATAATTGGTCGGGTTATCAATATAGACCACTTCGCCGTTGGTCAGGGTAATCCGGTAGATAACAGAGGGGGCTGTGGTAATAATGTCGAGATTGTATTCCCTCTCCAGCCGTTCACCGATAATCTCCATATGGAGAAGCCCCAGAAAACCGCAGCGGAAACCAAACCCCAGCGCTACCGAAGTCTCCGGTTCAAAGGTCAGAGAAGCATCGTTAAGCTGCAACTTGTCCAGTGCATCCCGCAGATCACCGTATTTGGCGCCGTCTGCCGGATAAATGCCGGAGAAAACCATTGGGTTGACCTGCCGGTATCCGGGAAGCGGCTCTGCGGCGGGATTTTCGGCCAATGTGATCGTGTCGCCGACGCGGGTCTCCCCGATGCTTTTAATACTGGCCGCAATATAGCCGACCTCTCCAGCCGTCAGCTGATCGGCGGCAACCAGCTGGGTCGCGCCCATATAGCCGGTTTCTACGACCTGAAATTCCGCACCGCTGGCCATCATCCGAATTCTGTCGCCGGGCCGGACGATCCCGGCCTTAATCCGCACATAAACAATCACGCCCTTATAAGGGTCATAGTAAGAATCAAAGATCAGGGCCTGCAAAGGCAGGGTCTCATCGGCCTCCGGCGCCGGGATATCCGTGATAATCCGCTCCAGTACTTCTTCGATGTTCAGCCCCTGCTTAGCGGAAATACGGGGCGCGTCCAGCGCCGGGATTCCAATCACGTCCTCGACTTCATGGCAGACCCGGTCAGGATCTGCGGACGGCAGATCGATCTTGTTGATCACCGGCAGAATTTCCAATCCATGTTCCACCGCCAGATACGTGTTGGCAAGGGTCTGTGCCTCAATCCCCTGGGATGCGTCTACAATCAGAATAGCGCCCTCGCAGGCAGCCAGAGACCGGGATACTTCGTAATTAAAATCTACATGTCCGGGCGTATCAATGAGATTAAAAACGTAGTCTTTTCCGTCCGCCGCCCGGTAATTTAACTTGACTGCCCTTGCCTTAATGGTAATCCCGCGCTCCCGTTCAATGTCCATGTTATCTAAAAGCTGGTCTTCCATATCACGAAGCGCTACCGTGCTGGTTTTTTCCAAAATCCGGTCTGCCAGCGTCGACTTACCGTGATCAATATGGGCAATAATCGAAAAATTCCGGATATTTTCTTTCTTCGGCAAAATATTCCCTCCGTATAAATATACATTTCTGGACAGAACAAAAGGAGCGTGCAGATTATTCCGAGCCCTGTGTTTTTTAGCCGGGTTCTGTCTGGTCTATTCTCCCTGTATCTGTACGATTTTATTTATTATAGCATACTTTTTTCAGGTTGCAAAGAGAAGGACGGAAGAAAAATTCCTTTTTCTCTGCTGCTTTTTCACTCGTTTTCCCTGCTGTTTACCCACTGTTTTTCCAAGCACCCATCTGCGCGGATTCCGCCCCGCTCCATACTGGCCGATCGCTCCAGCCGCTTGATCACCCTCTCCCTCATCCTCGTCCCCGCCGTCATCCCCCTGCTTTTTCCAAGCATCCATCTGCGCGGATTCCGTCCCGCCTCATACATGCCTATCGCTCCAGCCGCTTGATCACCCTCTCCCTCATCCTCGTCCCCGCCGCCATCCTCTGTTTTTTCCAAGCACCCATCTGCGCGGATTCCGCCCCGCCTCATACATGCCTATCGCTCCAGCTGCTTGATCACCCTCTCCCTCATCCTCGTCCCCGCCGTCCCCCCACTGTTTTTCCAAGCACCCATCTGCGGTTCCAGTCCCAACATTCCACTCTATCTATTAAGCCGCTTCTCCGTGCTCTTTACCCTTACCACTGGCTGGTGCCATCTGTCCGTTCTTCCTGCCCCGTACATCCGTCCCATCCCTTATCTGCCAATCTTCATATCCGCTTTTAACCCGCCCGCTCCTATGTCCCATTTTTCCATACCTGCTTTCAGTTCTTTTTTCCATCTCTCCAACAGTTCTGCGTTTTTTCTGCAAATTCCTGTATAAGCCAATAAAATTTGTGGAAAACTTTCTATAAGATCTGTGCGTTTTGATTTTTTTTTATATTCTTCCAAAAAACTGTTGACAGAACTTCTTAGATTTGCTATACTAAATGAGCACGTTTGGGCCGGACAAGATTTCCTCCCTGAACGGTTTCCTATAAATGCATGAGCCATTAGCTCAGTTGGCAGAGCACTTGACTTTTAATCAAGGTGTCCGGAGTTCGAATCTCCGATGGCTCACCAGAAAAAGCACAACATTTGGAGTCGATCTCCTGTGTTGTGCTTTTTTGTTTATAGTATGCGGGGGATCTTTCTATGATTTTGACAAAATAAATCGTTGCTTGGCGCATACCGCAGTGGAATAATCAGGAGATGGGAAACGGAAATCCCCATCGTTCAAGACGTCATACCATAAACCGGCTATGTAAAAGCGGGTAGCAAAAAGCGCCATTATGTGGTATGATATTGTCAGGAAAACAAAGGAGAAACAGCAGCAATGACTTTACAGCAATTAAAATACATGATTGCCATCGCTGAATGCGGTTCGATTACCTCTGCGGCAGAGAAACTGCTGATCGCACAGCCAAGCCTGTCAAAATCCGTTTCCGAGCTTGAAAAGGAAATGGGAATCACAATATTCTATAGAAATAACAGAGGTGTTTATCTGTCTGAAGAAGGTTCCAAATTCCTTGCCCATGCCAGACAGGTGATTGAGCAGGCTGACCTTTTGGAGCAGCAATATAAGCACAGGGAAAAAGTCCGCCGTGTTTTTTCCATTTCGGCACAGCATTATGCCTTTGTGGTCAACGCATTTGTCGCGCTTGTAAAGGAATACGGAAAAAACAAATATGAGTTCACACTGCGGGAATCAAGAACCCATGATATTATCGAAGATGTAAGAACCTCCCGAAGCGAGCTGGGTGTTCTGTTTCTAAGTAAATTCAACCGCGAGGTCATTCTCCGGATTGTACAGAATGCAGAGCTGAAATTTACACCGTTGTTTACGGCAACGCCTCATGTATTTGTCAGCCGGGAAAATCCTCTTGCGAAAAGGGAACTGGTCACACTCGAAGATTTAAAAGCATTTCCGAGACTGACATACGAGCAGGGCATCAATAATTCCTTCTATTTCGCTGAAGAACTGCATAGCACGGAGGAAAGCCCGATGAATATCGTGGTGACAGACCGTGCGACACTTTTCAATCTCCTGATCGGTCTTGACGGCTACACCATTTCTTCAGGCATTTTAAGCAGCGATCTGAATGGAACAAATATTGTTTCCATTCCACTGGCAAGTGATGAAATGATGGAGATAGGATATATATATCCGACAGACAGGCCACTCAGCCCGATCAGCGAGCGATATCTTGAACATTTGAAAATCTACATTGAAGCCTATTTGTCATAGCTTTTAGATATGGCAAAGCATTGAAAACAAATATTAACACATAGCAGCCTTTTTGTGATATACCATTAGGTAGTAAATCACAAAAAGGCCTTTTTATTTTTCATGATCAATTCAATGTCAGGAGATAAATTTTATGCGTACTTCTATAATCGGGTATCCGAGAGTGGGCGGATTGAGGGAACTTAAGTTTGCCACTGAAAAATATTTCAAAGGGGATCTTTCCGCCGATGAACTGCAAAACACTGCAAAACAAATCAGAAAAAATCAATGGCTGCTTCAAAGCAATACCGGTTTGGATTTTATTCCATCCAACGACTTTTCGTTCTATGATAACATGTTGGACACAGCCGTACTCTTTCATATCATTCCTAAAAGGTATGCTGACTTGAAGCTGTCTGCGCTTGATACTTATTTTGCAATGGCCAGAGGTTATCAGGGGGAGGCAGGTGATGTAAAAGCTTTTGCCATGAAAAAATGGTTTAATACCAACTATCACTATATGGTGCCTGAAATAGACGATGACATAGAAATCAAGCTGGTCGGCACCAAGCCGTTTGACGAATTTGCGGAAGCAAAAGCGATCGGTATTCAGACAAAGCCTGTTATCACCGGCGCGTTCACACTATTGAAGCTGCTCAGATATGTGGGGAACAAAACAGCGGAGGATTATGCCGAAGCTGTGATCCGTTCCTATGCTGATCTGCTTTCGAGATTGAGCGGACTTGGTGCGGAATGGGTGCAGTTTGACGAGCCGTATCTGGTGTATGATCTGACCGAAGCCGATATTACTCTTTTTGAAAAGCTGTATAACGGTATTCTGTCCTCCAAAAAGGATGTCCGGATTTTACTTCAAACATATTTCGGAGATGTCCGTGACTGCTACAACAGTCTTCTTTCCCTTGATTTTGACGGCATCGGACTTGACTTTATGGAAGGTAAGGAAACATGGCGTCTGGTAGAGCAAAATGGATTCGCCGATGGCAAGCTGCTGTTTGCCGGCGTTGTGAACGGTAAAAACATCTGGAAGAACCAATACGAAAAAACACTGGCCATTCTTGACAGCCTGCAATCCAAAGGAATTGATACGGTAATCAGCACCTCCTGCTCACTGCTTCATGTTCCTTATACGCTGAAGAATGAAACCAGGCTCCCGAAAAAATATACAGACCACTTTGCCTTTGCAGAGGAGAAACTCGCAGAGCTGGCTGAACTGAAAGTACTGTCGGAAAGGGTTTATACCCAAGAGCCTGCTTTTCAGGCAAACCGCGCGCTCTTTGAAGGCAGGCCCGATTGTAACGATCCTTCTGTGCAGGAAAAAGTGGCTAAAATCAGGAGCAGTGATTTCACAAGGCTTCCCGCATTTTCAGAAAGGGAAGCCTTGCAGAAAAAAGAGTTTGCCCTGCCTGCTTTCCCGACAACAACCATCGGTTCTTTCCCGCAGACGGCTGATGTAAAGGCAAACCGCACCGCTTTTCGGAAGGGCAATATCACAGAAAGCGAGTATGTGGCGTTTAACCGCAGAAAGATTGCTGAATGTGTGGAATGGCAGGAAGAAATCGGACTGGATGTATTGGTCCACGGTGAGTTTGAGCGAAACGACATGGTGGAATATTTCGGAGAACAGTTAAACGGGTATTTGTTCACCGAAAAGGCATGGGTACAGTCTTACGGTACCCGCTGTGTCAAACCTCCGCTTATTTGGGGGGATGTTTCCAGGAGCAAACCCATGACGGTTGCATGGTCGGTATACGCGCAGAGCCTTACAGATAAACCGATGAAAGGGATGCTGACCGGTCCTGTAACCATTTTGAACTGGTCCTTCCCCCGTGAGGATATTTCCGTAAGGGAAAGCGCTTATCAGATTGCTTTGGCGATTCGTGATGAAGTGCTTGATTTGGAGGCAAACGGCATTCGTGTGATTCAGATCGATGAAGCTGCTCTCCGCGAAAAACTTCCGCTCAGAAGGAGCGACTGGTACAGCGAGTATCTGGATTGGGCGATCCCTGCTTTCCGTCTTGTTCACAGTGGGGTGAAAGCAGAAACGCAAATACATACGCATATGTGCTACAGCGAGTTTACCGACATGATCCGTGCAATTGATGATATGGATGCCGATGTGATCACCTTTGAAGCGTCCCGTTCCGATTTGCTGATACTGGATTCCCTGAAAGAAAACAATTTCAAAACAGAGGTAGGTCCCGGCGTTTATGACATTCATTCTCCGAGGGTACCATCGGTAGAAGAGATCAGGGCAGCATTGGATAAAATGCTTGAAAAAATCAGTCCCGAAAAACTGTGGGTAAACCCCGACTGCGGTCTGAAAACGAGAGGAGTGGCCGAAACCACAGCAAGCCTTAAGAATCTTGTGGCAGCGGCGAAAGAATTAAGAAATGAAAACCACTGAGCTTTTTAAGAAAAAAACGGTTTTATCCTATGAAGTATTTCCACCGAAACCCACCTCTCCTGTCAATACCATTTATAAAACGCTCGATGCATTAAAGGAATTGTCTCCGGATTTTATCAGCGTGACCTACGGTGCGGGCGGCGGCAAGAACAACCATGAATCTTTCAGGATTGCTTCGGCAATTAAAAACTGCGGTATTCAAAGTGTTGCGCATCTGCCGTGTATTGGATTAAAAAAAGAGGATGTGGCAGCCAAACTCGCAGAGCTCAAAAACATTGGTGTAGAAAACGTCCTGGCTTTGCGGGGTGATATTCCAGACGGCAGCTATGAACAGGGAGATTTCAGATATGCTTCCGACCTGGTGTCTTTTATCAAAGGGCAGGGGGATTTCAATATCATCGCCGCCTGTTATCCTGAGGGACATATCGAAACAGAAAACAAGGTAGAAGATATTCGAAATCTCAAGATCAAGGTTGATGCGGGTGTGGATCATCTGATCACACAGCTTTTCTTTAACAATGAATATTTTTATTCCTTTAAGGAACGTTGTCAACTGGCGGGGATCAATGTCCCTATCGAAGCAGGGATCATGCCTGTAATCAATAAAAAACAAATTGAGAGAACGGCTTCTCTTTGCGGGGCGACTGTTCCCAAAAAATTTGCCGTCATGATGGAGCATTATGAGAACAATTCGGTTGCAATACGTGACGCAGGTATCGCGTACGCGGTCGATCAGATCGTTGATTTAATTGCACAGGGTGTTGACGGCATTCATCTTTATACCATGAACAATCCCTATGTAGCCCAAAAAATTTACGAATCCATCCATACTCTTCTATAAAACGGGGATGGCAAATCATATTTTATGCGCTGCAGCGTATGGAGCATCGGTTCATGGAAATGCATCCATGGAAGTGACGTAAAAACGCTGCAAACTTTTTACCTCGTGTGGAAAGAAAGTTTGCAGCGTTTTTGTGTTTTCAGAGGATGGGTATTTGTCCTGTTATGGATTTATTTTGAATAAAATTTCACAGGTGCCTGTTCTAATTGATGCGCTCCTATTATTTTTTCCATCCAGATCATGTTGTACCAACGGCCAAATTTATACCCGCATTGATGAAATTCCCCTACTTGTACAAACCCCAAATGTGCATGAAAATCGGCGCTGTTCCTGTTCAGATATTCATCTTCTATTTCTGGATAGCCAATACAGGCATATAAATTCAAAATGCCCATTTTCAGCAATCTGTCTTCCAGTGCCTCGTATATTTTTCGGCCTAAACCGCATTTCCGTGCGGTGTGGTCAAGATATACCGTCATTTCGCACGACCAGTCATAGGCGGCCCGCCCCACAAAAGCACCGGCATAGGCATACCCTTGAATCACCCCATCCCGCTCAATGACCAGATAGGGATAATGTTTTTGCGTGTTCTTCATGCGGTTCTGAAATTCGGCCAATGCAGGGACATCATATTCAAAAGTAATCGCTGTATTTAACACATAGTACCCATAGATTTCTAAAATGCGTTGTGCATCTTCCAGTTTTGCATCTCTGATTGTAATCACACTCATAACTTTTTTTCTCCTGCTATCATGGTGGTTTGTCGCTCTCTGTTTTTCCCCGCTGTGACACAGAGCCTTTCACAAGTTCCGGCTGTCTGTTCCATGGAGCTAAACATCAAGTCATACCAAAGCCTGATGACGGCTTTCACATCTCACTGAGATTTTCTATTCTGCCACAATTCCAGGAGCGTGGAAACCGGGCGCTTTCCAGCAGGTACAGAAGCGGGCTATAAACCGCCCAGGGAGTGCAAAAACAGTACGCACAGATTGAGAATCCCTTGTTGTCAGTGCAAGCATCTTTGGCTTACCACATTTCTTTTTCCCTGCGAATGCGGACATCATTTGCTTTTCCCCTGCATGATGACAGGCAGTTTGCCGGAGACGCTTGTTATTTTTGGGACTTTTTCATTCCGAACGCCACGCCTGCCGCTATCGCAATCACAACCACACCAATTATCACAATCCAAAGGACCGGGGAACCGGATGTATCTTCCCCGCTGACTTCCAGATTGCTCTCGGCACTGTCTTCTGAACTGCCCGACTCTGCCGGATCGGAAGCAGCCGGTTCGTCATCGCCCGTATATTCCGGAACAGAGAGCCGCTCCGTCGGCTTGCCGGACATGATATCGTCATACTGTACAGTGTATGCATGCTGCATCATCATCATGGTGGAAGGCAGACAACTTGTGGAATCCAGTGTACATTCGCTCATCTTCCAGTAAATCGAACCGTCCACGCAACGGGAGGTCAGATATCCGTCATCCCCTACAAAAAGACCGGGGACAACGCCGCCCCATGTTCCCCAGCGGGGACGTGCAAACGGCTCAGCGCCCAGGATATCGCCAAAGCCCACGATAAAGGATGTACCGGCAGGGTTGCCTCCGGTGGCAAAATCATATGCGGCCGTTGCAATCTCCAGACAGTCCTTGTTGTTAAACGCAAGCGCAAGAAGCAGCATCTTTTCCGCAACGACGATCTGGCCGCCCATACCGCCAAACCACGGGAATATAATACTTCCGTTGATTTGATATGCGTTTTCCGAACGAATTTTCCAGGTTGTCATCCAGCTGTCTACAAGGTATTCAATTTTCTCGCGGATTTCATCACTTGCATATGGGTAATAGAACGCCATGGCTTCAAAAAGCTGTCCATGCAGTATCTCCTCAGCAAGCCCGCTTGCCTCTCCGAGGAATTTGCCGTCCCACTTTGTGAATACGCCGCTGATAAAATCGCCCTCCTCCAGAATGGCGTCGGCAACAGCGGAATATTTAGGGTTACCGGTCTCGCTGTATAAGTATGCCGCCAGGGCAACAATACTCCCGACGCTTCCTCTCCAGGGACCGGGGAATTGTTCTTCCGTCAATATGTTCGTGGGGTTTGCCTCATAATAATCCCAGGCCTTCACCGCAGCTTCCATGTATTCAGCGGATTTTTCAGGGTTAATTTCTTTCAGTTCAATCGCTACGCCCGCCAGGGACGCACCCACACGGCAGGCCAGGTCGGCGCCCTCAATATCCAGTACAGACCGCACCGGAGAGTCCGGCTCATATTTGTTATAGGGCTTCACGGAGATGTAAAAGGATCCGTTTTCCTTTTGCGCCTGAACGAGGTAGTCGCAGCCCCAGTATAGCTCATCGAGTATGGCCGCCTTATCCGCAGGATCAGATGCGTAACGGTAAGCAAACAGGAAACTTGCCATTGCTTTTGCCACGCTGCCGGTTTCTTTATCAGAAGAAGTCGCATCTATGTATCCGCCAGGCAGATCCACACGAGTATCGGTTAAAACAGATTCGGCTTCTGTGCGCCCGGCATAAACCGGCAGATTGGTATCATTGTCTCCCCAGATCAGGCCCATGCCGGGATCCGTACCCGAAACAAACTGATCCATCGGCACATATTTGTCAGGGGTACAGCGCTGCCATTGATAGAAACCGTCGGTGATGTCGGCAATGGTAGTATGCCGGATCACACTTGAATCGTCCGGATCTCTTCCGTAAACCGAGCGGTATACATCTTCCCCGATAAAGAAATTTGCCGGAGCAATCCCCTCCAGATTGACCGAAATCTGATAATTTCCGATCTCTTCAAGTGACGTTAAATCCGCGCCGTATGCGAACATCTGGAAGAAATCGCCCTCATACTCGGTCATGGTGCCGCTCATCACTTCTACTCCATCCTTGGTAACGGTAAATTCTGGTGGCGCATCGAGTTTTGTTTTTGAACTGAATACCGCGCGTTTAAAGGAGTTGGGCAGCCATCCGGTTTGTGTTGTAACGATCCGGTCAGCCTTTTCATCCTCGACCTTGTAAATGTTCCACTTGTAAGGCTCCTTATACTGGCAGATACTGGCGCCTTCTGCGGCAACGCCGTCCTCCGGCCCAAGATAAAGCCCGGAGGTCACGCTTTGAATGGTATAATACCCATCCGGCGTTTGTTCAAAAATGAATTGGTCACTTCTTTCCCCATATACATCTCTGGCAATGATCCGAACGCCTTCTGCCGCCGAATTTCTCTGAAGCGCAATCTGCTGAATATTGACAGGGCTGTAAATCCGCAGCGCATCGGGTGCCGATGGATTGGCAGCACTGACGGGCGACCATTTCTGGTTGGTGTTAAAACCGGCAGCCCACTCGCTTAATATGATGTCCGCCTCTCTGACTGCGCCGTCCGGATACGTGATGTCCGCTGTAGTCGTCAGAACATACTTGTTGTCGGATGTCGCAAACACCAGACGGTTGGATATGACAAATTCATCCGGATTGATCGTGTCTGTCGGGAATGGTGACTCTGCCGCAGACACAAGGGTCGTCAGCAAAGAGAAGACCATACAGAAGCTTACAATGAGCGCCACAAATTTTTTCATACGTCAAAACTCCTTTAAATGAATATTTTAATCGATGACGAAACGAAAAAGGCAGATAAAAAACCACTTTCCCCTTGCAGCGTATCCAACGCCATACACTGCCCCGTCCGGATCCAGGCAGGAAACCCCAGGCTGTTTTTCAGATACCGTACGCATGATTGGCCTAACCCCTCATTTCGGTTTAATCCGCTATCTGTTGTTTAGAATTATAAAAAACACCGTAATTCAGTTTAATATTTTTATGTATTTTTTATTATACATATCTCTTTTCCTCCCGTCAAGCCCGATAACAACTTTTTACTCCTTCTCCCCGTCGGGAGTGAGCTGCCCCGCCAAAAATCAGGAATCACCAGATCCCGTACGGCATGCTCCTGACTGAAACGGCTGGGAACTATGACAACAAAGCGCATTGGGTACAGGACTTTAAAGGAACATAGCAGAGGGTCTCCGCAAGTCCGTTGACAACTCATACCCTCAAAGCAATATATCACGACGGTTTGAGTATGACTGAGAAAGGCAATTCTCAAATCAAAGGGGATGCCGACCCGGAGAATGAGTACCAGATCCAAAAAGCTTTTGAAACACTGGCGCGTGGGAAGACCGTTCTGATGATTGCCCACTGGCTATCCACCATCCAGAACGCTGACTGTATTTTAGTTTTGGATGATGGAAAAATCGCTGAACGGGGTACACATCAGCAGTTGCCAGGCCGTCAGTCTATTTTTCACCAACCGGCGTTTTTTATTTCTTCCCATCGCTAAAGCTTTTTCCGCTCCACCCACACAGCCGGTGGTTGTTTTCACAACCCAAACTACGCCCAAAGGACGTGGTTTGGATGATAAACCCTAAAAGGGCATCATACCGGCAGCGCCTTTAGGCGCACAATGAGAAACGCCAACCCCAGAATGGCGTTTCTTTTTTACATTTCTTTCAAGTCTTTCAACGGATCTTCGTACTCCTTGGGGTCTTCGTACTCCTTGAAGCGCAACTGGTCCATTATCTGATCTTCCCGTTCCTGATCTTGTTTCTTCTGTATTGCCTTCTTGTTTCCGCCTGCCGTGCTGACATAATATCCTTTTGCCCGGAATACCCGTCTTCCATACTTGTAACTTCACATTTGCGTGTCGCTTAAATATCATGAACGTGCTTTTACCTTTTAGATAGCCCATAAATTCTCCTACGCTCATTTTGGGGGTATACTCAGCGGCATATGTATATGATCCGCCATTCCGTCTGCTTCTATGATCTCTACTTTCTTGTATTCGCACAGTTTTCCTGGTATCTTTCCTGTATCCGCACGCAATTTCGCATATATTACTTTACGCCGGTACTTCGACACGATCACTATGTGATATGATCATTTCCATTTGGTATGTGCTAAATTTTGTTCGTCCATTGGACTGACCTTCTTTGATTTATGTGTGGTTGGCGTTACCCGCTCTCATTATATCAAAGGAGGTCTTTTTTCTATAATCTTCGCTATCGCTATCCCTTTCCCTTCCCACCACAGGCTTAGCCGTGGTGGCTCATACAATAGAAAAAAGCCCGTATAATACGGGCTTTTTTCTATTGTATTTACGCGTAAATTATCGGGCATAAAACCAATCTGCTCCATGTACCCACCAAGTTTTTCCCGGTATCCTGTGATCCTGATGGGTGCGGGCCGTAAAACACTGCCATTTGATTTTGGCCATACCCTCGCCGTTTTCTATAGTCCAAATTCTTCCGGATAAGTGACAGATCCCCTGATAGGTTTGGCGTCCTCACGCAGCCGGATTGCCATAAAATTGACCGCGGGAATCCCCTCCGGCACTTCAATTCCCCATTCTTCCGCCGGAATATAACCAAACCGAGGGTAATAGTGTTCGCTTCCCAGAACAAGAGAATAACCATACCCCGCCGCCTTAGCGATTCTGTGCCCCTCCCGAATCAGTGCGCTGCCAACGCCCTGCTTTTGGTAAGCAGGCAGCACGGATAAGGGTGCCAATACCAGCACCGTATCTGACCCGACTTTGGCTTTTGTAAATAAAATATGCCCGATGATACGGCCATCCTGTTCTGCAACAAGTGATAATTCCGGAACAAACGCCTTACTGCTTCGTAAAGCGACGACCAGATCCTGTTCATTTCCATCACTATGTGCTGCTGAAGCAAAAGCGTTCTGTACAACTATATAGACCGCAGAAAAATCTTTTTCATTCTCTTGCCTGATTAGCATGCCTGTCCCTCCGTATCTGAATGAAAGTGAATTGACCAAAAATCTTGGAAATCGGTTGTTCGTTGTGAATCCTTTCCGCTCACAGAAACTGCTCACAGAAAATTCATTCCCTCTCTAACCCCGGATATCCCCTGTTTTTATATCCATATTGTATAATTTTTCATATTATATTCTAATTGTAAAATAAAATTTCTTCCAGATGAGATGTGTATTAATCCTCCGCAGCAAAAGTCCGCCTCGTCTGCCCCATCCCTGTTAGAAATTTTCTTTACTGATCTGTTTATCTCTGCCCTACAGCATATACCCTTTCAGGCCGCCTCCCGGTTCGTTGTGACAATGCTTTGAAAACAGCCCGGCCATCATCGCCCTATATAAAGAGAAAGATCCGGCGTTAGCCGAATCTTTCTCTTTATAATTTTCAGCCGTTATGACAACTGCTTATTGTTGTACGCTTGCGGCATCTTCCATCGTTTTGTTAATCTGGTTTTCTGCTGCAGCCCGGTTTGCTTCGAGTGCCTGCGCCGGAGTAGAAGCAGTATCATTCAAGATATTATCTACGATGGTACCCAGTTTGCCATAGCCGAGTGCCAGGTCATAAACACCATGTTTGGCCATTTCATGAGAAAGCTCAATACCAGCCTCGTCACCATATTTATAGAGTTCAAGCTCTGCGGCTTTCGCCTGATCTTCAGCTTCTGTTTCTGCATTCAAAGGCAATCTCTTAAACTGCAGCCAGATGGCTACCAGTTCCGGATGACTGCTACCCGCGCCCATGAATTCACCTGACTCGGAACCGTAGTCCGCCATCATCGCTTCACCGGTATAGCTCGGACCAACCGGGCAGGGCACAAATCCAAGATCTTCGCCAATCTGGGAACGATACCCCTCGTTTTCCAGATCGCCCAGAGACCAGTCGCCCGAGTAATCCATCGCAGTTCTGCCGGCAATCAGGTCTTGCTGCGGGTCATGGTCCATCATCCACGGAGCCTGAATTTTATAAGCACCGGTGTCGGTCAGGTCACGGATAAACTGCATGGATTCCATGGCAGCTGGTTCGCCCATCGCGAAATACGGCATACCGCTTTCATCAAAACCAATGGTGCTGGTACCGTTGGAGCTGAACCACTGGAAGCGCGGCCAAGCCCAGTATGCGTATTTATCCACAGCGCCGTCCCCGTCGCTGTCATAAGTAATTTCACGGCCCATTTCTACAAATTTATTCCAGGTCCACTCACCGCGGTTAAACACATCCAGCGGATCTTCTACACCCATGTTCCGGAATGCGCTTTTGCGGTAGAACATTTTATGGGTCTGTCCATTGCCATCCACCAGGCAGTATGTTTTTCCATTAAAGCTGTAAGCCTCCGTGCCAGATGGAGAAAGCTCAAACGGCAGATCATTGAAATCCATATAATCGGAAATCGGCAGAATGATATTTTTCAAAGCCCAGGTCGGCATCTGCGCCTCTCCGAGGTAACCGATATCCGGACCGCCGCCGCCGCTGACTGCGGTGACAACCTGATCAAAATACTCTTCATAGGTAAGGATCTGCCAGTCAAAAGTGACGCCTGTCTTTTCTGTAAACACATCCATCTTCTTCTGTTCGTCTGTGGTTACGCCCCACCAGGCCCAGATGCTGATGGTTTCTCCATCATACTGCTCTGCAATGGCAGATAAATCCATATCGTCACCATAGGCAACGTCCGCAGCCTGCAGGCCGCTGCTTTCCTCCCCACCTTGGGAAGTTTCCCCACTGCTTTCTTCGCTGTCGCCGCAGGATGCAAAAACGGTCACCAACATGGATGCAGCCAGCAACGCAGCCAACATTCTTTTGATCTTACTCATTTTTTCCCTCTTTTCTAAAGTTCTAAAGTTTCATGCTTATACTTTTTGGTATCAGTGAACGGCTTATTTTAAGCCATCGGTACCCGTAATACAGCAATCGAGTTGGCAGCTGCCCTATAAATAAATTCCTGTCCTGACTCGATCTCCTTTTCTACCGGACTGACATGGTCCATGTTCTCAAAGCTGTTGCCTGCTTCTTTGTCAGCCGCCAGGATGGTCGCGCGGGCTGTTTTTCCCATCGCGCGGTCAAAAGACACCGTCACATCCATAGCTTTGTCTGTGACATTGACAACTTTCAGAATGGCCTCATTTGCCTGATCATCCAGCGTACAAACGGCTGTGATCTCCGGATTCTGTTTTAATTCTCCATCATGAACAACCTGCCCATTGACGGAAAGCTTATAATGATTGCCTTTGGTCTCCACCGTCAGCTTGTGGTAGGTATCCGCCGTAAGCTGCGGGCAATCGCCGGAAGTAATCGTTTCCACCGACCAGCTAATCTGATGGCTGACCTGGCTTCTGCCATTCTGAAGTTCCCATTTATAGTGGTTTTGCTCATCGATTCTTTCCATCCTGTTCCAGAAACGCAGCACGATTTTACCCTGGCTGTCTGTTTTTGCCCAAATCTCCGCCGTATAATCCCGCAGAGAGTTATCGCCCAGTACGCACCAACCGCCGTCAGTTTCAAAGCCATATTCTCCGGCCTCTGTCCGGTAGGCTTTTCCCTCAAAATCGGTCATTTGCTCCGGTTTTGCCCCATTAATCGTGACATCCTTATAGAAAATCCCCTTTTCTCCTGCGCATAAGCCGATGCCGCCGCAGGTTGACTGCGGGAATACAGGCGTCTCTACCTCTGTCTGTACCACAGCGTCTCCGCGGTTGGATGCAAACATCCGAATCATATGATAAGGAGGAATCACATAACTCTCACGATTGTTGAAAACGATCAGGTCCGGGTCCCACGCATGATAAGACGAATGAAGGAATAACGGTGCATAGGAAGTCATGAGCACTCTGTCCTGATTCCGTTCAATCCCGGTGAAAAACGCCGCTTCTGCCAGCGCTGCTTTCATATTTCCCTTTTTGCATCCAACGGTTGTCGCATATTCTCCGACATAGATCTTGGGTTCTGCCGGTATATGGTCATACCGGTCGTGATTGGAAATAAAGAAATCATAATCTGCATAATAATGCTCATCGACCATTTCAGTCGGCAGATTCTGATATTCGGTATGCTCGTTGGAAATATAGATGATATCCGGATATTTCTCTTTGAGTGCCTGATAAAAGACTCGATAGCGCTCATAATACGGCGTGCCGTAATTCTCGTTTCCAATTTCCAGATACTTGATTTTAAATGGTTCCGGATGGCCGTGTGCCGCACGCAGCGCACCGTATTCGGTATCGGTTCCGCCCATTGCGTATTCAATGGCATGCAGCGTATCTTCCAGATATGCCTGCACGGTCTCCTCATCAAAGAAATAAGGTCCACGGGCCTGACAGGACATACCGCAGTTGCAGACATACAGCACATCAATTCCCATATCTTCACAGAACTGAAGGTATTCCAGATACCCCAAACCGTTGGTGGTGCGGTAAGCCCAAAGCAACCAGTGGCCGGGACGTTCCCAGACCGGACCGATGCTGTTCTTAAACATCATCGCCGTTTCCCGGCTGAAACCTTCTACAATACATCCGCCGGGGAAACGGAGGAAAGCGGGGGAAAGCTCTTTTAAACGCATCGCAAGATCCTTCCGCACGCCGTTTTCTCTGCCCATAAAAGTGTCGGTAGGCATAAGGGAGGTATATCCCAGACGAACCGAGCAGCTGTCCTCAGCCTGCACCATAAAACGCGCATCGATATCTGTAAAAGTTGCTTCAAGAATCAGTTCAAATTTTTCAAAGCTGTCTTTGTCGGCTGTAACACTGCCGCACACAGCCTGCTGGCCGTTGCTTCCTGCAAATCCGATCTGCAATTTGGCAGGTGTATTGCCTGTATTTTTAATAAATAAAATGGTTTTATAGGTCTTTCCCTGTTCAATATGTAGTCCGGCATAACCGCGGTTTAGAAGGCGGCTGCCCGTCTTTTCAAACTGCACATCCAAACTGCGGGGACGGTTGACGTTGAGGGTGTCTTCACTATTGAGCGCCATTGTCGCGCCTTCGCTGACCTCCCATGCGGCGACCCCATGGTAATACGGAAAGCTGCAACGCCATCCTGTAGTGGAAACAATGCAGCCGGTATTTTCTTCATATGTACAATCCTTGGGAACAACGCCATCCTCAAATGCACGGTTTTGGAGCATTTCTGCATAGAGTCCGCCGTCTCCCGCATGATTGATATCCTCAAAAAAGATTCCGTATAAGGAATCAGATGTCTTGCAAAGTTTCTTAGCTGTCGATATACGAATAGACGCTTTTGACATGAACTCGATCTCCTTATTTCTCTAAAAAATAGTTTCTTTTGTCTGTAATTTGGACAAAAGAAAAAAACTATTGTCCCGATGACAAGACCACTGCTCTTCGATTTAATCATAAACCAGACAAGAATGCAAGCATTTTTTGCAAGAATCTGTCTGCACGTTTGGTTTTCGTGTAAATTACTCTATAGAGCCTGAGATAATTTGTATAAATTGCTTAACATATTTGATATACCCTAGAAATATTATCTGTATTATAGCACTTTTATCTATATACGTCAACCTATTTGCCCGGAATTTATTGAATATTACCACTACACCATCTGTAGAATCCTGTCAAAGGCTGTTGTTTTTGTTTGGAAAAAGCACGGTCAAAACGCTGTTTGTCGCCGCTGGACTATTGATTTGTATCTGTTAAAAAAACTCTTTTTTCCATATATTTCTAACACGTACATCTTGAAATAAAAAAACCGAACGGAAATCCGTTCGGTTTTTTTCAGTGCGCCCAGGGAGATTCGAACTCTCGACCTTTTGATTCGTAGTCAAACACTCTATCCAGCTGAGCTATGGGCGCATATCATCTATATGATCTCTAAATCACTTGAAAAAGTATACCATACGTCTTTGATAAAGTCAAGTTCTTTTTCAGACTTTTTATGATTTGCGTCCAAATTTGGTTATCCGGAGGTACAGCCAGCGCCGAATCATCCCGTCCGTTCAGGAAAAGACGGGTAAAATATCTCCCGGCAGACCCCGCCCGTTTGAGTGAGGACAGCCGCCGGCTCTGTCCGGCATCCATGTTGAGCCAGTTGATCCACCGGCACTCACAACATCATGAGCCAGCCCGCTGCCGGCGGGCCGGTCATCCACGTACCTGTAAGCAGATAAATCCCCTGTCACCGCCGCAACCGGGAGCCATCCGTCACTTCACTGGCCAACAGCGCCTGCGGATTGTTATATTGCACCTGCCCCACCACCTGTCCGTTCCGGATATAAACGCGGGGAACCCGCAGGCTGAGCATGCAGGTCAGTTCATAGCTGATGGTTCCGGCCAGTTCCGCCAGCTCATCCAGGGTGATGGTCTCGGGACCATCCGTTCCAAAAAGCGTCACCAGATCCCCTTCCTGGACGCCGGGGATATCCGTAACATCCACCATCATCTGGTCCATGCAGATATTACCCAAAATTGGTGCGCGCCGGCCGCTGATCAGCACCGACGCCCGCCGGGAAAGGATCCGGGGATATCCGTCCGCATAGCCCACAGGGATGGTCGCAACCCGTGTCTCACGTGTAGTCACCGTGGTCCGTCCATAACTGATCGGCGTTCCCTCCGCCACGGTTTTCACCATGGAAACACAGGACTTTAATTCCAACACAGGCCGCAGGTCTGCCATCCCTGCGCACTCCGGCGCCGGATTCTGCCCATAGAGAATAATGCCCGCACGGGCCATGTCATAATTCCAGTCCGGATGCAAAAGAATCCCGGCCGAGTTCTGGATATGTAAAACCCCGGTATCAAGCCCCTCTTTCTGCAGTGCGGCGACAGCCGCCATAAATAACGCCCGCTGCTGTTGGGTAAATGCCTGGGCATCGTCATCCCTGCTGTCAGAGTGGGATAAATGGGTAAAAGTTCCTGTCACCTGGAGGCCCGGCAGCTGATAGACCGTCCGCAGTTCCTCGATACAGGCCGTTCCCCCTGCACAGGCAAACCCGATTCTGCCCATTCCGGTGTCCAGCTTGTTGTGGACCTGTACCCGGCAGCCCGCCAGCGCAGCCTCCCGGCTCAGCGCGCGGGCATAGGAAAGCGAATAAACTGCCTGGGTGATCCGCTGATCCGCCAGGACCCGGCAGGACGCAGCCGGCGTGTAACCGAAGATGAGGATCTCCCCCCGAATTCCCGCCGCCCGCAGCGCAACGGCTTCATCCAGGTTGGAAACTCCAAAAAATCCAACGCCCTGCTTTTCCAGTTCTGCGGCGACATGCCGGTCCCCGTGTCCATATGCATCGGCTTTCACGACGGCCAATACCTGTGTTTTTTCCGGCAGCATTTTCCGGATCACCTGCAGATTATGTACCAGATGATCCAGATTGACCTCCGCCCAGGTCCGCTGCCCTTTATGACATTCCTGCAAATCAAATCCCCCCGCACTGTGATCCATCAACCTCCAGAACAGGCTGGTGCCGGATCACTCTGTCAATCTGCTGACGGCCTGCTTCACCCGTTCCACCCCGTGGTCTCCTTCCGGTAGCCGCCAAACATCCTATGATATGCCGAAAAAGGCACAGAATATGTTTTTCTTAAATATTGGGCATCGCGTTTCCGCCCGAACAGGGGATATACGCGCCCGTAATAAATCCCGCCAAATCTGACGCCAGGAAAGCGACGACATTGGCGACCTCCTGATCGGTCCCGCGGCGGCGCAGCGGGACATGCGCGTCGTAACTTGGGACGGCCTCTGTATTCCGCTGGCGGTCCTGTTCGCTGACGGTCCATCCTGGTGCGACTTCATTGACCGTAATACCGGAAGGACCGACTTCTTTGGCCAGAACCTTGACCAGCCCGTCGAGCCCGCGTTTACCCGCCACATAAGCCGACTGCCCGGGATGGCACTGGATAATGCATTCGGTATTGATGGCGATCACCCGGCCGTAGTTCCTTTCCGCCATATGAGGAACAAAAGCCTGCACCATATGCACGTTATGCAGTACGCAGCTTTTAAACTGGCTTTCATAGTCTGCAATATCCTGTTCCAACACCGGCTTCCACTGGTATTGGATCACGGCGTTATTCACTAGAATATCCGGCATATAAAATTCATTCTGAATTTTTTCTTTCATCGCAGCCACATCATCCGCATTTGTGACGTCCGCCTGCACGCAGAAGGTCCGAACGCCCTTTTCCTGCAGTTCTGCGGCCAGTTGCCGGGCATACGTCTCATTTCTGTGATAGTGTACAATGAGATCCGCACCGCAGTCTGCCAGCGTGCGGGCCATGACGCGTCCCAGCTGGCCGGTAGCTCCGGTCACCAGCGCTGTTTTTTTCTTCAAATCAATCTGCAGCATCGCAAAAGCCCCTTTCTATTTTCCGGAAGCATCCTCTGTCAAACAAAAAAAACCAAAACGGACAGTCCGAAGGGACAGACCGCCGAGCAAATTTCTGTACTCTATTATAACGGGAAACCCCTCCGAATACAATCCCCTGCATGGGATTTCATGGTTTGGCGCCATGGATTTCTTGAACAAAAAAATTCGTAATTTTTGTCTAGATTTTCTCTTGATTTACAGTATGTAATATTCCGACATAATATACACTTTTCAACCTTTTCAACATTCGAAATGTTGAAAACTTGATTTTTTCGCCTGCTTTGCCCTGTTGAAAACCGTTGAAACTGTTGAATGACATGATTTTATGGACTTTTAATCTGAATTTCTCAGTTTTCTGAAAAAACTCTGCAACAGCAACCGGCATTCTTCCTCCAATATCCCGCCAGTAATTTCCGGTTTATGATTCACCGGATAGGCGGTTAAAGAAAACAGGGAACCGCAGGTTCCCGCCTTTGGGTCAGACGCACCAAAAACAACACGTGCAATTCGTGTATTGATCGCCGCCCCCATACACATGGGGCAGGGTTCCAGCGTCACATAGAGGGTGCACCCTGGCAGCCGCCATCCCCCCAGCACCCCACAGGCACGGTGCAGCGCGATCAGTTCGGCATGATAAAGGCCGTTTTTTTGGGTCTCGCGCAGGTTATGGCCGGATGCAATAACCTCCTCATTTCGAATGACCACCGCGCCGACCGGAACCTCGCCCAGGGCCGCTGCCTGTTCGGCCTGCTGAATGGCCATACGCATAAAAATTTCATCTTTTTCCATCTCTTTCTCCCCTGTCCGCCGCCAAAAATCCAGTTACTGAAAAATAAAACTCCGCCGGTTGCTGACGGAGTTTTATTTTTCACGCTTTCTGATTTGTCATACCGGCTACAGCGCTTCGCTGCCCGGCTCCGGCAGCGGATCTTCTTCCTGCTTTTCCTCTCCGGCCGGTGTATCCGCCGTCTCTGCCTCATCTGGCATGGAAGTATAGAATCCAGCGTCCTGCAGTTCTTCCAGATCATTCATATCCAGTGCCAGATCTTCCTCCATTTCGTATACATTCTCTGCCTTTTTCTTTTTGATCAGCACTGCGATGGCTAAGGCCGCTCCCGCCAGCGCCGCTAAAAAGGCAATCATGGAAATAATAAATGGCTTTTTCAATGACAACACTCCTTTTCTGATTTTTGGGCCTTTGTGCAGCAATCCCATTCTGTCGATCACCATCTTCCCAAACACCCGATTGTCCCTGTTTTCTAGTATGAACATCCTGTCCCAGGATATGACCGCTGGAATGCAAATTTTATTTTCCAAATATATTTGTTTTTAAAAACAGAAATCTGTGGGAATCGGTTACAGATTTCCGGTTAAAAACATCAGCAGAGAAACCGCGCAAAGCGGCGCAGTCTCACATCGCAGGATCCTTGGCCCCAACCCGGCTACCTGTACACCGGCTGCAGCCATCAGATGGATTTCTTCCTGAGCAAATCCCCCTTCGCTGCCGATCAAAACAGAGCCGGTTCTTTCCTGTCCGTCAACGAGTTCAGAAAGGCTTTTCCCGCCCCGCTCGTAGCAGACGATGGCCAGCTGGTCCTGTATCATGGCATCGACCGCCTCCTGCAGGGTAACCAGTTCTCCAAACCGCGGGATGATGCCCCGGCCTGACTGCTTGGCCGCCTCTTCCGCAATTTTTTGGTATCTGGCGGCCTTTTTCCGCATGGATGGCCCGTCCGGGCGGGATATGCAGCGTTCTGTCAGCACCGGAATAATTTCGCTGACACCCAGTTCCACTGCCTTCTGGGTAATCCACTCCATTTTGTCCCCCTTGGGCAGCGCCTGAAACAAACGCAGTCGGAGACTCGGCTCACTCTGACAGGGCTGTTTCTGCAAAACCTTTGCCACAACGGTTTCTCCCACCGATTCGATTGTGCAAAGATAATCATTTCCCGCACAGTCGCAGACAATCAGTTCTTCTCCTGCGTGCATTCGGAGGGATTTGGTAATATGCGCAGCGTCCGGACCGGTTAGCACAGCCTTTTTTTCGTCTACTGCTACAGTAAAAAATCGCGGCATGGATGCTTCCCCTTCTGGATTAATTTTCTTCTTCTATATTATATATTATTATACTCCGTCCTGTATCGAAAGTCAACGCCATTCGTCTGATCCAAAGGACATGTCCATTCGACTCTGAGCAAAAGTATGCCGATATCTGAAAGCTGCATGTTCAACCGCCGGATTGCCTTATCGAACCATCGTTTTCTTTTCCAGCAACCAGCGAATCAGCAGGAAGATCCCCACGGATGCCAGCAAACTGCACAGGCAGGAAAGCAGGGTCATCCGATCCACAAATTTCTGCAACTGCTCCAAATAAGTAAACACCTGGGGCAGATCTGCGCCATCCGGCATCCGCGGCATGGCCAGTACAGTAAAAAGAGAGCCCATGAACTGTAAGACCACCAGATAACCGCCGTAAAACAGGAAAGAAAACAGGACATGATGCCGGCTGAGAGACCCGATATTGGCCAATGTCACCGCCAGATACGACGCCAGCACATGACCCGGCGCACAGAAAACACCGGTCAGCAGGCTGGAGCGGATACCGGCCGCGGTTAAGCCCCGCATGGCCGGAAGCATCTCGATCTCTTGAGGCGTCATGGTTCCCGGAAGATACTGGGAGAGCAGTTCGATCCCCTGAAAAAACAGAGAAAACCCAAGTGCAAGCAGCAGACAGCTTGTCAGAGAGCAGAGAAGCATGCCCATCGTCCCGGCCAGCGTCTTGCCGGTCAGAAGCATGGTTCTGGAAACCGGCAACGTCTGTGTCAGGTATCCTTCCCTGCTGAACATGCTCCGATGATACCGGAAAGCCGTATAGACCGTGCCGAACAACGTCGCCAAAAGAGCACAGCAGAAAAGCAGAATGCCTGCCACAAGCAGCAATGTCCCATTCCCGGTATACCCCAGCAAAAAGCAACCTGTGCCCAGAAGAGCCGCTATAATCAAAAATCCGCCGTACACTTTATATACCTGCCAAAATTCCTGCCGGATCAGATTTCCGCACATGTTTCTGCGCATGCAAACACCTCCTCAAACACCTGGTTGAGCGATTGCCCTCTGGCTGCCCGGATTTCGTCGGCATGACCGGAAAGCACAATCTTTCCGCTTCCCATCAATAAGACATCGTCAAAAATCCGCTCCACGTCCTGAATCAGCTGGGTAGACAGCAGGATGGAAGACTGTTCTGTATAGTTCTGCAGGATCGCGTCCAGGATGACCCGGCGCGCGGCCGGATCCACCCCGCCAAGCGGCTCATCCAGGATATAGAGCTTAGCCCGCCTGGACATGACCAGCGCAAGCTGTAACTTTTCCTGCATGCCTTTGGACATCAGCCGGACCGGCTGGCGAAGGTCGATCTGCATCTGCATCAGGATGGACTCTGCGCGCCGCCGGTCAAAATCGGCATAAAAATCAGAAAATATACGCAGCGCATCTACCGGTCGGGAAGAATCCGTCAGGTAGGTCTTTTCCGGAAGATACGAAATGACCGAGCGGGTATACTGATCCGGCGCATGCCCATCAATCCGCACCTGTCCCCCATATCCAGGCAAAAGTCCTGCCAGAATTTTCATTGTCGTCGTTTTGCCGCATCCGTTCGGTCCCAGCAGTCCAACAATCCGGCCGGGTTCGATCTGAAACGACAAATTTTCCAGTACATACTGCCATCCATAACGCATGGTCAGTCCACTGACTTCTACCAGACTCATTGTTCTATCCTCTTTTCCACCAACGCAACAATCTGCTGATCACTATAACCGATTTTCTGCATCTGTCCAATAAATTCATCCAGAATTTTTTCGGCCGTATCCCGGCGGACTGCCGCGATCAACGCCTCATCCTTTGTAATAAACCGTCCGGCGGTCCGCTCTGTGTACATCAGCCCTTCCCGTTCCAGCTCTGCCAGTGCGCGCTGCATTGTATTGGGGTTTACGCCAAATCCGGCGGCCAGCTCGCGCACCGGCAAAACACGTTGCCCTGCCTTCCAGGCGCCGGATACCAGTTGCATCTTCACGTAATCCATAATCTGAAGATAAATCGGACTCTTTTGATTATATTCCATGGTTTCCGCAGGATCTCCCATACAGCCGCCTTCCTTTCCAATTGTATTTATCATGTAATACAATCGTACTTCGATTCTTCGGGTTTGTCAACTGTTTTTTCATCTCTGACAATATTTTCGAGTCTTATGAACATGCAACGCGTTTCCCGATTAAAAACCGGGATCCCCGTTCACCGGCGTAAACCTTTCCTAGCAATCAGCATGATCCACCTGTCATATTTTGGGAAAGAAATCTGGCCGCGGATGTATCAGTTTCTTCCCCCTGCTCAATATGTGGGTACCGTACCCCTGACAATAGAAATTCAACAAAAAACAGGACAACAGAATGGATAAGACGGTGATCAAAACATCTTGAAATACAACGCGGTCATGCTGCAAAGAATGCACAACAAAGCCGGATGCATGCTTAAAAATCATTGAAACACCTGGGCGGGAAGGCTGCTGTGAACTGCTCTGCATTTTTTCGATGAAAAGCCTGGATCCTATAGCCCTCGCAGGCACTATTGAGAAACTTCCATCCGGGATATGGACAAATGAATGAAAAAACCAGGCAATGCGGCCATCCCATCGCTCCCCAATCGCGGCGGCCGGATTCGCCGGAAGTTTTTGTACAGCAAAAAAGCCCTGTATCCCCAGACGGGGATACAGGGCATATAAAGGGACAAATGGGGCAAAAGGAACAGGACTATCCGCGCAGTGCCTGCTCGGTCTCTGCCAGCTTTTCAATAATATGCAGGTGCTGTGGACATTTGCTCTCGCACTGGCCGCACTGAATACAATAGGAAATATCTTTTCCCAGATGTTCTTCCTTTCCGGCAATAACCTTTTGATACTCCGCCTTTGCCAGATCGGTCAGGCCATAAACGCGGTGATAATTCATCAACGTAAACAAGTGCGGGATATTGAGACCCTGTTCACAGGGCATGCAGTACCGGCAACCGGTACAGTAAAGCCCCGCCAGCTTCTTGTTTTCCTCAAACATCTCCTGAATGACAGCCGCCTCTTTTTCTGACAGCACGCCTTCAATGGAGGCAACCTTGGCGTTTTCCTCGACCATCTCTATACTGCTCATGCCGGAAAGCGCTACGCTGACATGGGGGTTGGCCAGCACGAACCGCAGTGCAAGTTCCGGCGTGCTCTTGATTTTTCCGCCCAGCAGTTCCTGAACGACCTTAGAGGGCGCGCCCAACCGGCCGCCGCCAACCGGTCCCATAATCACTACGCCCAACCCTTTGCTGTGCGCATAATCAATATTGCGCTCGTTGGAACGGTCAAGCAGATTATACTGCATCAGAACGGATTCAAAGTACCCGCTGTCAATGATCGGGATCATGTTGTCCGGCGCGTCATGGAAGGAGAAGGACATATGCTGAATCAACCCTTCTTCTTTTGCCCGGAGCGCTGCCTCCAGCGGGCCGTTGGGGGCCAGGATGCTGTTTTGGTAGGTTGCCAGATTGATCCCCCACATATGGTAAAAATCAATGCTGTCCCGGTTGATTTTCTTTAAGGAGTTTTCCAGCCTTGCGCGCCAGTGATCCCCGCTGTTATCTTCGATCGGATTTTTGGTCGATACATAAATGCGGCCGTTTTTC
Organism: Candidatus Falkowella caecavicola; assembly: GCA_904420125.1. Lineage (GTDB taxonomy): Bacteria > Bacillota > Clostridia > Oscillospirales > Ruminococcaceae > Falkowella > Falkowella caecavicola. The sequence continues at coordinate 47,404 of CAJFUK010000008.1, read as the reverse complement.
CAGCTGTTGACCGCCTTGCCGACGGTAATTTCGCTCAAACCGTCACAGTATCCGGGCGCCGTATCGATATAATTCACACCCAGTTCAAAAGCCCTGTGGATCATCGGAATGGCTTTGTCCTCATCAATGACCCGCTTGCCGTTCAGATCCATCATTGGCAGCCGCATGGCGCCGAATCCGAGTGTTGACATTTTAATGCCGGTGTTTCCAAACTCTCTGTAAACCATAACTGCTCTCCTCTTTTCATTGGTCTATTGTTCGAATCCGCCTCAAACCTGCTTCTTTTCTTTCATTATAAAGGATCATTTCTAAAAAGGCAACCTTCTTTTTCCCTTTCAGATGGAGCATTGTCATGGATTCTCTTTCATCAGAGATATTTTTATTTTGCGGATACTTTAACGGCAACGGGATCTTCTGTATCCGGGTATATATGAAAAAAGTCATTGCGTCGGCTGTTCATTTCATCATCTCCCGACACGACGACCCGGGGTCAATGGGATACACTCTATCTTCTCCGGGATATCCTGATGCAGAGGCTGGAATTCTCCCATCTGATCTTCTTATAACCTGTTTTGCATATGCCGCGATTTGATCATCCTGCGTCATTCACGTAATTCAAACGATTGTTTTTCCTGCCCGGTGCAGCTGTGAAAAAATCCGCATAATTTCTGCATTCGTTTTGCTGTTCTATGCTCCGGCCGGCGCATCGCCAGGATAACGCCGGCACCACAGACAATCACAACACGCTGTTTCTGTCCGTCGGAAATATGCGTGGGCGTTTTTACTTAGAGCAGAAATACCATCGACGGCCATCGCATCTGTTTTACTCGAACAGGCAGCCCATGCTCTCTGCAATGACCAGTGCCTGCGGGAGATCAATCCGTGTTTTTCCCAGCACCGCACTTTTCATATCCGCGCCGGACAAAAGGCTGTCCCGCAGGTCTGCTTCCCGGAAATCCGTCCCCTGTACCATGGCGTGGGAAAGATCTGCACCGCAAAGTTTGGCCTGTCTCAGGTTGCACCGGCGCAGGTCCGCGTGTGCCAGACCGACTCCCTGCAGATCTATTTTGCGCAGGTCGCATCCGGCAAAAGATGCATAGGAGAAATTGCCACGCCGGATGGTCAGTCCGGCCAGATTGGCCTGATCAAACGAGGTCCCGGTCGCTTTGCATTCATATAACCCCACGCAGAAAAGGCTGGCGCCCCGAAAAAGGCAGCCTGTCAAAACACAGCCGTCGAACTCCGCACCGCTCATATGGGCATAGGAAAAATCGCAGTGGACAAACAGACAGCGCTTACCGGAAAACCGGCTGAAATCCGCCCCGTTGAACCGGCATTCTTCAAAGCTGTAGCCGCAGAGTTCCAAATCCGAAAAATCCACCCCGCTGAAATCCTTTTTTCTGTATTGTAAAATTCCTTCTGTCAATTCCATCCGTCATTCATTCCTTTCGCATCTGTTCTCCAAAGACCTGCCTGCGCTTTTCGATTCTTTGTTTGTATTCTACCTTTTCCATTGAAAAAATGCAAGCGCTTCTTTTCCATGGGTCTTTTCTGAAAATTATTCTAAAAAATCATTTCAGTTTGCATTGTCAAGTCCTGTTTCCTATGCTATACTGCTAGTATTTAATACTGCTTAAAAATAAAAATTTGGGAGGTTACAACATGAGTGATCTTTTAAAAGTAAAAAGCGTCCATTTAGGTCCTGCGCCCTGCGCTGTGGATTTAGGCGACGGAAGCGAACGCGGCGAATACGTGAACCAGGATTATATCCTGCACAAACTCGGCCGCCCGCATCGTGCCATCAATCTGATGTACTGCTACTATCCGCTGGATGAAGGCTGGCCCCTCCGGGCAAGCGTTGCGCATGAAAATGACGGCGTCGGCGGTGCGTGGGGATATCCGTATGACGACTATTTTCCTTACCTGGGAGGACTGGAAGGCAACCGGGAAGGCGAACCGTTCAACTTCATGCGGGATGTCCGCCGGCATGGACAGGACGTGCTCCTGACCCTGACTGTAGACCCGCATGTCAGCGATGAGCAGCTGATCGCCATTGCGCAGGACCTGCGGACCTTCGGCCGGGTCTTTCTGCGGATCAATCATGAAGCCACGGGCAAGTGGTTTTCCTTTAACAAGCGCTGCACCTATCAGGAAGTAGCGGACTTCTATGTCCGGTTCCATAAGATTGTGAAACGGGAAGCGCCCAACGTGCTGACCATCCTCTGTATCGGCGGCATCGAAGAGATGAACGCAGAAAAAACCGTGATGGAAGAGGAATTTATGGAAGCGGTGAAAGTCACCGATATCTGGTCCGTGGACAAGTATCTGGCGCTCCATTGGGGTTGGCCGAACGACATCGCGGAAAAAGGGGTACATACCTCCAGCCGGACGCCTGTCAAAGATGTCCTGCAAATGACCAAAATGAGCTATGAACGCTGGAAATATCTCTGCGGCGGTGTGAGCAAACCCATGGTCATGTCTGAATGCAACGCGGATGGCGACACAACCGGCCCCTACGAGCAGGCGGAGATCATGCAGGAATGGTTTGACCGCATCAAAGACGGCCCTGAGAGCTGGTTCAGCGGCTTTACCTATTATCAGTTCCGCGACCGCGGCCGTCTCGGCCTGGAAATCGAAGATCCCAATAATCCTGATGTCGGCGTCGAACAGCCCGTCATGGATGTCTATAAAAATATGATCCATCACCCCTACTTCCAGCCCACCATGCAGAACGGCCAGGAAGTTTCCTTCCCCGCACGGCTCCGCTGGGGCAGCTCCGAGGATTCCGACGGTATTGCCATCCCCCTCGAGTTTGAGCAAAACCCCGTTTTCTGCGAGGTCTATTTTGATGACGAACTCAAAGACCTGAACCTCATGATGGAGATCAACGGGCACTGGTTCTATAAAGCGCCGGGTGTCGGCTGTGTGGATATGATGTCCGCATTCTTCAAAAAGCCTCTGACTTCCGGCTGCAAAATGGACCTGCATATCTTTGCTCCGCCGGCTAGCGGTGAGAATGATCCGTCCCAGGGAGCGGACTGGCAGGATAACTACTATACCGTTATCCCCAAACTCCCCCATATCCGGATCCGTTATGAAGCCCCTGTCAGTGCCAGGAAATAATCCTGTACCAGTTAGCAGGAGATAAGGAACAGGAGAGATAATAAGCATGCTCTTAGAACCCGTTTTGCATTCCAGCCCGGTTCTGCGGCGATGCCCGCAGAACCCGGTGCTTTCCAAAAAGGATATTCCCTACAATGCGGAACTGATCTTTAATGCCGGTGTTGTCAAATATGAAGGGCGCTATGTGATGGTTTTCCGAAATGATTATGACCATCAGGGCGGCGTACAATTCGGCGGCTGTAATCTGGGCATTGCATACAGCGATGACGGTATTTGCTGGAAGGCGGAACCCAAACCCTTTGTCACCCTGGAGCAGTTTGATGATCCGGAAATCCTGCGGGTATATGATCCCCGCCTGACCGTGATGGAGGGAGAAGTCTATATCTGTTTTGCAATGGATACACGGCATGGCCTGCGCGGCGGTATTGCCCGTACGCATGGTCTGACCGGTTTTGAGATTCTCAGTCTTTCCTTGCCGGACAATCGGAATATGGTTCTGTTTCCCGAAAAAATCGGCGGAATGTATGCCCGGCTGGAGCGCCCGATGCCGGTTTATTCCCGATGGGGACGGGACCGGTTTGACACCTGGCTCTCTTTGTCCCCGGACCTTCGTTTCTGGGGAGAATCCAAACTGGTGCTTGCCGTTGAGGATGTTCCCTATGCCAATGATAAAATCGGCCCTGCCGCCCCGCCGGTTAAAACGGAAAAAGGCTGGCTGACCCTGTTTCATGCAGTCGATATCGATCACAGCCGGGGTAAAAATGGCTGGGAAGATACTTGGAAGAAGCGGTATTCCGCAGGGATTATGCTGCTCGACGCAGACGATCCTTCCAAAATCATCGGATTGTCCAAAACTCCGCTGATTGCGCCCGAAGCGCCGTACGAAGCGGAAGAAGGATTCCGGCAGAATGTGATTTTTCCGGGCGGCATGATTTTGGAGGACACCGGGGAGGTAAAAATCTACTACGGTGCCGCGGATACGGTCGAATGCCTGGCCACTGCAGATGTCAACGATCTGCTTTCCCTCTGTCTCCAATCCCCCGCTCCTCATACCCTTCCCGAATAAGGACGTCCGGTACTGAAGCAAAGACTTTGACCGGCACCATAAGCGTTGCCGGCCTGTGGCCTCCCGCTAAACGGACATCTGTAGCGCGCAGGTGCCAGCATTTGCAGAACAGCAGTTGGCTGAAACTCGGGCAGTCTTCAGTGCCCGCTTTGCCGTCACATGCAGTGTTATGCAACCTTCTTCAAACATAAAAAAACAGCGTGTGCCGTTTGCCACCTGCCGAATAAGGATGTTAAAAGCAGAAGGGAAACCGGGCATAAGGAAAAAAAAACAAGCAAACGGATTTTCCCGTTTGCTTGTTTTTTATTCATAATATCTGTCATACTAAAAGCGAAGCGGGAAAAGACAGAACAGGCGTACGGAGAAAAAGCAGAAGCTGGCCGAAAGATTCAGAACATTCCCAGCCTTGCCGCCTGACGAAACATCGAACCTTTCGTCGGGCAGGTGCTGCGGGCGGCGTCCTCCTGATGAAGAGGGCGCCGCTTTTTCGCATTTTTAAGAGTGTTCATCATCCGTCATATGAAAGATAGAGGTTTGAATGATGAAAGGAGTGGAAAGCAGCAGCCTGTCCAGACGGATAATGGCGGCAAACGGTTCGAAGAAGCAGCAGCCTGTCCAGACGATATGGCGGCAAACGGTTCGAAGAAGCAGCGACCTGTCCAGACGATATGGCGGTAACTGATTCCAAGTCAGCACAGCAAGCCCGAAAAGGCTGTGCGTCTCTCCCGCCGGACGCTGGAGAGACGAGCGACACGGGTAAGCCACGGCAACGGCGTACCATGGAGCGAACATGGGCAAAACGATTACCCGTTGATTTTTTCAAAATCTCCGGGTAATCGGAGCTGCCGGAGGCAGCGGAGTAAAATTTTTAGAAGGCCTCGACAGCCTTCTAAAAATTCGAAAAAGCTCATGAAGCCGGTAAAACAGCACCGGGAAGCTGTCTGAAAAATCTCGCCAAACGCCTAATTTGTCATCACATTTTCAGCAATTGAAATATTCATATGTTTATGGTATATTTTTAGTCAAAAGTACATGGAAATTGGAAGTATTTCACCCGATTATCCTAAGTGTATGACCCACTCTGACACTTGCGGTAAAGTGCCGTGGGCACTCCCGCAGGGAAACGCCACTACGGGCGGGGTGAGCGTCCCGATGGATAAGCTGCCACGTGACCCATATCGTCTTTCCGTCGGTCCGGGTTTTATGTAAACTGCGCCGCCTGTCGGCGTGTCGCTTCACCCCCGACCGATGGGGAACGGGTGGGAACAGATACGAGAGAATGAAAAACACTTTTATGATGAAAGTAGGTGTCGATGACGTCATATGCTAATAACCATAAATGAAGCGCGAACATTAATTCTATCTGGGCAATGTCTGCTGGATAAAGATAAAAATAGTGTTGTACAAGTGGTGTCTGATTTATCGGGCATACAGTATGACCCCTGTCCTATTTTGCATTTGAATCACTACTTGGCTCTTTGGAGTAGAGTACCGGGTTTTAAGGTCACGGATTACGACAAAGTCGCTTATAATGAAAGGGAACTTGTTGAAGCAAATCTTTTTAAACGAAATCTTTTTACTGTTCCCACTCGTGAATTGGATATCTATGATGTCGCAACAGAAAGAATTGTACACCGGGGAGGCTCAAGAGAGCAGCAAAAGCGTGAGCGTAGAAGCAATTCACTATTGGCAGCAGAGGAGGAGAAACTAAGACAAGCCTTTCATGAAATCGGCTCCTGCACGGAACATAATCTGTGGGAGCATCTTGGTCTGGTTGCGGAACATAACGCATTTAAGGAGAGTCAAAAACAAGAGTCGTTTCATGGATTTCTTCCGATTTTTCAGGTCTTTTATAGTATGAGGCAAACCAATGATATCGTCGTTTGTGGCAGATTGCCCGGAACATTTAGGCAACCTGTGTTTGCTTTAAAAGAGGATTTACTGAAAGAGAAATCCTCAGTGATTGAAAGGAACCGCATCGATGCTGTTGAGGCTATTTTATACAAGCTCATTTGTTCATTTGGCATCACCGACATAACGCATATGAAAGCGATTACCGGATTGAACACAGAAGACATATCAATGGCGATTGCATCTCTTAGGCTTAAGGAAATGATTACCGACATCCGTGTAGAAGGTTTAAAGAAAACCTATGTTGCCGCGAACAAGTTGTTAGCAGTTTTACAACAACACAGGACAGAATGTACAGATGAAGTCACCTTGCTATCCCCTATGGAAGGGATTATACGGGATAAGCGTTGGTTGAACACCTTTTTTTCTTACTCTTTTAGATTCGAGTATTTTAAGAAAAAGGGTATGAAATGGCCGCTATCCATTTTGTCCAAAAATCAGTTGGCGGGGTTTGTGGATTGCAATTTTGACAGAAAAAAGAAAAGGTTTATTGTTAAGGAGTTAAATGTTCAAAAAGAAAAAGCGGTAGATAAGGTTGAACTATATCGCAGTCTTTGTTCTTTGGCAAGATTTCATGAAGCTGATGAATTAATGATTTTAGGAGAAAAATATCACGATTATCATTAACAAAACAACTGAAACTTGACATCCTCTGCTTTGGCGGTATATTGATCAACCATACATCCTTATCCCGCATAGCCCTTCTGGCACACGCTGTTTTTTATGTTTGGATGGATTCCTGTTCTCCGCAAACCGGGGAAAAACGAAACCCTGCCCGCGATACGGCAGATCCAGCCATCCAGCCGCACGGCTGTCAGTTTAATCCCTGGTAATAAACGCCGGGATGGGCGGGTCATTCGGACGGTTGTAAAACGAACAGACCACTACGGTATACCGCTTGCTGTCAATGGTTTTCAGATAAGCGAGCAGTGCATCCTTCTCCGCATAGCCGCTGTCTCCTCCGTAATAAATGCAAAGGCTCATCAGCCCGTTGGGTTTTAAGAGTTTAAGCCCCTGTTCAATGGCGGCGATGCTGGTTTCGGACCGGGTGAATATGGTATGGTCGCCGCCCGGCAGATAACCGAAATTAAATACAATACAGTCCACGCTCTCCGGCGGGGCATACTGGTCCATATGGCTGTGGCTGTCTAAAACCACCTGCGCCCGATCGGACAGCCCTTTTTCCCTGAGCAGCGCACAGGTGCTGGCCACTGCCTCTTCCTGGATATCGAAAGCCAGTACTTTTCCCGTTTCTCCCACCAGTTCGCAAAGGAAAACCGTATCCCTGCCTCTCCCCGCCGTTGCGTCGATGCAAAAATCGCCGGGGCGTACATGTTCAGCAATCACTTGATGCGCCAGCGCCAATGTATTAAAGCTGTTCATCTGTGTCATCCGTCCTTTTCCTGAGATTGTATACAGATTTTTATGGATATTTTCATTGATCCTGCATGGGGTTTCTTTGCAGGGTTGAACGCCACGGGGAACCACCTGGGGGTTGGAGGAAATCTTTTATGTGAATTCTTTTTTACTTTAACGCTGTGTTTTTGAGAAAAACAGGCATGAAAAAAGGAGATTCTCTTTCGTGTGTTGCGATACATAACTTGTTACAAAATTGCAAGCTGCAACTTTTTCTCTTTTTCTCTTTACCTCTTTACCCAGAGGGTTGGAACGATTCCCAGTTTCCAATGGAGGAATTATCTTAATCCAATTCCTTTCATGACTTCGTTTGTTGTCATTCCATGATCGTGATACCCAAGTTCATGCAGGGCAAATGGCAACGGTGCTGTGTTGCCAAGCTTAATGAGGTGATAATTGATTTTTAATCTTTCTGTGCTCTTGATAATAGACGCCTTAATGGATGGTTTGTTGATCTTTTCTGCGTTAGCAAGAATATGATCCAGAGTACCAAACTCATTAAGCAGTAAAGCGGCTGTTTTTGGTCCGACCTTATCTGCTCCCCGAATGTTATCCGATGTATCTCCAGTAAGGGATTTAAAATCTGCATATTGTGAAGGTGAAATGCAGAACTTTTCCCTGATGTAATCAGGTGTGCAAATGACGGTATGATCTCCACGATACCTGAGCACAGACACTTTATCGGTTATCAGTTGAAAGAAATCGCTGTCAAAAGAGGAGATGATCATCTCTGTTTCTGTTCCATAGGTCAAAGCATAACCCGAAATCCAATCATCGGCTTCACAAATAACCGTTTCTGCATGTTTGATGTGCAGATAATCAAGAGCCGCCAATATATCCGGCAGCTGGGAAAAAGGTGTTTCTTCCTCCGGCAGCTCACTATAATCCACTCGATTCGCCTTGTAATCGGCGTCAAGAGCAGAACGGTCGTTTTCGTGTTCTCCGTCAAACAATACCGCGATATGTGTCGGCTCGATCTTACGAATCATTTTCAACAGTGCACCGACAAAGCCAAGCGTGCCTTGAATCGCCTTGCCCTGTTTGTTGACTATTCTTGCCGGCATACCAAAAAACATTTGAAACAACAGGTTGCTTCCATCAACAATTAAAAGTCTTTCCATGATCTTCCCCATCGTTTTACCCGAAATAGAAATACATGTTTTATCTTCACCATGGGTATAATATTTTATTATAGCGGAACTTCCATGTTTTTTCAAGCCGCCCCTTGACGTGCTGGCGGCATTATGCTATACTGATATCACTTTAGGAAAGGAACAGGTACTGCAGCGGATGTATATTTGCTAGTTTTACACAAAACAAAAACCGAGGTGATAGTATGCGCCGGAACAGGCGGATACTCTGTTTTGTGTTGGGCTGGCTGATATAAGCTGGGTACTGGTTTGGCAGGCCCCTGCATCATGTTGTCTTCAGCCTCCCGCACAAAGCGTATTTTGCTTTGACAGGAGGATTTTTTATGTCTAAAATTTTGCTGGAAGTATCCCAGCTGCAAAAATATTATGCTGAACGCTGTATCCTTTCGGTGGAGCATCTGCGGATTTACGCAGGGGACCGCATCGGGGTAGTCGGCGTCAACGGAAGCGGAAAAACCACTCTTTTAAACCTTTTATCCGGACAAATTCAGCCGGACAGCGGACAAATCCGGCGGTACGGTTCTATTGCCTTTCTGGAACAGTTTGGCCAGCCGGCCGGACAAACGGACGGTTTGGCGCAAAGCCTGATGGGCGTCTCGGAAAAACAAGCGGATGGCCCGCTCAGCGGCGGAGAGCGAATGCGTTTCCGGATTGCCGAAGCGTTCGGACAGCAGGCGTCTCTTCTCTTTGCAGACGAACCGACCTCCAATCTGGATGATGCGGGGATCGAACAGTTCTGCGAACAGATGGAAACCGTGGAAAGCTTTCTGTTAATCAGCCATGACCGGGCTGTGCTGCGCAGACTCTGCACAAAAATTTTGGAGGTGGATGGCGGCCGGATACAGTGCTATCCGGGCGGATACGATTTCTATCTGGCGGAAAAAAGGAGACAGGAACAGGAAAAACGGACGGCCTATGAAAAATACTGTTTAGAAAAGGAGCATCTCCTGCAGGCCCTGGCCGATCGAACAGAACGGGCGCAATCCGTCCGAAAAGCGCCAAGCCGGATGGGGAATTCGGAAGCCCGCCTGCATAAACGGGCAGCGGGTGAACGGCAGGAAAAGCTGCAAAACGCCACGAAATCGATTGAATCCCGCCTGGCCCGTCTGGAGGTACAGGAAAAGCCCAAAGAAAATATCCGGATTTCTTTTGATTTTTCCCTGACCGACCCACCGGAAAATAAAATTGTCCTGCGATGTCAAAATCTTTCCTTCTCTTATCCGGGCGCCTGTCCGTCCCATACGGCGCCATTGTTTGAAGGTGCCTCATTCGTGCTCGAACGCGGAAGCAAAACCATACTGTATGGAAAAAACGGCGCCGGCAAAACCACCCTGATGAATCTGATCGCTGACGGACATCCGGCAATCCAGGCGGTCCCAAAGGTAAAGTTTGGGTATTTCCGACAGGGTTTTGAACAGATTGACTTTTCTAAAACTGTTCTGGAGAATGCCATGGCCGGTTCTGTCCAGACGGAAGGGACCATGCGCAATATGCTGGCCCGGCTGCTGATCCGCCGGGATGACGTCTATAAACAGGCCTCTGTTTTAAGCGGCGGAGAACGGATCAAGCTGGCGTTTGCCATGTTGTTTGGTTCTGCAGCCAATGTCCTGCTGTTGGATGAACCCACCAACTATCTGGATACAGAATCGATTGCCGTGCTACAGGAAATGGTACAGAATTATGAAGGGACCGTCCTTTTTGTATCCCATGACCGCGACTTTGCCGACAGCGTGGCTACCCATACACTGGTCCTGGAGGACCGCCGGATCCTCTCTTTCTCCGGTACTCCCTCTGCCTTCCTGGAAAGCCGGAAGCCCAAAGAAGAAAAGCCGATGGAAGAAGCGGTCCTCTCCCTCCGGCTGACCGAAACCATTTCCCTGCTGTCCCGTCCAAACCTTTCTGCTGAAGAAAAGGAACGCCTGGAAGCGGAATATGCAGTGTTGCTGCAGCAAAAGCAAAAGCTCCGCCAAAATCCAGCGAAAAAGAACAAGCGTCCTCTTCCTTCTCATTGATCCCCACCCCATACCGCCGCACGCCCTTTTTATGAGCAAAAAGCATCGGACCCTTTAGGGTCCGATGCTTTTTTACCGTGTTTTAGCCATGATTAATATGTTTCGTACCCGGCTTACCGCCAATGGACAGGCCGTATTTTCTAGCCCATCTAGCCCAGCACCGGCACGCCGAAGGCCTCTACCTCAGTAAAGGCCGCCCAGCCAGTCGAATCGGTTTTCATATCCTTAAAGGTGATACTGGTTGTCACTTTACCGCCTTCAATCTGGAATTCCTGGGGCTCTGCCGTACATTCAATAGTGATCTCCTGTGTCGTGCCGTCTGAAAATTCCAGCACAGCGCTTGGGAAATTCACATCATGCGGGAAATCAGCCCGAATGGTCAGAACAATACGATTCAGATTCACTTCATGCCCGAAATCCACCGTAAACCAGAGATTTTCCTGGTTTTGATCCGGCCCCCAGGACTGAACCGGATAGGTTCCATGTCCGCCGTTAACCCGATATCCGTCGATGGCATTGCGCGCTGCAAACTCAGACTGTACCCCATTGTTATAGCAGTTGCTGGCCGACGCATGCGGATAAGAAGCCGCATTAGCGGACGGATTGGTCAGATCATACGGATTAAGCGCCAGGTTTCTTTCCGTCTTAAGTTCCTCTTCGGTGGCCAGCCGCGCGGTAATCACCGGATGCTGGTACTGCCGCAGAGAATCTGTGTTGGCCGTAATTGGCCAGGTATTCTGGGTTTCCGCGCTGATCTTGTATTCAAACACACCATCCGGGCAGTAAATCAGCGCTTCTTCCAGCCGGGAGTCCATATTAAAGAAGAAATAATGCTCGCCTTCAGGAAGGGTCACACGGATGGTTTCACCCAGATAGAAAGGCTGTTCCCGATTCATCCGGACCAGACCTTTGCCAGTGACTGTCTCGTCCTCGAGGCCGAAATCATCCAGATAGGTGATCGTCAGTTCCCGCGGATCGGTGAGTCCCAGCATATCCCGGCGTGACATGGCATCTTCCATCTCATAAAAAGCGCGTTTGTTGGATTTTTCGGTATATTCGCGCCATTCGTTTGCACCCCAGCGGTTGCTTTCCGTATAACTGCCCCGGAAAGGTGCTGCCAGATCAATCCAGGCCGCGATGGTCTGAATTTCCTTTTCGGAGAGTCCGCCATGGCCATCTTTCAGCCGCTGAATCAGGGGACTCTGGGTCGAACCGGTCTGATATGGCTCCATGATCGCACAATCAGACATGGAGGAGATCCAGTGAATATACTGATTCTCCGGATTACCCAAATACTGCACGCCGGTATTCTGAGAACCGGTCAATACCAGATAGGAAAGCACATAATCCATTTTCTCACGCTGTCCCGGCACCGTCACGCCCTCCAGAGAGAACTGGGCACCGGTAGAAGAAACCACTGGCTCCTGCAAATACAAACCAATGTCGATAAACTGGCCGCCGTAGGTATTCTGTACGGAAACAGCCAACAGATTTTCTCCCTCCCGGAGGTTCTTCTTAACCGCAGCCGTGATATTCTCCGTACGGTATTCTGTGATATAGCCGTCCGCGCTGAAAATCACCTCGCCGTTCAAATAAACGATCGGACTCTCGTCATAAGCGATATTCATAAAGTAGGCGGCGCCCTGCAGCGCATCCAGATCTTCTACCGTAAAGGTCTTGCGGATATAAAGCCGATTGTTGCCGCTCCATGTGGTTTCAGATCCCCCCGGAGGCGTATCCGGCGTACCGAACGGTGCCTTGCCAGTTTCCCAGGCGGAATCATCGAAGTCAGGATCCTGCCATCCGATCGGCAGCGGATTATTCTCGACCGTATAGGTCCAACCCTCCGCACCGGATTCCACCAGCGGGATCTGCTCTCTGGTTGTATCAATCTTCTGGCCGGACGGATCCGCGCCGATGGCTTCAAAAGAAAGCGCCTGATCGTTATGACATTCAATACAGCTCTGATCCAGAATCGGCTGTACTTCCTTCAGATAGCTGAACCCTTCCGCCTGCGCAGGGTCATAATTTTCTGCATCCGCATCCATCCAGAGATCCGGCTGCAGCTTCTGCACACCCTTTTTCATCGCATCCGTCACGCCGGACTGCACCGGCGGAACGGTGTTTTTATCCTCATGGCAGCCCACGCAGGAAAAGGTTTCATTCGGCATCAAAGTGGACCAGCTTCGCATGGACTGGATCATTTCTCCGTCGGCATTCAGCACCTGGAAATAAACCGGCGTGTTGGCCGGCACCTCAAACAGTGCTGAGCCGTCTGCTTCGAGTGGAATAATCCCCAGCACCTGTTTAACGTCCCAGGAAGCGTTTCCTGTCGAAACCGGGGTATAGGGATCCGAGGTGCCTGTGCCGCGGCCCTGGTTTGCGCCGATGGCACTGTTGCGGAACTCCAGCGCAACAACACGGAGGTATTTGGCTTCCCCGGGCGCAACGCCTTCCATTCCCTCTCCTTCATAGACATTGCCGAGATAGAATACGCCTGTATCCACCGCCTGATTGACGGAAGAAGGCCGTTCGGTCAGAGTGCGGGTCTTCACCGGCACGATCTGAGACGCGCCCACGACCGCATCCAACACCTCGGTTGCCTCGCTGAGCGGTTCAATCACACCGGTCTGCGCATTCATATAACAGATGCTGAACGGCGTGTCTCTCTGGGAAGCGGCATCCCATCCGGTCCGGCTGTAAGAAACCAGGAACTCGTGATCATTGATGGCAACCGGATATTTGTATAAAGGGCCGGATTGTCCGTATCCGTCCACATGATCGAGCTTATTGGATTGGGAATCCGGGAACGGGAAGGACACGGCGTCCGGATCATTACGTCCAACCGAGGTATCCAAAATGACCAGTTTCCCGGCTTGCAGGGTATGGTGGCCGCTGGCAATCGAGATGTATTTGGACGGCTCTCCCGGGATCTCTCTGGTATGGAGCAGCGTGGTCGGGAAGCAGCTGTCGTTACCGAAAACTTCGGTTTGATTGGTGCCGTCCGGCTGCATCTGGAATACACCCTGAATATACATTTGGGTTCTGTCGTTATAGTCCCAGCGGGTATAAATCACCCGTCCGTCCGATGTTACGGTCGGATAGGTGGTGTGCACCTGATCATAACCCACACGATATGGATTACTGCCGTCGGCATTGCAGATATACATGTTGGAAACCGGGGTCATAAAACAGTCAACTGTCTGGATGATGCGGGAGGAGCTGAAAATAATCTTGCCGTTAGGAAGATATTTGCCCTCAAAATCCGCCTGCCCCTGTCCAAAAGTCAGCTGGGTAATCTCCCGCGTACGGAGATCCATCTCATAAAGATGGAAATCATCTCCCTGCAGGCCGTACTTTTTCCAGGAAAACAGGACTCGTGTCCCGTCCGGTGAAACATCCGGATCCCGGATAACCCCCGCCATACTTTCCAAAAGGACTTCTTCTGTTTTCTGGACCTTTCCGTCTTTTTCTTCCAGGGTCAGCAGGGTAAGCTGGGATCCCGGATAATAATTGGTCTCATTGCCGTCCGGACTCCCCTGTTCATCGCTAAGTCCCTCGGTATAGGCATAATGAGAACCGCCCAGCTGGCGCTGTTTGGCAACGATATACTGCCGGGAAAAATCCAGCAGGGAACCAAGTTCTTCCGCCGAGGCCTCCGTCATGGAAACCGTCACCTTTGCTTCTTCATCTTCCTCCGCCGCCCACGCCGGCTGCATCAGCCCCACCAGCAGAACCACGGAAAGCAAAAGGGAAACCACGCGGTATTGTTTTCGTATATTCATCCTGTACGCTCCTTTCCCTGCCGGTTATTTTGTTACGATATAGTCAGTCGCAAGACTTCCGGAATCCCCGGTAATCTGTATCTGATAATAAGCGCCGTCCGCCAGGTCGGCCGGAATGGGAATCTCCGTGGTAAATACCATGGTATCTCCTGCGGTCATGTCCCTGAGGCGGAAATTCTGTTTGGCCAGTTCTTTGCCGTTCGCATCATAGAGAACGAAGGTCGCCGTAGCGTCCTGATCCACGTCCTGCTGTTTCCGGAAGGAAAATTCATAGATGGTGTCTCCCGGCTCCAGAGTGTTGGCGTTCATACTTCCGTCTGCCGCACGGCTGCGGACCTGCACAACCCCGTAGATTTCCCCTTCGCTGCCAATGGAAGCGACATAGGTCGTCAACGCGTCTTTTTCCGCATCCGTCAGATCCTTGGACGCGGCCTTCATTTCAATAACCTCCCGCAGATCCGCCACGCGTCCGTCAAACAGCCACGGGCCGGTCCGCCATACCTCCACCAGCGTCGGCGTATCCATATCCCGGTTTTCCCATCCGTTCTCGACCGGATCCACGCCGGTTGGAGGATAACTTTTCTGATCGGTAAAATTCGGTCCGGTATGGCAGCTGATACAGCCGGCCTGTTCAAAAATTTCTTTCCCCTGCAGCGCCTCTTCGGTCAGCGTGCCGTCCCGGTTGAGCATCGGGCTCGGCACCGGCGCAAGGGACTTGAGATAAGCGTCCATGCAGGCAAATTCCTCATCTGTCATGACAACGTTCGGGCTGCCTTTGACACCCTCCTCACCATTTTCTGCTACACCAGTCGCCATACAGGGCGGTGTCCGGTGGGAGTAGACCAAACCCTTCGTGCTTTTGGGGTTTCCCAGCCCATCGTTGAGCTCATCCCAGCTTAACGAATCCATCCGCGCATCCGGATGGCAGCTGGAGCAGCTTAACCATTGCTGATAGGTGTTGGAAGCATCATGCCAGAGGATCTCGCCTTTCCGTACGTCATCCGGTTCCGGCTGTTCGCCGAGGCTGCAGGAAGTCACCGTCTGTGTCTCCAGGTCCAGCACCGCCAGATCGCCGGTGAAGTACTGGCAGATATAGGCTTTGCCATCCGCGATCTCCAACGCGCGGGGGCCCTGTCCGTCGAGTTCGATACGGGTTCTCGCACCATCCAAAAATGGAATATAGTTCGGGATATCAAGTACCGTATCTACGTTTTGATTCTGCCCGGCCTCGACCGCAGCTATTTTGTCAAAAAGCATCGCCGTATCAATGATCATCACCTCATGGGTACCTGCCAGCGAGACAACCAGCGCCGTGTCCGTGCAGCGGATTCCCCAGGGATTCGCCGCACCATGTTCCACTTCATCCAGTAAAACGCTGGTCAGCACCTCCTGTGTTTCCGCATCCAGAATCGTGACTGCGTTGGTTTCAATCCAGCCGCGGTCTACCTGAGAGGTTGGATAGGCATATCGTGCCAACACATGCGCCGTATACAGATATTTTCCATCGGGCGATGCGCAGATATCTTTCACATTGACCGACCCGTTGAGCAATGGGATTTCTTTGACCACTTCTCCTTTAGCCGGATCAATCACAGTAATACTGGCAGACGTTACTTCGGCATTGGCCGGTGCTTCGCTTAAATGGGAAGCGACATAGATCATCCCCCCGGCCTCCGCCATAGCCATCGGCTCTCTGGAAACTGCTATTTCCTTTTCCAGTTCCAGAGAATCAGCATGATAAACACCTACAGTGTTTGAAAACCGGTTCGCCAAATAGAGTTTTCCGTCCACCGCCAGCATCTCCACCGGCGTGTGTCCAGCCTGTGCTTCAGCAACCTGTTGCAAGGAAGTATCCAGCTTTATCACCCGGCCGTCCAGTCCCCCGGCCAGCGCATAAACGTTTCCGTCTGCGGCATAAACACCGTTTATGCTGACTCCGGCTTCAAAACTTGCCTCCTGCGCGCCGGTTGCCAGATTGGTCTTATACACCATTCCGCGGGTCGCATCTGCTGTATAGGCAAACCCGTCTGATATGCTGATCTCTGTCGGCGATATGTAATGCTGCACGGTCTGCAGGACCTGCTGCTGAATAGCGGGTTGTACCGGCCCGTTTTGCCGGACGAACAGCCATATCAGGCAAGCGACCAGAATGACTGCGATTCCTCCCCCGGTAAACAGGAGCGCTTTTTTGGACGTGATTTTTGGATTCTTTTCCTCCATCTCTTTTCCCCCTTTGAGAATCGTTAGGATGTATAACTGTGCAAAGCGCCTGCGCCGAAGAAATTGACTCCCAGGAAGGTCATCAGGAGCGCTGCAAAGCCAATGATAATACACGCTGTTGCCAGCCCCCTGTATTTGGGAAGGCGACGGCAGTGAAGATACAGCGCATAGAGAAGCCAGGTCACCAAAGACCAGTTTTCCTTGGGATCCCAGCTCCAGAAGTGCCCCCATACTTCATTTGCCCACAAAGCGCCGAAGAGCATCCCGGCGGTCATGAAGGGGTAGGCAAGGCAAACCGTGTCATAAACGCCCCGTTCCATCTTCTCCTGTTCTTTCCGGCGGATCAGCCGAACCAGCGTAAGGACAAAAGAAACCGCGCAGAGCGTATAAGACAGCATATAGCTGAACACATGGGGCAAAAACCAGACCGACTGAAGTGCCGGAGCAAAATGCCAGACAAGGCTTGCGTCCATCCAGAAAACGCCGGTCATAATGATGCCGGAACAGAGGCTGAAATAGGGAAACAGCCAGCCTTGCTTCCGGATAAAATGCATATACAGTGCCGATAGGGTAAAGCAAAAAGAAAGAAAGGTCAGCACCTGGTACATGCTGACAAACGGCATATACCCATTGATGACCCAATTGACCAGAATCACCGTGCCGTTAAGAATCCATGCTGCCCCATGCAGAATAAAGGCAGCTTTATTTTTTCTTCTCCAATACAGAACCGCGGAGAGAAGATATCCCAGCGCCGCGCAGAGGATGATGATTTTGAGTAAGACAGCCATCATTTCTCCACCGCCTTTCTGCCGCGGAAAATACAGAGCATAAAGATACCGACAATCATCGCTGCAATCCCGGCCACGGAAATCCACTCGCCCGGATCCTTTTTAAATAAAACCTGGATGCTGTCCTGACTGGCCGGATCATACCCCATCAGATAAATTTTAAAATCCCCGGCGCGGGCGGTGTGGTTTACAGCCAGAGAAACCTGACGCGGCTCCTTCACGCCCGGTTCATATAGTACAATGCCGGCCTCATAATAACGATCCGCCTGCCTGCAAACGGCCAGATGCCTGTCATCTAACAGGATTTGATTCAGATAAGTGCCGTTTTCCATCAAATCAGCCTGAGGCCAAACACCGTATGGGCCAAAATCCACCTGCCCATCCTGCAAAGCAAAATCCGTGCCTGTTTTCTCCCAACCGTTTTCTGTTTGTTCATACAGATCCCAAACCGGCTCATATTTTTCGACTGTAAAATCATTCACCTGAATATCGAATCCCAGATCCAGCAGGCTGCCGTCCTCCCGCTGTACGCTGTTATAGGACGTCCCGTTGACCGGAATCCAGGCATAAACCGTGTCTCCCCATACATAAAATAATAAGCTGCCCAGCAAAAATGCCAAAATCCCGGCATGGGCTAAGAAAAAACCAAGCTGCTTGAGTTGTAGCTTGCGTGTCAGCAGGCAAACTGCCTGCGCCGCAGAAAACAGCACAAATAAAGTCAGAATAAACCCGTTGGCAAAGGAAAACGTCTGCATTTGTTCCTGCCGGAATACCTGCAACCCGGCCAGCACCAGCAAAATTCCCGTCATAGCGATTGTAATCCAGACAGAAATCTGAAAAACCCTGTTTTGCCAAGCACCTCGATTTTGACCTTGATTCATAGCTCTTCCCCTTTAAACCCAACAGATACATACTAGATAATATCATAAAAATATCTTCCTGTAAATGCTTTTTTCGTACAAAATGTCAAAACGATTTTATACATTTTCGTCACCGTCCCAATAGAATAATATAGGAAAATTTGTAGAAACAACTTGCATCTTCCATTGACTGACAGTATAATGGAGATAGCTGCTATAGAAGGGCTTTTTCTATGGCAATCAACCGCGGGTAGTCTGATCCAATGAAAGGAGCGGAAATACATGCAAAGCACCCAACATACGCATCACGCAAATGATACAAGCAGTATAAGCAACACAAATAATACTAATAGTACAACCTGTCCAAACTGCGGCGCTGTCAGCTGCGGGACCAGATACTGTGCTCAATGCGGTTTTCAGTTGGCTCAGTCGTCTCCACCGCAAAGTCCTCCCGGCCAGCCCAGTCCATCCATCCAAACCAACCAGCCTGACCAGGCCCCACCGCCCAAGCGGTGGCCGCGGTGGCTTTGTCTTCTGATCGGCATTGTTGTGGTACTGGCCGTCGGTATTTTTCTCCTGCTGTTCTTTTCCCCCACCTCACGCTTTGAACGCGCCTTTGCCAGGGGAGACTTTGAGCAGGCGTATGCCATTCAGAGGCAGTCTGCCACCGGATCCCTCTGGCGGTATGAACGGGAGCTTGTCGATGCCTATCTGAAGGAAACGCTGGAAGCCTGCCAGCAGGGAACCATTTCTCTGGATGAGGCCAACGAACGGGTAGAGGCCATTGAGCCTTTCTTTTCTAGAGGCTGGGACTACGACTGCGAGCAGGCAGAAACCGTGCTTCAACAGATCTCCGAGGACCGCGCCGCTTTGATCGAAGCGGATGGGCTGAAGAAGGCAGCGCGTTATCTGGAAGCGCTGGAAGTATATCGGGAAATCAGCAGCCAGGATCCGAACACCTATGAAAAGTCCAGGCAGGGAATCGCTGAAATTTCCGATATCCTCAATCAGGAAGCGCTGGATAAAGCGGAAGGCCTTGTGGAAGAAGGGCGTTTTCTGGATGCCTGGTACGCCCTCGATGAAATCCCGAATTCCGTCCGGCAGGAATCATCCACCCTCCGCAAGCAGGAAATACAGAAAAACGCCCAGCAGGAGGTCATCCGGCAGGCGGAAGAAGTGCTGGAAAACGGGGATCCAAACGGCGCGTTCCTGGCGTTGAACCAGCATCCGGCGTATCTGTTTGAAACCAGCGTCCGGCAGGAGATGGAAACAAAGATCTGTCGGGTTTTTATCTCCATGGCTGACGAAAAACTGGCGGCCGGGGACCTGCTTGGGGCTTATCTGGAGCTCACGCAGGTGCCTTTGGAATTGAACTCTCAGGAAATTACCGACAAACGGCTGGATCTGTTCTATGAACTCGACAATTATCTCCTGACCGAGTCGGAAAAAAGGATCAGTGCCGGGGATCTGCACGGCGCGGTTGATCTGGTATACAATCTGCCGGAAGATATGCCGATCCTGCCCAGCCTCCGCGAGATCCGAACAGAGGTCAGCGCCTTATATGTCGACGACCTGCGCGGGCAGGTCGAGCAGCAGTTGGCCAACGGGGACACGACCGGCGCAGCGGCAACGCTGCGGGACGCCAATGTCCTGGCGGTGCAGGATGATCTGTACAGAACAAATCCGGAAAATTCGGAAAATCCGGATATCCTCTGGGACTGGTGCCGACTGGAAATGCTCAAACCGACCTTTGTCTATGAAGATGCGGGCGATAACGCATACTGGCTGTCGATAGCCTCCGATACGCCGAAAAAGTATCATATTGATGACACCCGCCATACTGAACCGCGCCTTCTGCTGTTTAACAACATTCCGATATTTTTGCTGATTACCGGCTTTCAGGATTCCGAACCGTTTTATTTTGACCGAATCACGTTTGATTTTGGCAGAGAACAGGAAACCTGGTATCCCCCACTCTCCGATATCAATGTCCTGGTCACGGAAGATGACGAATTTCTGCATTATCTGCCGGTTGTGCACCTGTTTGACTCCAGTGAGCTTTTCTGGCAGGACCTGTACAGCCTGATGTCGGAGATCGAAAAAAACGAGGATGTGCGTATCAAATTCTATGGCCTGCAGGAAACCAAATCCTACAGGCTCTCGGAAACCGAACTGGAACAGCTCCGGAACGGTTGGGAGCTGTTCAACCTGCTGCTGGAACACCAGTGGCTGACCCCTGTGCTGCTGGACGGAATGGCCCCCAGACCCTGATCCCCGTCCGTTTTCCTGTTTTTTCTTTTTTGATTTTCCCCTTTTCCATACGCCCTGTCTTTCCACTTTTCCGGATTTCTGCTGTCTCATCCTGCCCATCTTTGCGGTTTTCCATTTTCTCCGCGCCCATGCGCCAAACAGCAGTCCGGTCTCCCGGATACCCGGATGCCCGCCAACCGGTGGGTTTGCCGTTTGGCCCGCATAGCGCCCGCGTCCGCCTTACCACTACATAAACCGCCTCGCTGTATGGAAAAGGCGCGGCGGCAGAACAGGAGTTTATGATGAAAAAGAAAAAAATAATTCTTCCGATACTGGCCTGCGTGCTGGCGGTTGCTGTCCCCGCGGTTTGGTACGGAATCAGCAAAATGGAGGAACAAAATATGACCAAAGCATATGAAGAACTGTTTGCGGGTATCAACCTGCCTTACTCGTATAAATTAAAAACCGAGCATAACCCCATCATGGTCCAGCGGTATTCGGCCGATCCCTGGGCGATTGAATACAACGGCCGGGTGTATGTTTATTCGACCAACGACCTGATCGAATATGACGAAAACGGCGGCTATAAGCAGAACGGGTATGGGACCATTTATACGCTGAATGTCACCTCAACCGAGGATATGGTCAACTGGACCGATCATGGCGTGATCCAGGTCGGCACCGAAGACGGCGTTGCACCGTGGATCTGGAACTCCTGGGCGCCGGCTGTCGCCGTGAAGAATATTGATGGTAAGGATCAATTTTTTGTTTATTTTTCCAACTCCGGCAACGGTGTCGGCGTGATTCAGGGGGAAAGCCCGACCGGTCCCTGGAGTGACCCGATCGGAAAATCCCTGGTTGACCGAAGCACCCCAGGCGGCACGGATGTACCCGCTCCGTTTGATCCGGCCGTGCTGGTCGATGACGACGGAAAGGCCTATCTGTATTACGGCGGTGGAACCATTGACAACAACTCTGAACATCCGATGTCCGCGCGGGTAATCCAGCTGGGAGACGATATGGTCAGCGTGGTTGGGGAAGCAAAACTGATTGATGCGCCCTGGTTCTTTGAAGACAGCGGCATTAACAAGATCGGGGATAAATATTACTACAGCTATTGCTCCAACTGGGAAAATGCAGCATTTGGTGCGGCAGAGATTATTGTCATGGAAAGTGAAAACCCGATGGGGCCGTTTGAAACGGTGGGTTCTATTTTCCAAAACCCCGGCAAATTTGGATTCGGCTACAGCAATAACCACCATATTCTCACCAAAGTCAAAGGAAACTGGTATCTTTTCTATCATACAACCCTGCTGGAAAAGCGCCAGGCAGTGACCGGCGGTTACCGCTCTGTACATGTCGATGAGGCCGTCGTGGATGAAACCACCGGACAGATCACCGAAATCTTCGGTACCGAGGACGGCGTTCATCAGGTCGAATATTTGAATCCCTTTAAACGGATCGAAGCGGAAACGATGGCCTGGTCAGCCCGGATCTCCACCAAAAAGCTGGCGATCCCAAGCGAAGCCTTCGGAGAGATGAACATGGCTGCCGTTGCAGACGAACCGGGTGCATGGATTGGCCTGTCGGGCGTAGATTTCGGCGCTGAAGGCGCAGTCCGATTTACCGCCAGTATCGCCTCTGAAAAGGGCGGGGTCATCAAGATCTGCTCTGAGAATCAAAACGGGGATGCGCTGGGGTATCTGGAGGTAACGCCTACCGGAAGCGACGATACCTTCCAGGAATTTTCCGTAGAGCTGGATGCAATCACTGGCGTACATGACCTGTTTTTTGTCTGCAGCGACGCTATGAGCATAGACTACTGGCAGTTCAGCTAACATCCAACCCGCACGCGCGCTCCATCAAACAACAAAAAAAGTTTTTTCACAGTCCAAAGACCGGTCGGTAAAAATCCGACCGGATCAGGAAACGGTCTGAAAAAGCAGCCGGCCCGATGGCGAGGGCTGGCTGCTTTTAATCTGTCTTGGCCCCAGGGTATGCTTCTGACATTCTTTACACATACCTCAGATGGCCAGCTGAAATCCTGTTCAACCCAGAAACACCAGATAGTTCATCGGGGCCATACCCGCCGGATCCGTCCGGCCTGTTTACCAAACCATGTTTCTGTTTTGATGAAAGTTCCCCGTTGATACTGGAGATTTATCTGTGAAATCCGACACCTCATCGGAACGAGGTCGGATATGCCTTCAATGCAAGAACATTGTCCGCAAAATCCGATATTGGATTTATCTCCGAAGCGCAGGTAATACGGATGCTAATTTTTACATAATCCCTTTGGGTCACAAATTTTTTTGTGCTACGATCATATCTCTTAATATTGATTGATCAACCCTGTGTTCAAACTGTAAATAAGGGGCGTCGTTTTTTACAGTAAACCCCTGTTCTTCAAAAAGCTCCTCCATTTTTTTACGGGGCAGTACATGGCAGTTCCACGCCAAAACGATGATTCCGTTTGGCTTCAAGACTTTTTTCCATGCAGGAAGGCAGGCATGAAGCAATTCTGCGGGGTTTCTTGTCAGGGAAGATTGTTTTTCATTTGTGACATTACCGTGTTGCACACCATAGGGCAAATCGCCGACAATGATGTCAAAATAGTTCTTCCTGTAATATTGATCAGCATACCGTGCGTTTCCGGCAATGAATTCGATTACTCGGGTGTTTTTATTTTTAAAGTCCTCTTTGGTTCTGGCAGTCTCAAAAGTATGCCTGCAAGCTGAAAAAGACTTATTGGATCCGGATATTTTTATAGAAGCGTAATCAAATTTATATTTTGCTGTTTCTAAAAATCTTTTGACAAAGTGGTAGGACTCGTTGACCAGACTGTCGCCAATTTCAATGCCATATACATGATATCCCTTCCTTAAGCCCTCATATAAGGTTGTCCCCTTACCGGCAATCGGATCCAGCAACCGGATATTTTCATGATTGCTTTGCGAGTAAAAAGCCACGTTAATCATCATTCTTGTAAAAATTTCATTGGTCTTTCCAGTATATTTCAATATGGACCCAATGCTCTCATCAACAAAATCTTCCCTTATTTTTCGAATCGGTTTCAAATAAAGTTCCCCGTTCCAGTATTCTATTTGGAAAAGAGCATATATAAAAGATAAATCAAAAATCATTTTTACATCTGAGGAAGACAACGCCTGGCTTGTCTCAAATGTCAAATAATCCAAGCCATCAATATTTTGGTGCTGCAAATTTTCAAATTCTGTAGAGAATTTTTGCGCGACAATATGAAATTCCGAAATCGAAAGTTTTAATGATGTTTCAAAATATACCCTGTTGTGACCCGGATTATATAAAATTGCATAATTCATTTTTATGTTCCTTTCAAATAACTACCGTTTGCAGGAGACTGCACAGGTAACGGTCTGACAGGCTTTCACCTGTTATCATCATTATATCTCAGTTGCACAGGCATGGCAAGGGTGACATGGACAAATAGAAGCGGATTTTTAAGGATAAGGTATGCGTGCAAATCCAACAATTGTACAGTTGGATATGGGTGACAATGCTCCCTCATTGGGGACAAATCCAAAGTTGGATTTCACACAAACAGCTCCTGCTTTGGTTTCAAATTCAATGTCGGATTTCGCAGACAATGCTCCTGCATTGAAGGCATATCCGACCTCGGACAATTCCGATGAGGTATCGGATTTCACTGGCGAAGCTCCTCCATTGAGGGCAAATCCAACGTCAGATTTCACGGGCAATGCACCTGCTTCGGCGACAAATCCAATATCGTTTTTCGCATACATGCACCAAGTACAGAACCCAAATCCAAGTCGGATTTTACAGACATCCCGCAGGCAATACATTCTGTTATTTGCCCGGTGTTGTGCTTATAATGCCTTGAAGTACAGGGTTTGTTCCTCCCCTGATTGTCCAGATCCATATACATTTTCATAGACTTTATAAGCCGCTATGCTACAATGAAGTCAGCGACAAATCGGGATTTTCGGAGGACAGGCAATATGTTTTATGATGTGACGGACTTAAAAGATGAAGAAATATTCTTAAGGTTAGTAAAAACCTGTGATGAGCAGCCTGAAAAGCAATGGCTTCCAGCATACTATTTCGATATTTGTCTTCTTGATGGTACAAAGATCGGTTATTGTGATCTTAGAATCGGACATAATGATAAAACATATATTGGGGGAAACATCGGTTATGGCATAGATGCGCCTTATAGAGGACATCACTATGCTGCAAAAGCCTGCGCACTTCTCTTTAATCAAGCAAAAAAACATAACATGAACTATTTAATCATTACATGCGTTCCCACCAATACAGCTTCTTCAAGAACCTGCCAGATCGCTGACGGAGAATATGTTGAAATTGCCGATATTCCTGAAGGCCATGAGATGTATGCTGACGGGAAAAGGCAGGTAATGATTTATCGCTTTGCTTTGTAATTTCCAGTTTGTCGGAAAGATCGCAAAGCCAGTCAACCGCAAGATAAACGGCACATCAATTGTGCCGCCGTTGACAGTCCCGTCCATTTTTGCTGACGGGCAATCAAGGCGGAAAGCCCTAAAAAGGCTTTCCGCCTATTCCAGTTTTCAAGAAAAACCCGCTCGTTTTTCCGGGCAGGTGGCTTACAAGTCCGGGACACTTTGTCCCATAGTTGAGCGATGACGAGGGACGAGGGATCATATACGCCCTGTCTGCTGATGATGAAACCAGTCTTTTTGCTTGCAGCTCACGCCACGCAATCACAGAACTGTTTTCCGGCCATTTCAAATATCCTTACCCTTTGCCCCTTACCCCCTCTTACCCTTTCTTCTCCCCACCCCGGAGGCAGCATTATTTTTACGACAATGCCGGCAGGGCGTATAACACAACTATGCCAAGGGGTGCCGCGCCCCTTGGCAACTCCGATGCCAGACGGCGCTATGGCTTTGGACGAGGGTCATAGCGCCATCTGGCTGTCAGCATCCCGTTTCCATGGATTGCGCGTAGTTTCTTGTCAATTGTTCTTATGCAACTCTCCTGCTCCCCTGCAGCGGCATTTTTCCTGTATGATTTTGAAACCCATGAACCTTTAAAAATCATTCCCATCAGTTCTGTCTTTCCCGCACAGACAATGATCCGGTCCCCGCGGAATGTCTCCCCTTCACCCGTTCTGTTGTCAATATGGCATAAGGATACCATAGCCGCTGAAATAAATCCACTGAAAGCGGGCCGAATAACTGAATCGCTGAGTAAAAAATTTTTATTCCTGATTGTAAGGCTTTGGGAAGAGAAAATGCATCATGGCATTGATCTGATACGAATCTCTCAGAAAACGGAAGAGACTTTCCTTAATATTTAAGGTAGTGGACTAACCAAAAACGGCATAGCCTTAACTATACCGTCATTTTTGAAACAGTTCCTTTATCCTCTTATGGTGTTTCTTTCCGGGGTTGTTTTATGGATTGTCCCTGCCGGCTGCCCATATCCGCCCTTCCTTTCTATTTAGGCCGCTTTTTATAGGCGCTCGGACTGATACCGGCGAATTTTTTAAAGCTGTTGCTGAAATAATAGACGTCTTTAAATCCGACCTTCTCAGCCACCTCGCTCACTGTGTATTCGCCGTTCCGTAACAGCATCATGGCCTGATTCATCCGGACGCGGGAAATAAATGTGTGGATTGATTGCCCTTCCACCTTCTTGAACAGCGCGCCGCAGTATACTGAACTCAACCCCGTGATATCAGCCAGCTGATCCAATGTCAGCTCTTCGTTGTAATGGTCGACCACATACCGTTTGATCTGATTGATATACGCGTTATGGTGGCCGTCGGAGCCGTACAGAATTTGATGCAGAATCAGGGCAAAAATCGCCTGACATTTCAGCTGATAGCCTTCTTTCCGCTGTAGCCACTCATAGTAAAGCTCCTGAAACAGCCAGTGAAAGCCTGCAAAATTGCCATAATGCCGCACCTGATCCATCTGGACATCTTCTCCCGCAGGGAGCAGAAAATCCAGCGCAGTGCAGTACATCCCCTGTGTCGATGCTGATCGCGTGCTTCCCGGACGGATAAACAGGATATCGCCCGCTTCCACATGAACGGCCTCCCCGTCAATCTGATAATCCGCGCTGCCTTTCTGTATGAATACCAGACAATAGGTTTCCACATGGTGGTTGCGGATTTTCCATTGATCTGTACAAGTTTTCTGTACAAAATACACCAGTTTTGGATGCAGTTCCTCGGCCACGGATATCCCCCCTGAATTTGAATAATTTAACAATATCATAGATCATAGGGGTTGTCAATCATGAATTCCCGTATATTTTTCTCTGACTTTGCAACCAATATTTTCTTTAATTTTTATAAAAAGAAAGCAATTGTCCTATGGGAAAGCGCTGGCAGATATGGTATACTGCAAGAAAAGCCATCCGTTAAAATTTTAAGGAGGGGTCTGTATGTTGGGTGTTGCTATCATTGGTACGGGAAATATTTCTCCCGCGCATATCGGCGCATATCTGGCGTTTCCGGAACGCTGCAAAATCGTTGCGCTCTGTGATATCTATCCGGAAAAAGCACAGGAAAAAGCGGAACGTTTTGGACTGACCGGTGTAGAAATCGTCGATGACCATCATAAGCTGCTGGGGAGAAAGGACATTGATCTGGTCAGTGTCTGTACCCCGCCTTATTGCCATGCGGAAATTACGGTCAATTTCTTAAACGACGGTAAGCATGTAATCACTGAAAAGCCGATGGCGCCTACGCTGGAAGAATGCGATCAGATCATTGCTGCTGCAAAAAAAAGCGGCAAAATTCATGCCGTCATCGCGCAGAACCGTTTCCGGGATCCGATCATGCATTTGAAAAACGTCATTGACAGCGGAAAAATCGGTCGGATTCTGCATGCGCAGATCAACTCTTACTGGTGGCGGGGCCACTGCTACTATGATCTTTGGTGGCGGGGCACCTGGGAAAAGGAAGGCGGCGGCTGTACGCTAAATCATGCGGTTCATCATATTGATATGCTGGGCTGGATGATGGGGCGGCCGGAACGGGTACAGGCGATTTTAAGCAACGCCGCCCATGACAATGCCGAGGTGGAAGATATCTCGATTGCCGCGATGCAGTATGCCGACGGCGCCGTAGCGCAGATCACCAGTTCCGTCATTCACCACGGTGAAGAGCAGGAAATCATTTTCCAGGGGGAACATGCCCGTGTGTCGGCCCCGTGGCGTGTCGCCGCCCAACTTTCCAAAGACGACGGCTTCCCCATGGATAACCCAACCCTTCGC
This sequence comes from Candidatus Falkowella caecavicola, assembly GCA_904420125.1. Classification (GTDB taxonomy): domain Bacteria; phylum Bacillota; class Clostridia; order Oscillospirales; family Ruminococcaceae; genus Falkowella; species Falkowella caecavicola. The sequence goes on along the minus strand of CAJFUK010000008.1, from coordinate 19,556 downwards.
GAGGAACTCCAAACATATTATGCATCCCTTCCCCAGCTCAAATATGTAGGGCACGACGGAGAAATTGACGATGTGATGACGGCGATTGAAACCGGTGGACAGCCGCTGATCACCAGTCAGAGCGGCCGGTTAACCATCGAGCTGATCACCGCAATCTACAAAGCCGGATTTGAACACCGGGAGGTCCTGTTGCCGATCCTGCCGGACGATCCATACTATACCAGCAAAGGGATGCGGGAAAACGCAGTCCATTTTTATGAAAAAACAAACAGTGTTGTCCAGCTGGGCACACAAAAAGAAATCACCACTGGCAGTGATTATCAGGGAGGAAAATAAGATGACAGATTTAACGAAAGAATACGCCCCCAAGGGATGGCCCGCCCCAGTGGTCCGGCCAGGCGAATTTGTTTTTGCAGCAGTCGGGTTCGATCACTCTCATGTATGCGGTATGACGCAGGCCCTGATGGATGCCGGCGCAACCTTGAAATGGATCTGGGACCCGGATCCACAGAAGATGGAGCAGTACGGTGCGATGTTTCCCCAGGCCAAACGCGCCCGGAGTGAAGAAGAGGTGCTAAGCGACCCGGAAGTCAGATTGGTGGCCAGCGCCTGCGTCACCAGCGAACGCTGCGCGCTGGGCCTGCGGGTGATGGACGCGGGTAAGGATTATTTTACGGATAAAGCGCCCTTGACCACATTAGGACAGCTGGAACTGGCTAAGGCAAAGGTGAAAGAAACCGGGCGCAAATATATGGTCTACTACAGCGAACGTCTGCATGTCGAAGACGCGGTATTCGCCGGACAGCTGATTGAACAGGGCGCCATCGGCAGAGTCATCCAGACCATCGGCATGGGCCCCCACCGCCTGTATTGCAGCCCCCGCCCGGATTGGTTTTTCCAGAAGGAAAAATACGGCGGTATCCTCTGCGATATCGGCAGCCATCAGATCGAGCAGTTTTTATTTTATACCGGTGCGCAGGACGCGCGGGTTGTCCGGAGTCAGATTGCCAATTATAATCACCCCCAGTATCCGGAACTGGATGACTTTGGCGACTGTATGCTGGTTGCGGACAACGGCGCGAGCGGTTATTTCCGTGTAGACTGGTTTACCCCTGATGGACTCTGCAACTGGGGCGATGGCCGTACTTTTATTTTGGGTACAGAAGGTTATATTGAACTGCGCAAATATCTGAATCTCGCCACAGAACCGCGGGGCGGCCGGGTTTTCATGGCCAATAAGCAGGCAGAAACGGCGTTTGATATCAGCGGAAAGGTCGGATTCCCCTTCTTTGGAGAGCTGATTCTGGACTGCATGCACCGCACCGAAAACGCCATGACCCAGGAACACGCCTTCAAAGCAGCCGAACTCTGCGTTAAAGCGCAGATGCTGGCTGAAAAACTGCAATAACAAGGATTTTCGTCCTGCGCTTTTGCGGTCTTCTGCCTTCTCCGGACGAAGGGGCAGGCAATGGGCGGTTCCTGTAAAAGTCAAAAAAATCCCCTGGCTATTCAGAAAATGGCCAGGGGATTTTTTTGGGGGCTAGGACTGCGCGGGAACCTTAAAAGAAACGTATGTAGTTTCCGTCCAGCCGATCATATTCCCGTCCGTATCATATTCTGTCTCCTGCAACACATTCCCATGCTCGTCGCAGACATATTCCCAAATTCCGTCGCCGTCCGGATTGCCGATCTCGGTTTTATGCGACTTGCGCAGCAGATTTCCCGCCTCGTCATAGGTGTATTCGGTTTTCCTCACCAAAAGCCCGGCCGCGTTATAGTCTGTGGTGCTGACGCACCGGTTATCATCATACACCCATTCCGTCCATTCTCTCCGCACGCCGCCCTGATTAGTCTGTTCCTGCGTCAGCATATTGCCCTGTTCATCATAGGTAAAACGATAGAATACTTGCGCCTTATCGTTCCAGTAATGCGTCTCTGTCAGCTTGTTCCCATTTTCGTCATAGGTGTTTTCAACCCAGTTACCGATATTACCGGATCTGGTATAACTGATATACTTGACCAGGTTCCCGTCCCGGTCATACTGCATTTCGTCCTTATATTCAACTCTCCTCTCGCCATCCTGATAACCATAACGGCAAGCTACAGGAAGATTTCTCCAGTTATAGTCCGTTTCCCGCCAATCTATTAACTCTCCCCATTTATACCCTTTCTCCTCGGTCAGGTTCCCGTGGGAATCATAGGCATATTCTAGACTGGTCTCTAAATCTCCGTCGCTGTTGTATTCATTCTGAACAAGCAAATGCCCTTTTTTGTCATAGTCGTATGCAATCCGACCTGTAACGTCGCCGTCAGCGTCATAAAAGATCTCTTCGAGCGGATAATAAACCGTCTCCGTCCCTCGGATTAACGGCGGGAGGACAAAAATCCCCACAGCAACCAATAAAATACCTGCCAGGCCGGCGATGGCAATTTTGATCTGCTTAGGAGACAGGAAAGGTCTCTTTTCTTTGTGTTGGTTTTTACTTTCGGTATTTTGATGATTTTCTATACTTTCTGTATCACTCACCTGCTCCGCTGTTTCTTCTTCCTGCGGTATCTCCTGTATTGTCTGTACTGCCCGCCCACAAAATGAACAAAACTGGGCCTCTGCCGTCAGTTCCTGCCCGCAAAACGGACAGAACCGGGCTCCGGTCACCACCCCCTGTCCACAGAACGAACAAAACCGAGCGTTTTCCGCCAATCTCTGTCCGCAGTTTTGACATTGCATAGAAATCACCCTGCCTTTCTGCTTTTACTCTAAATTGTCATCCACAGAACGCCTTATCTTTAGTTTCATGATACCATAGTATTTAGTAAAATTCAACAGAAAGCACCAATTTATAGTAAAAAAATTTATGATTATTTTCTGCTGTTATGAATATATTCTGCGCTGGCAGGAGCCCAGAACACCATAGGATACTGCGTGTCAAAACAACTTGTTTCATCATACCATTCTGGTTGCATAAAATTGCACTCCATGTGCCACCAGCCTCCGCCCTTCTGTCTTGCATCGCAAACGATTTTCAACGGTTGGCCCCCGCGGCGATTACTCTTTTTCTCTTTTACTCTTTTACTCTTATATCCGCTACATCGGAAGGAGCTTGTTTTTCTGAAGTCCCTTTGCTCTACAGTTCTATAGCTCTATAGCCTTATAGTATTTGCATCTTATACCCCGTTCTGGTCGAAAAAAGCAAGTTAAATCAGAACAAAGAAAAAAGCGATGTGCTTATAAATAAACACATCACTTTTTCCCAATACACATAATTGCACAAATACACAGTCCAACAAGGTCTTGGACAAGTATTATTATACACCATGTTTCTCTATTTTGCAATAGGTAATCGACAAATTTTTAAAAAAATTTTTACCGATATCATCCATTTGCCAAAGCAATCGGCAAAAAAGGCCGATAAACAATTACAAAAAGTGTTTGATACCGGATCCTGCCCGATACCAGTTTAATGAAACCCGGCATTTCGCCGCGGGTATAACGGGTACAACGGATATACAACGGATAACGATAAAGATCATAAAAAGGCCCGGTGCTACAACACACTCCGTGCCTCACCTGATGGGTTTACACTACAAAAAGATGCCCAACTTTCAGTGCGAACATCTCACTTTGCGCCAAAAAGAGCCTGAACGCGACTTGCGCGTCGAGGCTCTCGACTGGGAAGCGTTGACAAAAAAAGATACCCGCTACAAACGCAAGTGGAAGGCAAAAAGAAAAAGCCGAACCTGAACGCAAATTGCGTTCAGGTTCTTTCTTTATTTGGTGGACTAAAAAAATATTTTTTCTTTTTCCGTATAGAGACTGATACGAAAGGAGAGCGTAGCAATCATATGTTCAAATTTTTTCTATGACGAATGTTGCATAGCCCTCCAATGGTCTTCTCAAGCGAAAATATATATCATACCATTTTTGACACCATTCCATTTGGGACTGATTTTTTATGTCTTTTCTCAATTCTGCCAAGTGACGTCTGGCACTCCACATAATATATCGTTCCCATTCATGATGCGTATCGCTTGCCATGTCTGTAATAAAGTATCCATTTGATTGAAAGACTGCGTTGATTTCATTTAAAGTCAATAATTCGCCTTCAAAATCAACCAATTCTTGGGGTGGATTCTCAACTTTGGAAAAACGAGTTCCGATAATCAACTTTCCATCCGGTTTCATAAACCCTTCAAGTAGAGTAACCGTACTTTGCAGCCCTCCAAACTCCTCTCCTGAAAGACAAACGTAGTCATATTTCTCATCTGAATTCCATTTGAAAATGTCGGATTCAATCAAAGCCACATCGGTTATTCCACACTCGGCGAGCCTTTTTTTGCCTTGCTGAATGAACTCACCGCAAATATCCACACCAGTCCCTCGGACTCCAAGGGCTTGGTGCCATATCTTTAGCATCTCGCCGTATCCACAACATAAATCCAGCACAGTTGATGAACTGTTCATTCCAGAAGAAAAACCGAGTTCTACAAGGCTGTTGACAGGAGTCATACTAATTAGGAATTGACTTTCATTCCGTTCATTTAATAGTTTTTGATAATTCATTTTATCCTCTCTTTTCTGTTTGGGCAAAATGAATTATTTCGCCCAAATTATAATTGATAACCTCTAAAAAATAAACTTTTCATCAAAGACCAATCCTTTCATAACATGATACTGCCTTTCTGTTAGAGCAGAATAAAAAATAATGCGCACCCACCCATGTGCGTGCGCATTAATCGGCGACAATACGCCGCTGGGTTTGCGCTACAAAATAGATACCTTCGTTGCGGAATGAAAAATTTTTTAAATAAAATTTCTTATTTTGGGTTATCTAATTTTTTCAGATATAAAAATATAGTCTCTTTTCATATTGTACCACTTTCCAAAATAGAAAAAGTTGTGGAATCACAATTTATTTCAGCCATTGCACCGTATGGAAGTATACAAATTGGAGATGAATGTCCAAAATTCAATCCATATAGAACTGGAAGATCATATAGCCCGTATTTATCACTTATTATTTTGACAATTTCATTTTTTTCTTCTTGGAATTGACCCTTTTGATTCGTTTTACCCAAAACAACACCGTGAAGTTTTTCCAGAGCATTTATCTGACCTAACCAATCAAAAAATTTCACTAAATTGTCTTTGGTATAACATTCCGGTATGTCTTCTAGAAACAAAATTTTATCTTTGAAATCCGTTTGAGATAGCTCTATTGTTGTGGCATTTAGTTCCATCAAACCAGTATGACCACCAAAAAGTTTCCCCTGCACAATGCCTTTTCCTTGTAAAAGCTCATATGGGTCATTTTTATAAAATCTTCTTATATAATGAGGATTCGTATAATCTGTAGGTTCATATGTCCATTCTTTTGCAGGCGGTACAGTTCCAATGACGTTATTAGTGAAAAATATATCCATAAACCATTTTTTACTGTAATCATGCCAGCCTTGTGCTTCAGCGATTGGATATAACAAATTATCACCATAGAATGTTGAAAGTCCATATTTATAGCATAGTAAATGCAAATTCATAACATCAGAATATCCTACAAATATTTTAGGGTTTTCCTGTATGCATTTTGGATCAATATAAGGAATAATTTGGATACTGTCATTTCCACCCATATTAGCAATCACCGCATTTACATTTTTATTTGTAAATGCCCACATAAAGTCTTCTGCTCGCGCCTGCGGATTTTTTGATAGATAATCAGTGCCCTTCAGTGAATTCGGTGCGGCAATAACGTTAAGACCAATCTCTTGAAGTCTTTTTACACCCAGTTCATACTTCCATTTGATTTCAAGGTCTCCAGCCCAGCCGTTACAAGGACTTATAGTAGCAATTGTATCACCTTTGTGCAGTTTCAGAGGTTTTTTTAAAAAATTCATTTCCTATAATCCTCCTTAGAAATGGGATACTTAGGAAAATAAGCTTTACAAAATCTATTTTCATAGGCCCGCAAACCCGCATGAATACTGAAAAAAAATGGAGTGACATCTTTTTTGTCACTCCATCATGGTGCCGCTGACCGGACTTGAACCGGTACGGTGTTTCCACCGAGGGATTTTAAGTCCCTTGCGTCTGCCTGTTCCGCCACAGCGGCAAGTGGCAAGCCATTTGAATCAGGCTTATAATATTTTACACCATCACAAACGGCTTGTCAATGACTTTCATAAAATTTCCTGGGACAACCGATATATTCCCCAAACAGCCGGCGCCCTGCCTATCTGTGGTAAGCCGTGCCGATATCGTGCCGGTAATGCGCCGCGGTAAAATCAATCCTGGCCACGCCGGCATAGGCGCGTTCCAACGCCTCCGGCAGATCGGCGCCAACCGCCGTCACGCCCAGCACACGGCCCCCGGCAGTCTGCATCCCGCCGTCATCCGCCAGCTTGGTTCCGGCATGGTATACCGTCACGCCGTCAAGCTGTCCGTCCGGGTTGAGCCCTGTAATCGGAAGTCCGGTAATATACTTTTTGGGATATCCCCCCGAAGCCATAACGACGCAGGCCGCCGCCCCATCCCGCCATTCAATGGATAGCTCTTCCAGCCGGTTTTCGTAAATGGCCTCAAAAATTTCAAATAAATCGGTCTTCAACAGCGGCAGTACGACCTGTGTCTCAGGGTCGCCGAACCGGCAGTTATATTCAATCACCTTCGGTCCCTGAGGGGTCAGCATCAGTCCGAAATATAGGCAGCCTTTGAAGGTTCTTCCTTCGGATTTCATCGCCCGGATGGTCGGCAGAAAAATCTTTTCCATACAGACTTGTGCATCCGCTTCTGTATAGAACGGATTCGGTGCAATCGTTCCCATCCCGCCGGTGTTCGGACCCAGATTACCGTCAAAAACCCGTTTGTGATCCATGGAAGAAATCATGGGCTTGATGCAATTGCCGTCTGTAAAGGCCAGCACAGAAACTTCCGGGCCGGTCAGGAACTCTTCAACGACAACCTTATTACCGCTGGCCCCAAAAATTTTATCCTCCATAATGGAATGAACTGCCGCCTCTGCTTCTTCCAAATTCTGTGCAATGACAACGCCTTTACCCAGTGCCAGTCCATCCGCCTTAATAACGGTGGGATACTGATCTTTTTCCCGGATATAGCGAAGCACATCGGCCGGATCATCAAAAACAGCATAATCCGCTGTAGGAATCTGATATTTCTTCATGAGGTTTTTTGAAAAGACCTTGCTGCCTTCGATCTCTGCGGCTTTTTTATCCGGCCCGAAGGTACGAATACCGGCAGCCTCAAACGCATCCACCATGCCAAGCACCAGCGGGTCGTCCGGTGCTACAACGGCAAAATCCACAGCATGTTCTTTTGCAAAGGCAAGCATCCGGACCAGATCGGTCGCCTTGATATCGACGCATTCGGCGTCCTTCGCAATCCCGCCGTTTCCGGGTGCACAGTAAATGTGATCGATTTTTTTGCTTTCTTTCAGTTTGCGGACGATCGCATGTTCGCGTCCTCCGCCCCCGATAACCAGAACTATCATTTTCCGCTTCCTTTCCTGTGATTTTGCGCATCAGTGGTGGAACAGACGAATGCCGGTGAACGCCATCGTCAGGCCATATTTGTTGCAGGTATCGATGACATGATCGTCGCGAATCGAGCCGCCGGGCTGCGCGATATACTGGACGCCGGATTTATAAGCGCGTTCGATGTTGTCTCCGAATGGGAAGAATGCGTCGGAGCCAAGTGCTGCGCCGCGGAATGTTTTGAGCCATTCTGCCTTTTCTTCCCGTGTAAAGACTTCCGGCTTCACTTTAAAGATAGCCTCCCACGCACCGTCTGCCAGTACGTCCATATAATCGTCGGAAATATAAACGTCAATCGCATTATCGCGGTCAGGACGGCGAATATGATCCACAAACTCAAGATTTAAAACCTTCGGACTCTGCCTGAGATACCAGTTGTCTGCTTTTGTTCCGGCCAGGCGGGTGCAGTGAATGCGGGACTGCTGTCCGGCGCCGACACCAATTGCCTGTCCGTCATATGCATAACAGACCGAATTGGACTGCGTATATTTGAGAGTAATCAGAGAAACCAGCAGATCCCGTTTAGCGCTTTCAGGCAAATTTTTATTCTCTGTGACGATATTTTCCAAAAGGCTGTTATCAATTTTCAGTTCATTCCGCCCCTGTTCAAAGGTGACGCCATATACCTGTTTGCGTTCAATCGAATCCGGAACATAGTCCGGGTCAATCTGAATAATATTATAGGTTCCCTTGCGTTTTGCTTTCAGAACCTCGAGTGCTTCCGGCGCATAACCGGGCGCAATGATGCCATCGGAAACTTCCCGCGCAATCATCCGAGCTGTCGGCAGATCGCAGACATCGGATAACGCGATAAAATCTCCGTAGGAAGACATCCGGTCCGCACCCCGGGCACGGGCATAAGCGCATGCCAGCGGGGACAACTCGCCCAGATCCTCCACAAAATAAATCTTTTTGAGTATATCGCTTAAAGGCAGCCCTACCGCAGCTCCCGCCGGGCTGACGTGCTTAAAGGAAGTAGCCGCGCAAAGGCCGGTGGCCTGTTTCAGTTCCCTGACCAGCTGCCAGCCGTTGAATGCATCGAGCAGATTGATATAACCGGGCTTTCCGTTCAATACGGTAATGGGAAGCTGTCCGTTTTCCATATAGATACGGGAAGGCTTTTGATTGGGGTTACAGCCATATTTTAAAGTCATTTCCTGAGCCATCCTGATTCATCCTTTCCTGATCAGCAGTTTTTGTTGACGATCCTTGTTTCCGGCTTCCCGCCGTCCAGCGGAAGATAGGAGACATATAAAGAAACCTTGTTGTCGGTGTCCAGCGCGTTCCAGATGGCTTGGGTCAGTGTGTCGATATCCTGATCTATGATCACGGGTGTCGGCTCTCCCTCATAGGAAGGGATCGGATTCCCATCGCAGCGGTAGGTATGAATAAAACGGCCCTCCCCGGCAAGCGGCGCATCATATGCGTAGAAAAACCGTTCGCAGGAAGCGTCCCGTCCGCCGGAACTTTTCAGAATGGAGAGGACGTATGAAAAGCCACCGTTTTTCAAGGTGATCATTCCGGAAATCCGGGGGGTGAAATTGGGGGCATCCGGCTCAAATTCCCGTGTATGGAGCGCGTCGGCAAAAGTTTTTCCCTCTTCCAGGAACTGATAGATGGTGTCGGTCTGATCCCCATTAGTCACGATGGTATGATTTTTGTATTGCCGTACCGGCGCGTAAATGACCAGGGACGGGTCTTCCAGCTTAGCCGGATCAAAAGCCTCTGTTTTAATGCCGTCGGCCGTAGGTACAAAAATACGGTTGCGGCTGTTGACGCTGCGTCCCATAATGAAATAAGCTGCTACGGCATATTTTCCGTCCGCACTTTTTCCGATAATAATCCCCCGACCGGGATATGTATTGCCTTTCAATTCCTCTTCAATGGAAACCAGTTTCATGGTTCAACCGTCCTTTCTGACGATACCGCATCGTCCTGCAGATCAATATAAGCCCTGCCGTCCCGGATGGAAATCCGCCCCTCGCAGAAGAGGCGGACCGCTTCGGGCAGGATCTTCCATTCTGCCTGTTCCATGACCCTCTTCTGGAGAATTTCCGGTGTATCTCCGTTTTCTACCGGGACCGCCTTTTGAAGAATAATCGCTCCGCCGTCCACAATTTCATTAGCAAAATGCACCGTTGCCCCTGTCAGCTTTACGCCTGATTGGAGCACGGCTTCATGGACTTTCAGCCCATAAAACCCCTTCCCGCAGAAAGAGGGGATCAGCGCAGGATGCACATTCATAATCCGATACGGATAGGCCCGGGAGACCATCTCGTCCAGGATGGTCATAAAGCCCGCATAAACGATCAGATCCGCGTTTTCCTCCTGCAGCGCCTCCAGCACCGCGCGGCTGTACGTCACCGTATCTGCATATTCTTTCCGGTTTAAAATCCGGGTAGGGATCCCGTTTTTGGCCGCCCGCTCCAGCGCATAGGCATCCGGACGGGAAGCGATCACACAGGTGATCTTTCCGTTCGCCAATTCCCCGCGGTTCTGTGCATCAATGAGTGCCTGGAGATTGGTTCCCCCGCCGGAAACCAACACGACGATATTGGTTTGTGTTTTTTGTGAACCTAGCATAATTGAATGCCCTCGCCCTCGGTGAGTTCACCGATCACATACGCATTTTCCCCCTGCGCATGCAGAACAGACAGCGCCCGGTCCGCATCTTCTTTAGCCACGCAAACGCACATGCCCACACCCATATTAAAGGTATTGAACATATCCCGCTCCGGAATATTTCCCATTTCCTGAAGCAGCCGAAAGATGGGCAGCACCTGTACAGATGCCTTTTCAATTTTCGCACAAAGCCCCTCCCGAATGGAACGGGGGATGTTCTCATAAAAACCGCCGCCCGTAATATGGGAAACGGATTTGACGCAAACAGCTTCCATCAGCGCCAAAATGGATTTGACATAGATTTTGGTGGGCGTAAGCAGCGCCTCTCCCAGGCTTGTGCCCAAAGCAGGATGGACCGCGTGCAAATCGGTGTTTTCTACATCAAAAATTTTTCTGACCAGAGAAAATCCATTCGAATGTACGCCGCTCGAAGCAATTCCAATCAGGACATCTCCCGCCTTCTGACGGCTGTTATCCACGATTTTCTCCCGATCAACCACACCGACGGCAAATCCGGCCAGATCATATTCATCCACAGGATAAAACCCCGGCATCTCGGCGGTTTCCCCGCCGATCAAGGCGCAGCCGGACTGCACGCAGCCTTCGGCCACACCGGAAACGATCTGCGCGACCTTTTCCGGATAATTTTTCCCGACGGCAACATAATCCAGGAAAAAGAGGGGTTTAGCCCCGCAGCAAATGACGTCGTTGACGCACATGGCCACACAGTCAATTCCGACCGTATTGTGCTTGTCCATCAGAAACGCCAGTTTCAATTTGGTCCCAACGCCGTCGGTGCCTGAAACGAGCACCGGCTGTTTCATCCTGGACAGATCCGGCATAAACAAACCCCCGAAACCGCCGATATCAGACATCACGCCGGGCGTCATGGTTTTGGCAATATGCTGTTTCATCAAACGGACTGCCTCATATCCGGCGGTTACATCCACGCCGGCATCCCTGTAACTGTTACTAAAACTGTCTTTCATGGTCAAATTTGTGTGCCCGCAGCGGCACAACGCCTCCCTTTTATTTAATGGATCCTGCTGGAACTATTTTTCTGTTGTTTTCCCGATTGGGAAGGAAAATTTATCTTTTGGCATACAGGCCGGAACCTCCACAGGATAATTGCCGGTGAAGCATGCATCACAGAAGCCGCAGCCCGTCGTAGGCAATGCGATCTGATTGACGCTCTCAACGCTCAGATAGCCGAGGCTATCGACATGGATGGACTCTGCGATTTCCGGAATCGACATCCGACATGCGATGAGCTTGTCCTGGCTGTCGATATCCGTCCCGAAATAGCAGGGATAGATAAAGGGCGGGGAGGAAACCCGCATATGTACTTCTTTGGCTCCCGCTTCCCGCAGCAGGTTAACAATCCGCGCGCTGGTCGTACCCCGAACAATCGAGTCGTCAATCATAACCACCCGCTTGCCGCTGACCACGGAACGGATCACGCTCAGTTTAATCCGCACCGCATCTTCCCGCTCGCCCTGGGTCGGCTGAATGAAACTGCGCCCAACATAACGGTTCTTGATAAACCCGACGCCATAGGGAATCCCCGACTCTTCCGCATAGCCCATCGCCGCATCCAGGCCGGAATCCGGCACGCCGATGACCACATCTGCCTCCACCGGATGTTCCTTGGCTAAAAAGGCGCCCGCGCGTTTTCTGGCCTCATGCACAGTAAACCCTTCAATTTCACTGTCGGGGCGGGCAAAATAGACGAATTCAAATACACACATGCTGCTTTTGGGCTTACAGTGGGTTTCGATGCTGTTGACGCCGTCCTTGGTCACCACCACAATCTCTCCGGGTTTGATATCCCGTACAAACTCTGCCCCCAGCGTTGTGAGCGCGCAGCTTTCGGATGCCAGCAGGATCGCGCCGTCCTCTGTTTTCCCCATACAAAGCGGATGAAATCCCTGCGGATCGCGGGCAGCGATGAGCTTCTGGGGGGACATCAGAATAAAGGAATAAGCGCCCTGGAGCTTATCCATGGCCTTTTCGACGGCCTGTTCGATGGAAGATGTTTTCAGGCGGCTTTCCGTGATCGCATAGGCAATCACCTCTGCGTCGCCGGTGCTGTGAAAAATGCCGCCGTTGAGTTCAAAACTTTCTCTTAACGCATGCGCGTTTGTCAGGCTGCCGTTGTTGGCCAGCGCCATTGTCCCTTTGACATGGCGGATCACCAGCGGCTGTGAGTTACTGGCTGAACCCTGTCCCTCGGACGAATACCGAACATGCCCTACCGCCATATTTCCGTATCCGAGTTTTTGTAATTGATCCTGTGTAAACACTTCCGGCACCAGTCCAAGCCCTGTATGGGAAGTGACCACACCATCGCAGTTCACAGCAATTCCGCAGCTTTCCTGACCGCGATGCTGCAAAGCGTAGAGCGCAAAATAGGTAGACTTCGCCACATCCCGTTTCTGTGTGTCAAAAATACCGAAAACACCGCATTCTTCTCTGATGGTTCCAAACATACGTTTCCATACCTTTCTGCCAACAGGCATTGATAAGATTTCCGATTCTATTTTTCTGATTCTGCTCAGCCGATGACGCGGCGCAGGATCTCCTGATAAGCCTCTTGCTCTCCGCCGAGATCCCGACGGAACCGGTCCTTATCCAGCTTTTCATGGGTTGTGCTGTCCCAGAAGCGGCAGGTATCCGGCGAAATCTCGTCAGCCAGTACAATCGTGCCGTCCGGCGTCTTTCCAAATTCGATCTTAAAATCAATCAGATCAATGCCGCGTTGTTTAAAGTAATCTGTCAGCACACGATTGATCTGGAAAGTATAAGAAGAGATCCGGTCAAGTTCTTCGCGGGTGGCAATATCCAGCGCCAGGATATGATAATCATTAATCATTGGATCCCCCAGCGCATCGTCTTTCAGGCAAAATTCGAGTGTTGGGCTGCTCAGTTTCCGGCCCTCTTCCACGCCGAACCGTTTGGAAAAAGAACCGGCAGCTGTATTCCGCACGATGACTTCGAGCGGAATGATGGCCACACGCTTGACGAGGGTCTCCCGTTCGGAAAGCTCCTCGACGAAGTGGGTCGGGATCCCGTGTGTCTCCAGCATCTGCATCAGATGGTTGGTCACCCGGTTGTTAATCAGTCCTTTTCCGCTGATCGTTCCTTTTTTCTCGCCATTGAAAGCGGTCGCATCATCCTTGTAATCCACAATAACCAGGTTCGGATCGTCTGTTGCGTATACTTTTTTAGCTTTCCCCTCGTACATCTGCTGCATTTTTTTCATAAAATCTCCCCCTATTTGATTCACCCGAATGGACGGACTTGTTTCTACTGCTTGTCCAGCATCTCCCGCACAGTTTCCTGAAGGGCTGCATCCTTTTGGATGACGCCCTGCTCCATCTCCTGTTTCATGGCATCCAGCTTTTCAGCCAGAGCCGGATCCGCCAGCGCAAGGATCTGTGCCGCCAGAATGGCCGCGTTCCCCGCGCCGTCAATAGCCACAGTAGCCACCGGAATGCCCTTGGGCATCTGTACCGTTGCCAGCAGTGCGTCCAGGCCGTCCAGCGTGCTGGACTTCACCGGGATTCCGATCACCGGCAGTGTGGTATGCGCAGCCAAAACGCCTGCCAAATGCGCAGCCTTACCGGCGGCGGCAATGATCACACCGAACCCGTTTTCTCTGGCCTGCGCAGCAAACCGGCAGGCCTGCTCCGGCGTGCGGTGCGCGCTCATCACATGGGTTTCTGTAGGGATTCCCAAATGATGCAGCGTAAGGATAGCGTCCTTCACAACGCCCAGATCGCTGTCGCTTCCCATAATAACCGCTACTTTTTTCTGTACTGATGCCATACTTTTGACCATTCCTTTCTCATGCACAACCAGGTGGAAGCCAAAATGCCTCCGCCTCTTTCCCCTTTATTTTTCGACGAAAAATGAAAAGAAGCCGCAGCAGTCTTTAGACTGCTGCAGCTGTATACAGGCTGGAAAGATTCGTCTGCGGCGCGCAGCACGGCCCAGCGACGCCGGCCGTACATCCAGCAAAGAAAAAAAATGAACGAGCAGACATTCCCGATTCCCCCTGTAAAAAGATATGAAGCGGTTAATCGCCTTCAATTAACCGCCGTTATCCAATCAAACTCTTCCTTATTTTATTTTAATCGATAATCTTCATTTTGACAATTCCTATTTGTGCAGAAATAATTCTTTGGATTAAAATGCTTACTGGTGAATTTGCACAACCTTCCCGGATCCTCGAAAGAATTCTTGAAAATAAAAGAGAAAAAGGGTATACTGTTTTCATAAAAACGGCATATTGAAGAATAGAGCCAGTTCCGGGGATTCCGCTCCGTTGGCCGAACGGGGTAAAGAATGGGCTGTGCTTGTATATGAAATAGAAAGGGGAACACCTGCTTGGCATTGTCCGAAGCGTTGAAAGCGGTCATTGGGAAATTAAATTCCAAGGATGTCGATCTGCTGACCGAGTATCAGAAGGAACGGGAAATCATGGAAAACATGCCCTATCCCCTCGCTCTGCCGGTCGCCCATACAGAAGATATTGTACTGGAAATAGAAGACGCACCCGTGCCGGTGCGAATTTATACGCCGCGGGGAGAGCCGCCGTTTCCCCTGCTGGTTTACTTTCATGGCGGCGGATGGGTGACGGGAAGCCTGCATACCCACAATGAAGTCTGCTGCCGGCTGGCCAATATGGCTGGGCACAAGGTGGTTTCGGTGGATTATCGTCTGGCGCCGGAAAATAAATTTCCCGCCGGATTGCAGGACTGTTATCATGCCGTCTGCTGGGTCTGGCGGCACGCCGATGTACTGGGCGGGGATCCGGCAAACATCTCGGTGGCCGGGGACAGCGCGGGGGGGAATATCGCCGCTGTTGTCTGCCAGATGGCGAAGGAGAGTAAAGCCTGTTCCATTGCCCGTCAGGTGCTGATTTATCCGGCCGTCGGCAACCAATATGGCAGCGATTCTCCCTATCCCTCTGTCCGTGAATTTGAGGACAGTCATTTTTTAAGCAGCCGGAAAATCCGGGAATATCTCACGCTCTACAGCCGCGATGAGAAGGATCTGAACGATCCGCGGCTGGCGCCGATCCTGACGGAAGATCTGTCCGGCCTGCCGCCCGCCCTGATCCTGACCGCCGAATTGGACCCGCTCCGGGATGAAGGCGAGGACTATGCCCTGCGCCTGCAAAAGGCCGGCGTCCCGGCATCTGTTCTGCGCCTGCCGGGCATGATCCATGGATTTATCAGTTTCGGTCCCGCCGTCAGTAAGGTACGGCATGCTTACCGGGTGATAACGGCTTTTTTAAAGGGCGAGGATCTCCGGATCTGATTTTCCTGTCTTTTTGAATCCGTCTTTTTTTGTATGGCACAGCCAACGGACGTTGTGCCCGGAAAAAGGATTTGCCCTCCGAAAAGATTGACAAACCGCATCTGCCTGTGTTATAATACAGATACTTTTGCGGGCGTGGCGGAATTGGCAGACGCGTCGGTCTTAGGAGCCGATACCACGGTGTGCAGGTTCAAGTCCTGTCGCCCGCACCATGTGAACAGAGGCTAAAATTTGGAACTCAAAAATGTGACAGCCCAAATTTTGGTCTCTTTTTTCATGTTATAGCCCCAGTATTGAAGCCATTTTTATATTTTTGCTTCTCTTTGCAAAAATGGGACATCAAAAAACAAAAACCTGAAAATCGTAATGCAAAAATGAAATTAGTTCTGTTCTGAACCCGCAATTCTTATTTCCGGCAGGTATCTTTTTTGTAGCGTAAACCCAAAAATTTTCTCAAATCGTTGTTTTTAGAGGATTTTTATTTTGGATATCCCAATACTCGGCGGATTTTTTCCATCGGTATACCCTTGAGACATGAAATTTATGGACATCCATGAATGTAACCGAGGAAATGAGCAATGCCCGGAAGGCCCAACGCTCTCCCCTCCGGGTACGATATTTCTTGTCACGGCATCGCAGTCTCTGTGGGCGCTGAGGAAAGAAAGGCCGACCGGAGGCCTTGCCTCCCCGGGCACACCTATAATATGATTTTTGTACAGATCAGGCAGAGCGAGGAAGGTGGGGAATCTTATGGGAGATGTCATATCGGAGTTTGCGGCGTTGATGGAAGAGTTCGGAACAACCGTGCTCCAACTCAATGCCGTGATCGGCATTGCGGTCATGATCGTCATCTTTGTTCTGGAAGTGCGATGGACGCGTTCCCATCCGCCGCACAGCAGACGCATGGAGAGGGCATCCGCCCTGGGCCATGTCGTGACAGCCAGAAGGATCAAGTATTGGGACGACGGCATCACACCCGATGAAAAAACCACTTCATGGTATCACGCCACATACGCCTATGAGGTCTCCGGGAAGCAGTACCGGTACAAGTATCTGGAGCGCGCCGTCCCTCCTATACAGATCAAGCTCTATTATCTTGATAATCCCGGCAGAGCATTCCGCGGCAAAGAAAAGCGAAGTGCGCTCTCTCAAATTTTTCTTCTCCTGTTTCCGATCGCAGCGGGTGTGGCTGTGATGCTCCTGCTCGGTGTGAGATGATTGGAACAGAGGCTAAAATTTGGAACTCAAAAATGTGACATCCAAATTCCGGCCTCTTTTTCTATGCTATAAACCTGGAAATCAAGCCATTTTTTAAGGTTTCTCTTTTTTCATCAAAATGGGACACCAAGAAGTAAAACTCAAAAAATTACTATGTAAAAATGAACCTATTCTGAACCCGGAATTCTCATTTTTTACTTTTGCGGGCGGGGATCTTTTTTGTCAACGCTTTCCACACCTGCGGTAAGCAAGTCGCGCACCGCAGTTTTTTTATATTTGAAGCTTTTCTGCCCGCGTTTATAGCGGGTATCTTTTTTGCACAAGCCGCCGCGCGCTCATCCCGCTGCGTCCCCTTTCGCAAAAGGCCGTGTCCTGCGCACCTGCCCGGTTACAGGCTCCCCCGTGGCGGCTTTGGTTTGCGCCGTCCTTTGGCAGGTTCGGGCCTCCGACAAAATGATCCGGCGGCATCTCTTCCCTCTGCCCCTCGACGCCTCCTGCGGTGAGCAGGTCGCGTTTGAGCTTTAGCCCGTGACCGGACTTTTACCGATGCGTTTTGCCAGTTTTGTTTTCCGGCTGTAACTGTACAGTACAGCCATATCTCCTCTGTAAATGCCGGACGCATTCATAAGATGTCCCCTGAATTAACAAAAGACAATATGCCGGAATCGGAAAAATACTGTAAAAAAGATCTTCCCGTTTACTGGGAAGTATGATAGAATAAGTGGGAAATTAGAGAAAGTCGGGATATTGTATATGAATTTGAAAGAAAAAATAAGAAGCCTGAAGGCGCTTCCCCTTCTTCAGGTGCTGGCTGACAACAGGGGAAACCCACGAACACTTGTGTTGATTGAACCGCTATGGGGCATTCCCTACAATCTTATCTCACCGTTCGCCACTCTTTATATGTACACACAGGGCATCACAGACGTGCAGATTGGCCTGATTCTCTCGATCACGATGGTGATTCAGGTGTTGTTCTCCTTTTTTGGGGGCATTTTATCTGACAAGCTGGGGCGAAAATTTACTACCATGATGGGGGATTTCTTCGGTTGGGCGCTGGCCTGTCTGGTATGGGCTGTTTCAAACAATTTCTGGCTGTTTTTGGCCGCCGCGGTGCTCAACTGTTTTGAACAGATCAACCAGACGGCATGGTATTGCCTGCTGATTGAAGATGCCCATCCAAAGGATCTGGTTGGGATCTACACCTGGGTGAATATCGGCGGGCTGGTGGCTATATTTTTCGCGCCGCTTTCAGGCCTGTTTGTCAGTTCGTATTCCATTGTGCCGGTGGTACGGGTGTTGTATATTCTCTTTGCGCTGACGATGCTCATGAAAACGTTCATCACATTCAGGTTTTGCCACGAGACGAAGCAGGGCAAAATCCGCCGGGCAGAGACAAAGGGCGTGTCCATTCTTCATATGTTGGGGGAATATCGCCAGTTGATCCCCAGTCTGCTGAAGAATAAGAGCGTGCTCAAAGCGGTAGCCGTCTCAGTGATTCTGTATACCACCAATATGGTGAGTACAAACTTTTTCGGACTGTATGTGACACAGCGGCTGGGGCTTTCGGAAAACTTTTTAGCGCTGTTTCCCATTTTGAACGCTGCTGTCATGCTGATCTTCATGGTGGGGTTTCAGCACCGCATGAACGCCACGAAATTCCGCGTTCCGTTATGGATCGGCCTGGCACTGTATGCTTTGGCAGCCTTGGTGCTGATCTTCTCTCCTGCGGATCATCTGGGTTTTGTGCTGCTTTATGTATTTTTTGCCGCCGTGGCTGCTGCGCTGGTGAATCCGCGCAAAGATGCGCTTCTTCAGCTGAACATCACCGCTCAGGAACGGGCACGCCTGAATGCCCTGATCATGGCCTCTACGATTGCCCTCTCTTCTCCCTTCGGATATCTGGCCGGATGGCTTTCCAGTCTGGACCGCCGTCTGCCCTTCGTTTTCACACTCCTGTTATTTGTTATAGCAATGCTTGTCATCTGCCGTATCCAGGAGCCGCAGGTAGAGGAACAGAACACCTGAGCGCGAGAAAACAATTGGACAGGGAACGCAAAAGTGCTTAAAATCACAACCTGAAAAGAGGAAACGGTCAACTCTGAGCCCCAAAGTATTTTGATTTCAGCAGGTATCTTTTTTGTAATACATAATACATACTACATACCCGGTCTGCGTACCCGGAACGAAGTTCGTTCCGGGTATTTTTAAGTCTGTTATAAACATTCGCACCACGCCGCCGTAGGCCGCGCCCGCAGAGGAGTGATTGGAAACCTTGCTCTGGGATCGCCATTCATGCAGATCTTTGGCAAAAATTATCGAAACAAGTCAAATATTGATGAATTTTATTGATGTCGTAAATTTTTGTATCAGGATAATATGTTTTTCGACAAAAATATGTAGTTCTTAAGCCTAATTGAATCTATTTTATCGAATTAAGTAGAATATAGTTTGTTTTTATCTTTTTCTCCCCTTTCCCGATCAAAGAGGGACAAAAAATATCCAACCGAACGAATCGAATCATGTCGAATAAAAAATGATTTTGTCTGTTGCTATGGAGAAATAAAAAAATGTATATATTTTCGACCATTTATATATAATCTGCCAGAGAATATCTAACATTTATCGAAATATTATTAATTTATTCACGTTTTCTCGCTGAATGCCTCATAACGTTTACATTTTGAACCGATCTATCATGAGTCTGCATAGGGTCTTATCTGATTTTCTCAGATTAAATAATATCGAATAAAAAAATTTATATTTAACTATCTAATCCTCAAAAACCATTGATTTTTCAAGGCTTCACGCCTGTTTTTCATTCAAACCTTATCTGTTTGCCCTTG
>CAJFUK010000007.1 GCA_904420125.1 Candidatus Falkowella caecavicola | reverse complement strand
GAGAAGGAGGGACTCGAACCCTCGCGCCGGTTACCCGACCTACGCCCTTAGCAGGGGCGCCTCGTCACCAACTTGAGTACTTCTCCATGGTAACGTTCTTTGCAACTATTTAGGGAATCCCAGTATAAAAATGGCGGAGAGGGAGGGATTCGAACCCTCGGTTCCTTTCAGAATCACTGGTTTTCAAGACCAGCTCCTTAAACCGCTCGGACACCTCTCCACAAGTATGTCACAAGCAACGCATATTATAATATCATATAACTGCCAAAAAGTCAACAGCTTTTCTGACTTTTATTGTAATAACTAAAAAATTTTTATATGCATCGACCGGACAGCCGGAATGCCGGAATATTTATATATCAAAATTTGATATGATTTTTGACCTGCTTGTTGCTCGGACACTTTCCGATTACAGTTTTCAGATGATTTCCTTTTTTTAAAATATTCTTGCAAATTCCCATGGAAATTGTCATAAAAATGAAACTTTTATACTGAATATCTGCATAGAATCCATTTGCAATCCATATAAAAATTTGCTATACTATAAATGTATGTCTGGATGTTATGCCAATTTTTATGTATAGCATCCGATTAGACTCAGTGTATGAAAAAAGCGGGAAGTGAAATACTTATGAAAATCGCCTTGTTTACCGAAACATATCTTCCATATATTAACGGCGTTGTCACTCATGTTAAAATCTTAAAAGAAGGTCTCGAAAAGTTAGGGCATCAAGTATTAGTTATCTGCGCAGATCCTGATACCAATAAACATTTTATCAAAAATGGCGTTTTGCACTGTCCAGGCATGAGCTTTAAAAAGTTCTATGACTATGGACTTGCGCTTCCGATCAGTCCAGAGCGACTAAAATACTTAGAACTGTTTGAACCGGATGTAATTCATATTCATAATGAATTTGGCATTGGCCTGTCTGGTGCAATGATTGCAAAAAGTTTACATGTTCCCCTGATCTATACGCTCCATACCATGTATGATGAATATTTATATTATGTTGCGCCCAAGCCTTTTATTCCTATGGCAAAGCGCACAACACATAAATATGCCCGTTTTCTGTCTGAACGTGCGACCGCACTGACCGGGCCTTCCAAAAAAGTGGAAGAATTTTTTCGTTCAATCGGCATTACCAAACCGGTTCATATTATACCGAACCCTGTAGAATTGGATATCTTTAAATCCATTCATCTGACACCGGAAGAAAAAAGTGCTTTCCGAAAAAAATACGGTGTCCAGGATGATGACATGCTGGTTTGCTTCTGCGGTCGGTTAGGACGGGAAAAAAGTGTCGATATACTCCTGAAATACTGGGCCGAGCATGTCAAGCCAACAGACAAAATGAAGCTGTTTATCATTGGAGACGGCCCATCCCACCAGGAACTGCAGGAACTGGCTACACAGCTTGGAATACAGAACATGGTCATTTTTGTCGGAAAAGTGATGCATAGCGACATTGCGCCTTACTATGCATGTTGTGACTTATACATTACCGCTTCCCTTTCCGATACCAATTCTATTTCCATGTTGGAAGGTATGGCGACCGGCCTGCCTGTTCTCCATATTTATGATGAATTAAACACCGGACAGGTGCGCCCCGGTGTTAATGGAGATATTTATCGAAACAGCAAAGAAATGTATTCCCTTTTACAAAAATATCGGGATATGCCTGCAGAAGAGATGCAGGCTCTCCGTCAATCTGTGCAGGCTTCGGTAGAAACCGCTGGTGCAGAGGATCTGGCGCGGAATTTGCTGGCTGTTTATGAAGAATGCCTCTCAGAGTGGGACCCAGATGAGAAAAAATAGCGGATCACAAAGATTTAATTGATAATTCCAAAAAAGTCCAATATACTATAAGTAACGATGATGTCTATCTGTTTTTTTCGCGAACGCAAAAGACAGATAGACATGTCAATGCTGGGAGGTTTTTATCTTGTCAACAAAAGCAGAATTGTTTTATAACAGAATCAAAGATAAAAAAATTGCCATTATTGGAGTCGGCGTCAGTCATACCGACCTAATCCGGCTATATGCTTCTAAAGGGCTGCATATAACGGTTTATGACAAACGTTTGCCGGAACAGTTGGGTGAGCTGTACGAAGAATTTTTAAAACTGGGCGTCCGTTGTTATCTGGGCGAAAACTATCTGGATACCCTCTGTGACGAGGATATTATCTTTCGCCCTCCGGGGATGCCCTTTTTTTCTCCCTCTCTGGAAAAAGCACGATCATACGGTAAAGTTGTTACGTCTGAATTAGAAGTCTTTTTTGATCTCTGTCCCTGTAAAACCTACGCAGTAACTGGTTCTGATGGAAAGACTACAACCACCACTTTAATCAGTGAACTTTTAAAAGCACAGGGGAAAACCGTCCATCTGGGCGGCAATATTGGTCGCGCACTTCTCCCCATCGTCGAACAGATCCAGGAAACCGACGTTGCGGTAGCAGAGCTTTCCAGTTTCCAACTGATTTCTATGCGTCAATCGCCGGATGTGGCTGTCATTACCAATGTATCGCCCAATCATCTGGATGTACACAAAGACATGGAAGAATATATTCAGGCTAAAACCAATATTCTTCTGCATCAAAATGCTTTTTCAAAAGCGATTTTAAATATGGATAATGAAGTGACGCACAGCATGTCCCGTTATGTACGGGGGCGTTTAATGGAGTTCAGCCGGCGCAGTGTGCCGGCATCCGGAGCTTATTTGGGAGAAGACGGATTTTTATATATGGTGGAGAACGGAAAAGAAACAAAAATTCTGCATAAAGATGAAATTTTCCTTCCAGGCCTGCATAATGTTGAAAACTATCTTGCTGCAATTTCTGCTGTCTACGGAGAGGTAGACATTCATAATATCCAAAAGGTTGCTCAGACGTTTAAAGGCGTAGAACATCGGATTGAGTTTGTGCGGGAACTGCACGGCGTCAAATGGTATAACAATTCTATTGCTTCCAGTCCCACACGCACGATTGCCGAACTCAATTCTTTTGACCAAAAACTCATTGTGATTTCCGGAGGATATGATAAAAATATTCCCTATGAACCTTTAGCGCCCAAATTGATTGAAAAGGCAAAAATTTTGATCTTAATGGGAAATACTGGTCCCAAAATTGAAAAGGCTGTCAAAGAATGTGCCGGATATCAGCCGGATATGCCTAAAATTCTGCATGCTGCTGATATGGAAAAAGCAGTCACTCTTGCTTATGCAGCCGCAGAACCCGGAGATATTGTGACGCTCTCCCCTGCCAGTGCCAGTTTTGATCTCTATCCCAATTTTGAAGTGAGAGGTCGGCACTACAAATCCCTGGTGAACGCTTTGCAATAGTATCACCAGATATTTTCAGAAAGGAATATCAATATGGAACTGACAGAGATGCTCCGACGGTTAACAGAATTAGCCGGCATTTCCAAAGACAATGCAAAAATTGCTCAAACAATTCAGCCGTTGCTTCCCCCTGGCACCCATCCAATTCAGCTGGATCCACTGGGTAATCTGTTAGCTGATATAACGCCTCATACAGAGGGAAAGCCCTACCTGCTATTACACGCCCCCCTGGCGCAGGCTGAAATGGTGGTGACATATATTGATGCTGCCGGATTTATTCACCCGGCAGCATCCGGCAGTATTGACAGCAGAGTTCTTCTGGCGCAGGAAGTAACGATTCACGGTAAACGACCTGTTTCGGGATTAATCGCTACCCGTCCGCCACACCTAGAACAGGAAGCGGACCGAAAGCAGGTTCCACCCATCGAAAATTTACTAATCGACATTGGGATGACAAAAAGGGAAGCGGAGACTGTTATTGCGCCGGGTGATCCAATCACGATTAACGGAGAATGGCTCCAGCTGGCTAATCACCGAGTTTCCGCCCCCTGTTTGAACAGCCATGCGGGTGTGGCTGTTTTGCTCAGAACTCTGGCTTTGTTACAAGGGAAAAATGATCGCTGCGGTCTGGGAATTTTGTTCAGTATACAGAAACAACTGCACGCGCGCGGGGCTGTCACTGGTAGTTTTACAATGAATCCCGATCTGGCTATCTGTATTGACACCGGCTGTGGTCGTACGGCGGGAATCGAAGCGCACCGCGCTGGAGAGCTTGGAAAAGGCAGCATGATTGGCATTTCTCCGGTATTGTCCCGGCAAATCAGCAGCCAACTTCAAAAAATCGCAGAAGAAAACCATATTCCATACCAGCTGGACGTAAAAGGCGGCCTGACTGCTACGGCGGCTGACGTGATTGGAACTTCCCGCAATGGTGTACAGACAGGCCTTTTGTCTGTTCCCCTCCTGTACATGCATACGCCAGTCGAAACGATTGATTTGTTAGACGTTGAAAATACAGCGAAACTTCTTGCTGCATGGATCTGTTCTTTGTAGCCGGAATATTTTTTAGAAAGGTATGGTTTGCTCCATGACAGTATTGGATATCATTCAAATACTTTCTCCAATGAATGGAATTTCCGGCCGCGAAAACCGGGTATGTGATTCCATTATTTCTCTGTTGCCTGCAGAGTGCAGCTATACAGTAGATGCCCTGGGGAATTTGCATGTTTTCAGGCAGGGTCGCCGCCCATCTAAAAATAAAGTGATCTGTTCCGCGCATATGGATGAGGTCGGAATGATTGTCACCGGAATCGCTCCTGACGGACGCCTTTATATTTCCCCGGTCGGTGGTATCGATGCCCGTGTCATTCCCGGACGCCGCGTACAGGTCGGTGATCAGAATCTTTCCGGCGTAATCGGTATTGAACCGGCCTGTTTTTCACCTGCTGCGGAACGGAAAAATGCCATGCCTATGGATCAGATTTTAGTGGATATCGGGGCAAAGGACAGGGCGGATGCTGCCCAATATGTAGCGCCTGGGGACAGCGTACATTTTATAGGCACCTGTACTTCTTTAGGCAACGGAGGGATTAAGGGAAAGGCGCTGGATGACCGTGTAGGTTGTGCTATCGCGCTTTCCCTGCTGCAAAAACAGCCTGCTTATGATCTGACCTGCATGTTTGTTGTCCAGGAAGAAGTCGGACTGCGCGGTGCTAAAGCGGCGGCTTTTTCTGAAGAGCCGGATTTTGCGATTGTGCTGGAAACAACAACGGCCTGTGATTTATTCGGCATACCGGAACATGAACAGGTCTGCCAGTTGGGAAAAGGACCGGTTGTTTCCTTTATGGACCGGTCTACGATTTATCCGCAGGCGTTATACCGCCTGGCTTTTCAAACAGCGCAGGAAGCCGGTATCCCCTGCCAAACTAAAACACTGGTGGCCGGCGGCAATGACGCTGGTGCGATTACACAGTCACGCGGCGGTGTCCCTACATTGGCAATTTCCCTTCCCTGCCGTTACCTGCATTCTCCATCCTGTCTGATCCGTCAGGACGATCTGGATAACAGCTGCCGTCTGGCAGAACTTCTGTTCGATAAGCTGGCTGTTTTATGATTATACAGGTTACACAAAATGAACGCGGCGTGTTTGAGCAGTTTCTTCTAAAGCATCCGCATCCGCAGGCTGCGAAAATTTACAACACGCTGATGCAATATGGAACCGGATACCCATTTTACCGTTTTTATCTTTTTTTAAGAGCAGACGGTTCTTATTATGCTGCGCTTATGCTGCAATACACTGCCGCCTCATTGTATATCCTTCCGCAGAGTACGGATCTAGAATATCAAGAGGCTGCAGAATTTATCCGGATGCTGCCCAATTTGACGTCACTGCATTGGACCGGTATGGACTGCCAGCCGATACGCGATGTTTTAATCAATGGGAAATGGTCCAGCGGAACAGCAATGCAGTTAGTACAAACATTGTATGGTACCTCGCCACCTCCGGAATGCAGGGAAAATTTTCTTCCGTTCTATCAGTTACTTCGCCATACTTTTGGCGATACATATTTTCCGAAAGAAAATGATCTTACCTGGTACTGTGAATTGTCCCATGCCGTACGGCATGGGAGTTCAGCCCTGTATTTTCTGCCCGGAAAGGCCGGCGCCCTTCTGACAGGCCTGTTATATCCCGGTATCGTATCTGTAGCGCAAATAGCAGTGGAACCGTCCCTGCAGAACCATGGAATCGGTTCATCTTTTTTGTCTGCGATTTGCGCAGAATATCAGCGTCAGGGACGTGCCATTTATGTAGATAGCTGCAATACGAAATCCGATCGTTTTTATACACGGCTGGGTTTTGCGGCATATGCTCACTGGTATCAATTTGAATCTTATGGAATAGAAACAGAAAAGGATGAATAAAAATGCTGGATAAAATTTTTTCTATTGATCCGCGTTTGATGCAAATTGCACGGCAGGCAGAGGCGGATTGTGCAGAACCGTTTGCCAGGATCGCGCAGATTGCCGAATATAATGAAGCCAAAGTACTCAAGGCCTTTGCCGATCAACGAATTGGAGAAAGCCATTTGCTGGGAACAACCGGTTACGGATATGGCGATCGTGGGCGCGATGCATTGGATGCAGTATTTGCACAGGTTTTTGAAGCGGAAGATGCATTGGTCCGCCATCATTTTGTTTCAGGAACTCATGCGCTTTCCGTCGCGCTTTTTGGCGTACTTCGTCCTGGAGACACGCTTCTTTCTCTGACAGGAACGCCTTATGACACATTGGAGGAAACCATTGGCCTTCGGGGGCAGGGTAATGGTTCCCTACGGGATTTTGGAATACACTATACAGAAATTCCTCTTACGCCAGAAGGCGGTTTTAACCTCGCGGCAATCCGGGAACAGGCAGCCACTGCCAAGGTCGCTTATATCCAGCGCTCCCGTGGATACAGCCTGCGTCCTTCCCTCTCAGTGGATACCATCAGCCAGGCAATTCAAGCCGTGCGTTCTGTCAATCCAGAGGCTATTGTAATGGTGGACAATTGTTATGGTGAATTTGCGGAGGACAGGGAGCCACTGGCAGTCGGCGCAGATCTAATTGTAGGGTCTCTGATTAAAAATCCGGGAGGAGGAATCGCTCAAACGGGCGGTTATATTGCTGGAAAGGCCAGATTGGTTGAACTGTGCGCTTATCGCTTAACAGCAGTAGGCATGGGCAAAGAAGTCGGCTGTTCTCTGAATCAGAACCGACAGATGTACATGGGATTTTTCCATGCACCCAGCGTTGTCGGAAATGCACTGAAAATTTCTGTATTTGCTTCCCGGATGTTCAGCCTGTTGGGATATCGTGCATATCCGGCGTATGATGAAAAGCGTACCGATATTATTACCGCCATCTGTCTGGAAAAGCCGGAAGCGTTGATTGCATTCTGTCAGGGAATTCAAAAGGGGTCTCCCATTGATTCGTTTGTAGCGCCAGAACCTTGGGACATGCCCGGATATGATAGCCAGGTCATTATGGCTGCCGGTGCATTTACCATGGGCGCATCCATTGAACTTTCAGCAGACGCGCCTTTACGGGATCCCTATGCTGTATGGATGCAAGGAGGGCTCACCTATACTTCCGGTAAACTAGGCGTTTTGCAGGCAGCACAAAATCTTCTGGAACAAGGCCTGCTTTCCATCTAGAAATATATAAAGCCTATGCGAAAATTTTTCGCATAGGCTTTATATATTTCCAAGCTTAAATCTCCTGTGTTTTTTTTGCAGCCTTTGTCTGCTTAATCACTTTCAGGCGAGAAAATTCTTCTCTTTCTTTTTCTTCCAATGCCTCGGTAATATATTTTACTGCTGCTTCCTGCTGCGGAATAATGATATTTTGCAGGGCGTTTGCGCGGCGTTGTGTTTTTTTGATGGCGTTGGCCAAACGATACACACTGTTTTCCACTTCCGCCAGAACCACTGTCAACTGCTTTGCCCGGCCAAATTGGATATAAGCACGGTCAATTTGGGAATTGGAATTAATCAGCCCGTAAGAAATCTCCGGTGGCCTTGGATCAAGCGTTACATGCGGGATCTCTACCCCCATCACACTCCGATAACTGACATGAACACCATGTTCAATCGGTACGCCTTTGGCAATACTTTCACATACCCCCATCGTGATATTCGCGCGCTGCAACGCCAGAAACGCTTCTGAATAGGTGTCTGCGATCGAACCACGCAGTTCTTTAGCGGTGTCGATCAGCGTCATCACCTCACGGATCAAAATATTCCGCTTTCTGTCGAGCAGATCATAACCCAATTTTGCCAGTTCCAACGATTTTTTTGTTTGAATCAAATTGCCTTTCGTCGCAATGACCGGCAATGCCATAAGGCTCCCTCCTCTCCGTTATGCGATCGCTTTTTACAGTTATTTTTTGAACCGCTCCGCGCGTTTCGGGTCATAGAACCGGTCCAGAAGCTCTGTATCAATACGGCTCAATTCCTCTCGCGGCAGAATACAGAGCAGATCCCATCCCAAATCCAAAGTATACTCGATACTTCTGTCTTCATCTTTTCCCTGTGTGAGAAAATATCTCTCAAAAGCTTTACCAAACTCCATGTATTTTTTGTCAACGGCCGACAGTTCTTCCTCTCCGATAACAGAAGCAAGGGCACGCGCATCAGATACTCTGGCGCAACAGGCAAACAACTGATTGGATACAGCCGCATGATCTGCACGGGTATATCCCTCCCCTATTCCGTCTTTCATCAGTCGGGAGAGGCTGGGCAAAACCGATACCGGCGGATATATTCCCATCTGGTCTAACGTTCTGTCCAAAACAATCTGGCCTTCCGTAATATAAGCGGTCAGGTCAGGAATCGGATGCGTGATATCCCCATTGGGCATAGTAAGAATGGGGATCTGTGTCACAGAACCTGTCGCGTTTTCAATGACGCCCGCCCGTTCATATAGAGAAGCCAAGTCGGAATATAGATAGCCTGGAAAACCTTTTCGGCCGGGTATTTCCCCTTTAGAGGAAGAAAACTCACGCAATGCTTCTGCATAAGAAGTCATATCTGTTAAAATGACCAGGATATGCATGTTCTGTTCAAATGCCAGATATTCTGCTGCCGTTAAAGCACAACGAGGCGTCAAAATTCTCTCCACAATCGGATCATTGGATAAATTCAGGAACATCACAACCCGCTGCAGGGCACCGCTTTCCTCAAATTTGCTCCGGAAATAGTCTGCAACATCATTTTGAACACCCATAGCAGCAAAAACAACCGCAAACTCCTGTCCCTGTTCCTCTGCAATCTGTGCCTGCCGTACAATCTGAACGGCCAGTTTATTGTGACTGAGTCCAGATTCAGAAAAAATCGGCAGTTTCTGCCCTCGGATTAAAGTGGTCATCGCATCAATCGAAGAAATACCGGTCCGAATATAGTTACGCGGATAGATACGGGAAACTGGATTAATCGGTTTTCCGTTGATATCTGCATATTTCTCCGGATAAATTTCTCCCAGACCATCCAGCGGACGACCTGCCCCGTTGAATACCCTGCCGAGTATTTCCCTGGAAAGCGGCAACTCCATCGGCTTTCCTGTCAAACGGGTACGGGTATTTTGCAGAGAGATTCCCTTGGTGCCTTCAAAAACCTGGATAACGACCTTCTCCCCCAGAATCTCTACGATCCTTCCCATACGGGTTGTACCGTTTTCCAGAACAATTTCTACCATTTCTTCATAGCTGGCCTGTGGCACATGATCCAGCACAACAAGCGGACCGTTTATCTCTTTCAGTCCTATAAATTGCAGGCTCATTTTTCAAAACTCCAATCTGGCCCATGGCCGTTAATCCTGCAGATTGCTAATCGCACGATCAATTGCTGCCCGGTAATCGGCAAACATTTCCGGACGGTCATTCGGAATCTCATATTTTACACGGATAACCTGATCAAATATGCCGGTCGCCGCCAGATCAGAAATCGGCCGGCCAGACAAAACATATTCTTTAGATTTATCATACAAAAAGAGGATCAGTTCCATCATCTTCATCTGCTTCTCCATTGGCACATAGGTGTCGTCCGCATGATAAGCATTCTGCTGTAAAAAGCCCAGACGGATCACTTTCGCAACTTCAATCACAAGCTTTTGATCGTCCGGCAATACATCTGCGCCAATCAATTTGACAATCTCCATCAGAGAAGCCTCTTCCGTCAGGATATTGGCAATCCGTTGGCGGCAACGCAAAAAATCCGGTGAAATGTTTTCAGTATAATAATCCTCAAAATCTTCCAGGTATTCGCTATAACTTGTCATCCAGTTAATCGCCGGATAATGGCGCTGATAGGCAAGGGATTTATCCAATGTCCAAAAACAGCGTACAAAACGTTTGGTGTTCTGGGTGACGGGCTCTGAAAAATCAGAACCCTGCGGAGAAACAGCGCCAATAATTGTGACAGATCCTTCTCCGCCCGACAAAGGAATGACATATCCCGCCCGTTCGTAAAATTCACTTAAACGAGAAGAAAGATAGGCCGGGAACCCCTCTTCTGCCGGCATTTCTTCCAATCGTCCGGAAATCTCGCGCAGCGCCTCTGCCCAGCGGGAAGTAGAGTCCGCCATAATGGCTACATGATACCCCATGTCCCGATAATATTCTGCCAGTGTAATGCCGGTGTAAATCGACGCTTCTCTTGCTGCAACCGGCATATTAGAAGTATTGGCAATCAGAACGGTACGGTCTGTCAGCGGTTTTCCACTGCGCGGGTCAACCAGCTCTGAAAATTCTTCCAAAACCTGTGTCATCTCATTACCGCGTTCACCGCAGCCGATATATACAATCAAATCCGCGTCACACCATTTAGCCAACTGGTGCTGCGTCATCGTCTTACCAGTACCGAATCCCCCTGGAATGCCGGCAGTACCGCCTTTGGCAAGAGGAAACATTGTATCGATCACACGCTGTCCGGTAATTAAAGGACGTCGGATCGGCAGACGTTTATGAATCGGACGTGGATTCCGAATAGGCCAGCGCTGACACAGCGTTAAATCAATGACCGTACCATCTGCAGATTTCAAACGAGCGACCGTATCATTGACATGATACGGGCCGTTTGGCATCACTTCGATAATTTCTCCGGATAGCGTTGGAGAAAGCATACATTTATGCAGAATCGCTGAGGTTTCAGGACAGGTTGCATATATCTGTCCGCCCTCCAAATAGTCTCCCGGTTTTACCGTTAAGGTCACATCAAACAGACGCGTTTCATCCAACACAGAGATGTGAATTCCCTCTCCGATAAATGCACCGGTCGCCTGCCGGATATCCCGTAAAGGACGTTCAATACCATCAAAAATATTAGAAACAATTCCAGGGCCCAGCACAACAGACATCGGCGAGCCAGTCGGCCAGACCGGCTCACCTGGACGGAGACCGGTTGTCACTTCGTATACCTGAATGGTCGTATACTGGTCATTGATCAAAATCACCTCACCAATCAGGCGTTTATGACCAACATATACCATCTCCAGCATGGAAAAATCCTTTGTATTCCGAACCGTCACAACCGGTCCGTTAATCGAAAATATTGTGTTGCTATTCAATCCATCCACCACCTTCGGAGAAAACCGATTCTATTTCTGTATAACTGCTGTTTTGGTATCGGATGCAGGTCCGATGACCTCGTCCTCATGCAGGACAGCTGCCAACCACTGATTTCCCAAAAAAGCCTGGCGTTCCGCCGCCAGCTTTTCGGCAAACGTCTCATCCACGATCAGCCCTTTGTCCAGATTCCGTAGACGGAAACCGCCGATCTGTACCGCTGCATCCATAGCAGGATCCATGGCGATCCGGCAGTCCGGCCCGAACACCTGGGTAATAGCCTCCTGATAGCGCATATCCCGTTCTAACAGCAGAATCTCCCATTCTGACAGCGTATTCGTTTTCAATCGCTTCTTTAATGTTTCAATCAGGTATGGAAGGTACGCATCACTCTCTACAAACTCATGCAGGCGTATCGAAACATTTGTAAATATCTCATCGGCAATCTGTTTTCTGCGCAGCAACAGTTCTTTGCGCATATCCATTTCTTGATTGCTCAGCTGTTCTTTGACACTGCGCTTGATTTTTTGAACATCGGCCTGCATTTTCTGAAAAATTTTTTCTAATTCCTGGTCTTTTACATGTTCCAGTTCCTGCAGTTTATACTGCTCTACTTCCTGATGCGTCTGATAGACACGCGTCTGGACATCGTCCAGAATCGCCTTTCTAAACTGCACTAATTTTTCCTGTAAATTCTCCAAGGTGTAACCATCCCTTTCTCCGTTTGAACCAGACCCATCAGATTTTTACGCCAATTGCCTCACGGATATATTGGGTAATAGAATCCCCTGTCTGACCTGCACCATGGCGGTCAGGAATCTCAACGATCAACGGACGCCTGCGGTTCAGCTTAATATTAAAAACAAGATCTGGACAAAGTTTGATCAGTTTTTCCGTCATAACAATCACGCCAATTTCATCATCATCACAAAGCTTTGCCAAAGCCTGCTCTACTTCCTCCGCCTCATGCAGAACCTGTCCCTCGATCCCCGCCAGCCGCATCCCGATCTGGGTATCCCTGCTGTCGCTCAAGCAATAAAACTTCATATACCTGCCGCCCTTCTCTCTATCTCTGGATAAATTTTCCAGAGATTAAAGAGCATTAATAATAAGAATAGAAATCAGCATGCCGTATAATGCAACACCTTCACCCAACGCAACAAAGATCAGCGCCTTACCGAATGCTTTGGGGTCTTCACTGAAAGCGCCGATTGCAGCCGGTGCCGCGGCTGCAACCGCAATTCCCGCACCGATACAGGAGAGTCCAGTAGACAGGGCAGCTGCAAGATATCCCATGCCATTGGATGCCGTCGCCGTAACAGCTGCGGCATCATCTGCCAGAACCATGCCTCCGACCGGGAACATGACAGCTAAAAGGGCAACACCAAAAAAAGCACAAAGGTTAAAGACAACCCTTCTCTTGGCTCTTTTTCCAGTCGTGATTCCCTTGTAGACCGGAAAAAGCGGCATAGCCAGCATAATAAGAACTAACAGCGGTAATAAAAATATCAGTGCATTCATAAAAGATCTTCTCCCATCGTTTGATTTATTTTGTTGAATTTATTTGATATGAAACTTTCACGGGTTCAAATGGCTCTCCTCCACCATCAAAAAAGCGGCTGAAAATTTCATAAAACTCCAATCGCAGCACCTGGATTCCGACCAGCAGACCTTCCATAGCCATTACAAAAATATTCCCAAAAATAATCACGGCAATGCTGGCCCCTCCGGAAAACATCTCTGACATCGACATAACCACCATCATCATTCCTGCATGGCTCAAAACGAATCCGCCCACACGCAAAAAGGACATGGTATTTGTAACATAGCTCAAAACAAATTCAAATAATTCAAAAAAGTTCTCAACAATAAAGCTGACAATGCCGCCTTCCGGTTTAAAGCCTCGTTGTCCTGCAACCAGCCTGCCAAGCGGCTCGCGTAAAAACATGGCAAGCAAAGGAAGCACAACAAACAAAAGAATGAATGGCAACGTAAACAGATTGCCTTTTCCTGTCAGCATCATAACCGCGCCAATCAGCACAAACAGATACAAAATCAATCCTGCAAGGCCGTTATTAGAAAATAAAGCCCTGCCCAAATCTTTTCGTTTAAAACCAAGGTAGATATTGCATCCAATAGAAACTGCAATAATAACAGCCCCTATTCCGACAGCCGCTACAAGCAGAAAATTCGTCTGCTCAAAAACTTCAATCGGCTTCTGAGAAAGGCCGAAAACATTTTTGTACAGTGGATCCAACAGATGTTCAAATCCGAATACAGAGCCGTATACTGTCCCAAAAAATGCACTGGAAATACCAACACGGGTTAGCACTTTTCCAAGAGCAATCTTTTTCCAGCGCCACATGAGACATCCTACGATAATTAAGCATAATCCCTGTCCAAGATCACCGAACATAATCCCGAATAACAGCGTATAGGTCAATCCTACTAAAAATGTAGGATCAAAATCTCCATAAGAAGGGGTTCCATACATATTGACAAACATTTCAAAGGGTCTGAAAAACCATGTGTTTTTCAATTTTACCGGCGGCTTCATCCGTTCATCAATATCACAGGGCTGCAACCAACAGAGTATCTTCTCAGACATGGATTTAAAGCTGTCTGAAAAGGCCTCGGCTTCTTTCTGCGGCACAAATCCGGAAAGAAAAAAGTATTTTTTATTCAGTACAGACGCATATTTTCTCAGCGCAAAGATATCACTGCGATACTGCAACCAACAGAACATCTGACAGATCTTCTGGGTGTTTTGTGCTTGCAGCTGTGATAGCTGCGTCTCAATTTCTTCGAGTTCCTTCTGCTCTTTTTCCAGCATGTCATGGATCATCTGAATAGACACTTCCGGCGTACCATGCGCATATTCAGGCACCCGAATTCGATGAAAATACAAAGAATTAAAAATATCGTCCACTTGCGCACACTGATTTTCTGGAGTAAAATATACGCACCAATAAATGTCCCCTTCCCGACTCAAGGGGAAAAAGAAAAATGCCGCGTGATCATAATAATCCAGTTTTTTAGCGCTTTCTACAGACAATTGGCCAAAACGAATCTTAATGTGTTTGCATGCAAAAAGATCATCAAAATTCACATGCAATTCTATTAAATGATCAATCTGCTTGAGTCCTTTTTTATGCTGCGCTACAGAATTCTGCAGTTCCTTTTTCCGTTCAGTTAGTTTTGCAATTTGGGTCTCCAATTCTGCCATATAATCTGTAATCTTTTCCAGATCCCATCCCGTTTTTTCCGGTTCTGTTTCTGTCAATGGAACTGAAAGACTTTCTGCAATTTCCTGCACTCGTTTAAGCTGCTTGGCATATAAATTTTCTTCATTTAATGCACTGAATCCTTTTGTCTGATGTTCCGCCTGCGGTTGTTCGGGATGAAACACACCGCTTGCCAGACAATGTTCCAAAACAGTATCCAAAGACGATAAACTGCCCGACAGATTCACAAGCGCCATTTTCTCAATTGCCATGGGTTTACACCTCCCTTAAAAAATCAGGAGTTTTTTGATCTCCTCCGGCATGACCCCATACCGTATTCCTTCTATAATATTAATAATATTTTCTAACTCAATCTCACACAGAACCAAAAATGCATATAGACTGACAGCGGCATGTGTGGAAGCACGAATAATCTTTCGGCTGAGCTGATAGCGAAGCGTTTGAGTATAATGCTCAATATAACCATATTGAGCGACAATCTGCCGATCAGAATCTTCTGTCAATATTTCTAAAGAACGTTTCTCACCGCCTGACAAACCACCCTGTTCCAATAACTGATCCCATTTTTTCGGCGTTAACCGGTAAAAATATGGAAAAAGATATTGCTTGATAAAACTCGGAGATTTGTTAAAATACTTTTTTAGCCGAGTGGCCGTCCGCAGATTAATGATTTCTGCCTCCAAATGAAATAGATCGTTTAATTCTTTGCGTGACTTTCCTTTAAAATCACGTTTAATGACCTTAAACAATGTCTCATAGTAATAAGCATACAGAGAATACTCACAGCGAAGATAATCTATCGTGCTTTCCTCCTGCTGTAAACCAAAGTCGGGGCGGCAAGCCTGCAGGATCTTGTCATACCCAGTACCATGCAGGACATGCAAAAGATCGTCAAAACTACGGACACGTGCCAAACCATAAAGGTTAAAGCTTGCCTGTTCTGCCAGAAAATCCGGCAGTGCAATGATAAATTCTTCTGCCGTGCCTGCATTGAGCATCATCACACAGCGAAGAATTTCATTGATCTCTGCCCGAAAAACATAACAGCGATAGATTCCGTCTTGTTTTCCTGAAAAACTATATCGGCAAAGGCGGGTATATTTATTAAACAAATCTTCCCGAATCAACTGCTCAACCTGTCCACGATGAATATCCTCGTCATTGAGCTTCATTAAAACATCTGTATAGTCGGTATGATTTTTTAAATACAGGGCCGCATCGGAGACAGTCTTTTTCCGAAGCAGTTCTTCATAATCATGGGACAACAGGCGTTTTCCATACATCGCTCGCACTTTTGTCACAATCGCCTTACTAGAATAGTTGTCCAACATAGACTTCCTCCTTTCTCTGACTATGGTTTCGGAAGCGTTTATTGAGAACAAAACAAAATTAGCTCTCAATAATACGGTCAAAAATTTCCTGTTCCCACTGATTGTGATGCTCTTTAAACAGACGGTCAAAAGCCTGTAGTGCCGATTGTGTTTTCTGTTCCAAAGCAATCACCTGTTCGGTAGCCGCCTGTTTTTCAACCTGTTCAAATGTTTCTATTTTCTTCTGTGCCTTAGCAGAAATTTCTTGAAGCCAGTGTTTACGTTCTTCCTCAATCTCCAGCAAAGCAGACTCTTTTTCTGCCTGTGCCTGCTGTAAAAGGCTTTCTGCTGTACGGTCAATCTCAATTAATTTATGGATAATTTCTTCCATCGAATCGCCCCCATCTTGACAGTCCGTATGCCTGCCTTTCCATTTGATTCCTTTTACATATTTGATAAATATAGAATATATAATATACCTGTCGTCTCCACATTGCAACAGTGTTATTGGATAAAGATTTGCTGAGTTTTTACTCTTTTTTATTCCATATGACTACAGATATTTTTCCCTCGTTCATAAAATGTTTACTTTATATCGAATTTTGATAAAATTTTGATATAAATCTCTATGAGATCAGCAACCGTATAATAATATAGCGGTCAAAGTTAGCATGTACGTTCTGGCATCAGATCATGCGAAAAAGGTTTTTTTCTCAAAAATAAACATTTGCAGGATATTTATGCTTCAGTCCAGCCATTTTCGTAATATAAACGGAACATGGGCAATCGAATTCACAACGATTCGACTGCCCATGATAAACCACAGAAATTTATTTGCCATTCTTGGCGTACATCTGGTTAACCGCACTGATTAATGCCATCACCGAAGCCGTCATAATGTCATGATGGATACCAGTTCCCCAATATGTTAACCCCTCTGTATCTGTAATGCCTACATAAGCTGCTGCCTGCGATTGAGAGCCAACAGATAATGCATGCTCTTTATACTGCAGGTTTGTATAGGAAATGCCCAAGCCCTGCTGCAAAGCGTTGCTGGCCGCATCCAAACGGCCATTTCCTGTTCCCTTGAATACTTTCGACTCCCCATTCACCGTAATAGAAACAGAAACAAGGCAATCGTCTTCACCAGAAAACTGATATTGCTGCAGGCAGATTGGCGTGGTAAGGTTTACATACTGCTTGACAAAAATCTCATATACCTCATCCGGCATTAATTCTTTGTGTTCATGGTCTGATACACCCTTGACTGCATAACCAAAATGCTCACGCATTTTAGGCGGCAGATCAAATCCATATTTCTGTTCCAACAGATAGCCAATACCGCCTTTGCCGGATTGGCTGTTGATCCGGATAACATCCCCGTCATATTCTCGGCCGATATCTTTCGGATCAATCGGCAAATAGGGTACAGTCCAATACTTGCATTCTTTTTCCTCACGCCACTTCATTCCCTTGGCAATCGCGTCCTGATGGGAACCAGAGAAAGCGGCGAAAACCAGCTTACCGCCGTAGGGCTGCCGCTCATATACATGCATCCCGGTATATTTTTCATAGTTTGCTGTTACTTCCGGAATATTGGTGAAATCCAGTCCCGGATCCACACCCTGGGAAAACATATTGAGCGCCAGCGTTACAATATCAACATTTCCCGTACGCTCCCCATTTCCAAACAGTGTGCCTTCCACTCGCTGACCTCCGGCCAAGAGTCCCATTTCTGCATCCGCTACTGCACAGCCGCGATCGTTATGCGGATGCAAAGAAATGATGACATGATCCCGGTATTTCAGATGATCGCTCATGTACTCTACCTGAGAGGCATAGATATGCGGCATGGAAAGGGAGACCGTCACCGGAAGATTGATGATGACCGGATCTTCCTGCGTCGGCTGCCAGACGTCCAATACCCGATTACAGATTTCCAGAGCAAAATCCATTTCTGTCCCGGTAAAGCTTTCCGGAGAATATTCAAAGCGGAAATTCCCCTCTGTTTCCGCACGAAATTTCTTTAACAGCTCCGCTCCGCTGACCGCAATATCGATAATTTCTTCTTTGGATTTCCGGAATACCTGTTCTCTTTGTGCCACAGAAGTAGAATTATACAGGTGAACGACCGCATTTTTTGCTCCACGCAAAGCCTCGAAGGTCTTACGGATAATATGTTCTCTGGACTGGGTTAATACCTGGATCGTCACGTCATCCGGAATTAAATTCCGTTCGATCAATGCGCGGGTAAAAGCATATTCCGTTTCCGAAGCAGCAGGAAAACCTACTTCAATTTCCTTGAACCCTATCTTTACTAAAAATTGAAAAAATTCCAATTTATCTTCCAAACTCATTGGTACAACCAATGCCTGGTTACCATCTCGCAGATCTACGCTGCACCAAATCGGCGCTTTTTCAATATATTCCTTTTGTGTCCATTTCATTGACTGGACAGGCGGCATAAAATAATTTCTGGTGTACTTTTCTGCATTCATTCTCTGTTCAATCCTTTCAATATTTATTTATATCGGATAATAAAAAAGCCTTTCATCCCTATTACTAGAGACGAAAGACACTGTCTTACGCGGTACCACTCTGCTTCGTACAAAATTGCACGCACTTTTTACAGATACAGGAATACATCCGATATCCTCCTGCTATAACGGTCAGGTATCCGTCTCCACCTACTCTTTTCATTTCAGCGAGCTGCTTCAAGGTGAGTTCAGACATCCCTTCTCGCATCCTCACACCATCCGGATGCTCTCTGAACAGTTGGTCAGCCTTACTATTCCTCTTCAACGCATTATATATATTACTTTATAATATAATACTTTCATATGATTTTGTCAAGAGTTATTTTTTCCTGTGCCATGATAAAAATATGATTTTATTCTGCAGTAACAAAAGCCGCAAATATTGGATATCCATATGACTACTGACTGTTTGGTACATTCCACTCTGTGAAATTCCCACAAAGATTGACGCTTCGGTACCAAAATAGTGCCTGGATTGTTTGCAGCAATATAAAACCAGTACAGAAATATACTCAGATATGATGTTTTCGCATCGTGCAGGGAGTGGAAATGACTCTCTGTTTTTTGCTCTCCTGATTCCCGACAAGTCAAAATGCCGTCTTTAAAATAAACTTTTGGCTTGGATAACCATATTCTTCAACAAGGTCACCCTCTATAAAACCAAATTTTTTATATAAAGCTCTCGGTGCTACCCCTTTATCGTCATGATCTCTGAAAGTTGAAACGATTATATCTTTTGTTCTATCAAGATTTTTTAACGCTTCTTCGAGTAAAGCACTTGCAAAACCCCGGTTTCGATATTCCGGTAATACGGCAAGGTAACATATCATATTATGCTTTTTAGAAAATAATAATGCACCAATTACTTTGTCATGAGCTTTCATGCAAAGTGCTTGTTGGTCTTTCATGAATTTTAATACAGTATCTTTGTGTTCATTGACACTTTCCTCTGTTTCCAAACCGGGAAAATTCCAACGCATTTCCCTTACAAGTTCCATCCACGAGGTTATGTCGTTTTGGTTTCCATATGTAACCATAAAACTGTACCCTCCCAAACAAATCCTGATATATGATTCTATATTATGATTGATACCACATCAAAACGAACATGATAAACGCTTTGATATGACTGCCTAATAAATTTAAACGATAAGCTATGATGCTGTAACGCTTTT
The DNA here is from genome assembly GCA_904420125.1 of Candidatus Falkowella caecavicola. Taxonomy (GTDB): domain Bacteria; phylum Bacillota; class Clostridia; order Oscillospirales; family Ruminococcaceae; genus Falkowella; species Falkowella caecavicola. Next base: position 83,928 of record CAJFUK010000007.1, on the reverse strand, counting down.
TTGCCGCTCGAACTTCATAAGAGAAATAAAGACAAGTGGAAACGTACGCTTATTGTACAAGCATTTTTTGATATGTTTGCTATTATGTTATTCAACTGGAACCAATGCAAAACGTATTGATCGATTGCATGAATCAAAGCAGCATCGGCCCTCCTGATTACCATAAAAAACAAGTCAACTGACAATCAAAGAACCGGGAGACAGGAATCTCCTTCTCCCGGTTCTTCTGTAGTCATCATCTCCGTTTTTCAACCGGATTCTGTACGCCGGCCGTACCAGAATCTAAACGACTCCACCTCTACTATTTCCTGTTTGCCAGCGCCTTTTTAGTTGTCTCAACAATATTTTCTGCTGACAATCCATATGCTTTTAAAACCTCCAGCGCAGGGCCGGATTTACCAAACTGATCCTGCACACCGATCCGATAGACCGGAACCGGGTATCCTTCGCAGACGGTTTCAGCTACAGCACTGCCCAAACCACCGATGACACTGTGTTCTTCCACGGTAATCAGCAAACCGGTCTCCTTCGCTGCTTTCAAAATAATTTCCTGATCCAACGGTTTGATGGTATGGATATTGATCACCCGTGCATGGATTCCTTCTGACTTCAGAGTTTCAGCCGCGGACAGTGCTTCTCCAACCATTAGTCCGGTTGCTATAATGGTGAGATCGTTTCCACTGACCAGTTCGATTCCCTTACCGATTTCAAACCGATAAGTGTCTTTATCGTTAATAACCGGAACAGCCAATCTACCAAACCGCATATATACTGGTCCCTGATAATTGATAGCAGCTTCCACAGCAGCTTTCGCTTCCACATCATCCGCAGGGTTAATAATCACCATTCCCGGAATCGTCCGCATCAGGGCAATATCTTCACAGCATTGATGGGTCGCACCATCTTCTCCAACGGAAAGTCCCGCATGGGTTGCACCGATTTTTACGTTCAGGTGAGGATAACCAATGGAGTTGCGGACAATTTCAAAAGCGCGTCCAGCCGCAAACATAGCGAAACTGGAAGCAAACGGAATCATCCCGGCTGTCGCCATACCGGCTGCAACGCCCATCATATTCGCCTCTGCAATTCCACAGTCAAAAAAACGTTCCGGAAATTTCTTTTTAAAAATTCCGGTTTTGGTAGCAGCAGCCAAGTCTGCATCCAGGACAACCAGATTTTTATATTTTTCTCCCAGTTCAGCCAGCGCTTCTCCATAGCTTTCACGGGTTGCCTTTTTGATCACTTCAGCCATCATTCATGTCCTCCCTGTTCTTATTGCAGTGCAGCCAAAGCTGCTTTGAGTTCCGTCATGGCGACTTCGTACTGTTCCGTATTCGGCGCTGCGCCATGCCAGGAAACGTTGTTCTCCATATAGCTGACGCCTTTTCCCTTCACACTGTGCTGAATAATCACAGTGGGTTTGCCTTTGACGGTACGCGCTTCTTTGAAAGCCGCCTCTATGGCGTCCAGATCGTGTGCGTCAATTTGGATCACATGCCAGCCAAAGGCCGCATATTTCTGATCCAGGGGTTCAGGAGAACAGACTTCTTCCAGCTTTCCATCAATCTGCAGGCCATTGTTATCGACGATTGCAACCAGGTTATCCAGCTTATAGTGGCTGGCCAGCATAGCTGCTTCCCAAACCTGGCCTTCTTCCTGCTCTCCATCGCCCATCAGCGCATACACCCGGTAATCTGCTCCGCTTGCTTTTGCTGCCAGCGCCATACCGCATGCCGCAGAAATCCCCTGTCCCAGGGACCCGGTAGACATATCTACACCCGGTATATGTTTCATGTCCGGGTGTCCCTGCAATCTGGAGTCCATTTTCCGCAGGGTTTTCAGTTCCTCCACTGGAAAATATCCTTTTACCGCCAGCACAGAATAAAGTGCGGGGGCCGCATGCCCCTTAGAAAGGACAAAACGATCCCTGTTCTCCATCGCAGGATTTTGAGGATCCAAATGCATTTCCCGAAAATATAAATAGGTCAGAACATCTGCGATCGAAAGCGAACCGCCCGGATGGCCGCATTTAGCGTTATAAACGCCTTCCAATATACCCATACGGACTTTACAGGCCAAAATCGACAGTTCTTTTTTTACTGCTGTTTCCATATAAATCCTCCTTATAAAAGATGCTGTAATCTGGCATCTTCTTCAAAAATCATATTAATTATTTCAGCAATGGCATGCTCCTCATTGGATCTGAGTACTACATCCGCAGCATTTAAAACCTCTGCTGCCGCATTGCCAACCGCAGCGCCAACACCGGCCATCTGCAACATATCCAGATCATTATAGCAGTCGCCGACAGCGACTATATTCTGGAGAGGAATCCGCGTCAACCCTGATAATTTACGCAGCGCCTGCCCTTTGGACGCATGTCCAGGCAGCATCTCAAAATAATGGATCCAGGACTGCACAAAACTGATTCCAGGATAATTTTTCCCGCGCATGTACATGCTAAATTCCGGCATCAGTTCCGCATCCATGGCAAACAATACTTTGTACCAGTTTTGTGGTGTATCATCCAGATCGCAGACAACAAAAGGGATCTTCTCCCGGGCAAAATGCTGTTCTGTATATAGATTGCTGTTGACTACATAAATCTGCTCTCCCGCCACCACTTCAACGCCGACAGAAGGATATTTCTGTATAGCCTGCCGCACATAATCCCTTGATTCTTCCGGCAGGTAAGCGTCCCACAAACCCCGGCGCGTGGAAAAGTCATAAATCTGCGCACCGTTATGTATAATCGCGGGCAATTGAAGCTGCAAAAGATCGATAAAACGAAATACTGATGCTGCAGAGCGACCAGTCGCAATCGTAAAATGTCCTCCTGCCTTTTCAAAGCGCCGAATGGCCTCCAGATTCTCTTTGGAAATCTGCTTTTCATGTGTCAGGAGCGTACCGTCCATATCACTGATCAGCAGAAGATCAGATATTGGTTTCATTCTTTTTCCTCATTTTCCAGTATATTTAAAAAATCTGTAAAATAATCCGGAAGCGCACTTTCAAAAGAAAGAGATTCCCCGGAACGCGGATGGACAAAGCCAATGGCACGTGCATGCAGGCATTGCCCATTTAAAGAAACGCCTTTTTTAGGCCCATAAACCGGATCACCCGCTATCGGATGGCCAAGATAGGCCATATGCACCCGTATCTGATGTGTCCGGCCTGTTTCCAGCACCAAACGTAGATGGGCAAAAGACCGATACTGTCTAAGCAAAGTATAATGGGTAATTGCATCTTTGGAATGCTGACTGGTGACGCACATCTTTTTACGGTCTTTTTGGCTGCGGCCAATCGGCGCGTGCACAGTTCCTTCCGCTTCCTTCATCTTGCCATGGACAACCGCTTCATACGCACGGTAAAAGGAATGGTTTTTGATCTGCTCAGCCAGTCCGGCATGTGCAAAATCGTTTTTGGCTACAATTAACAGGCCGCTGGTATCTTTATCAATACGATGGACGATACCAGGACGCTGTACTCCGTTAATACCGGAAAGGCTGTTTCCGCAATGCGCCAGCAATGCATTCACTAACGTACCCTCATAGTTGCCTGCCGCGGGATGAACCACCATTCCTCTGGGCTTATTAACAACCAACAGGTCTCCGTCTTCATACAAAATATCCAGTGGGATGGATTCCGCTGATATTTCCAATGGACGAAGAGCGGGCAGAACATACTCAACCGTCTCTCCACCCCGCAGTTTATAATTTTTAGCAACCGGCTTTCCATGAATCGACACAGCTCCGTCCGCTATCATCTTCTGAATAAAACTGCGGGTCCGGTCCGGCATAAAACGGGATAGAAAGACATCCATCCGTTCCCCCGCCGCACTGGCATCCGCTGTAATCTTTTCACTCTGCATCTGCTTCCCTGCCTTTACGCTTTGCAGTCATCGGTTCCACGATCAAAACGTAGCACATGAGCCACAAAGCGCCGCATACAACCAAACAGTCGGCAAAATTAAAAACAGCAAACTGGTCCAGCGGCCAGAACTGCAAATCAATGTAGTCGATGACATATCCGCGAAAAATACGATCAATCAGGTTACCAATTCCGCCTCCGGAAATCAACGCCAGACAAACTATTGGGACTTTATTTTTCACCCGTTTAGACGCCACCAGATAAATCAGTATTGCCAGCATAAATCCTGTCAAACCAATCAAAAACCATTTCTGCTCATAGAAAATGCCAAACGCAGCCCCCCGGTTTTCCACATAGGTAAAATTAAGAACATGGGGTATTACAGAACGTGTCGGTTCTAGAGCAATGGCATGTAAAATCCAAACTTTAATCAGCTGGTCGATCCCGGCCAAAGCTACAACAGCAACCAAAAATAATAAAACGGTCATTTTGCCTCCAAATTTGAGCCGTCTGTTATAGACAGCCGGATAAGGGCAAATGAATTGCCGTTAATGATAACGGCAATTCATTTCTGTAGTTTAAGGTTCTGTCTCTCCAATGGCATAAACCTTCAACGGAGAGACAGCCGAAATCCTTCATTTCAGTTTTCTATCTGTTTTCGCAGGAGCCGCCATTCCGGCGTCATACTGCACAAATGAGAATACCAAGCCTTTTAAAAGCAGGCCTGCCCGCTTTTGGACTATTATCGCTTGTTCTGACCAAACTTCAAATCTCCGAATTTTGATTCATAATTACCAGTATGATTATCCTTTTCAGTAATTGTCAACTTATAAGGGGATTTGGGGAACGGAGATTTTTCTTTCTGCTGTGTCTCTACCGGACGCGTTTTCGCCATATCTTCCTTTTTGAAAGCTTCAGAGACACGAATCGTCGGTTCTTTTTTGGCCACCTGTTCCTCTTTTTGAGAGGAGCGTGTTTCCTCGTCAGGCTCAGGCGAAGCAACTGCCTGTTCAGACGCTGCCGGCGCAGACTCCTTTTGTGGTTTTGTATCTGCTTTTTCTTTTGGTTCTTCCGGAGCCTGCGTATTTTTTTCCTGCTCCGGCAATTTGTTGATTAGATTAAGATGTTCTTTATATATAGAAATCAACTGAGATTTAAATTCGGAAACGAGTCGTTGAATCCGAACCAAATTTGCCTCTTCCTCTTCTGCCTGATGTTTTACCTGAATGACTGTTTCTTCCTTCTGACGCATTGCTTCCTCATGCATCTGCTCAGCCTCACGTTTAGCTGCAGTCAGAATCTGCATACTTTCCTGGCGCGCAGATCCAAGAATCTCTTCCTTTTCCTGTTCTGCCGTACGCAGGATCTCTTCCGCTTTATTTTTAGCCTCTTGCTGGATGCTCGATGCAATCCGCTGTGCACTAATCAAAGCGTCTCTCAGGGTATCCTCATCCCGGCGATACTCTTCAATTCTGTTAACAAGGATATTCAGTTTTCCTTCCAGTTCTTTATTTTCATTATCCTGTTTTTTAGCCCAAAGAGCAACCTCTTCCAGGAAATCCTCCACTTCATCTGTTTTATATCCAAATGCAGATTTTTCAAATTTTTTATTTTTGATTTCCTGCAAATCCATATTCCATCCCTCTTCCCCAAAATATTTTTATATCATTAGGCGTATTTGTTGAGTACAATATGCAGCCTGCCTTTTCTTGTAACGCCAGTTTCTCCGGAAACTGCAAATTTTCCATATCGGCGCACCGTCAGAATATCCCCAGCTTGTACACCCGCCGACAAAGAATCTGTCTCTGTATAGTTCAGCAGAACCTGTCCGCTTCTGATCAAGCCAGCCGCCTTTTCCCTGCTTAAACCAGTGGCTAACGCAGTGATAGAATCCAGCCGCATAGAGGATACGGTTCCGGATACAGGGATAAAGGTATGGAGATCCGGCAAAGGCTCCTCAGCGCCTTCCCGCACCCGTACACCGACAGAACCGACTTTTTCTATCTCCTGCAGAACCACAGGCAACACCGTATTCTGCAGGAATACAACTGCTCTGCCTTCTTCCAGCAAAATATCCCCTATCGACTCCCTTTTAATGCGTAAGGCCATCAGCGCTCCCAAAACATCCTTATGCTGTATGATATCCTGCCTGCGAAAAATCAACGTGACCGGAACCACCGGAAATGCTTCCGGACAAGGTTCCTCATAATCTGCAAAAAAGCCGAGCATTACACGCTCGGCTTTCCCATATCCTCCAAAAAACAGGGAGCGGCTTTCCAGAGTAGAGATTCCTGCCAAAAAGCGATGCGCCCAAAAAGCCTCCTGTTCATTGAGGAAAGCCGTATATTTTGTCAAGTTTTTTGTTTCAGACAGCCTTGCCAGATCCTGTATACGAACATACAGCGATTTTTCTTCCTCTGTCATAATGTTTTATTCACTCTTTAAAAATATACGCCGTTATTTTCCAACTCGTCTAACAGATCTCCCATAATATCCACGTTGTAAGGTGTGATAATGAAGGTACTGTTTGCTACTCGTTTAATCTGGCCGTTGTTGGCATAAGCAACGCCGCTCAAAAAATCAATCAGTCTCCGGGAAATATCTTTGTTGGTCGACTCCAGATTCAAGACGACTGTACGCTTTGCATTCAGGTGATCAGCAACCGAACTTGCATCTTCAAAGCGTTCCGGTTTCACCAGTACAACCTTCAACTGTGTGGTTGCATTGATGTTGACAACCTTATTGCGTCCGCCATTGCCGACAAATCCGGCTTCTTCTGCGCCATTGCTGAATGAAGGCGCTGCGTCATTACCGGAAGAACTGGAGATAAACTCCATATCGTCATCGTAATCCTCGTCTCCTACGCCGATCATATCCTTAATTTTTTCCATGAAACTCATTGTTTCGCGTCCTCCCCTAAAATTTATCTTTGGCCAAATAAGCCTGTACCAATGCGAACAATAGTCGATCCGTAGCGTATCGCGTCCTTATAATCCGATGTCATTCCCATCGACAGATGCTCCATAGTAATATTATCGCTTGTTTTGCCCTGTGTGTCAACAAATATTTTCTGCATTTTTGCAAAACATTCTATATAATTCTCTTTTGGTGGAATTGCCATAAGACCTCTGACACGTAATGCAGAAAAGGAAACCAGTTTGCCCAGAAAATCTTCCAGTTCTTCTGACCGGATTCCAGACTTGGAAGGTTCATTTCCAATATTAATCTGAACTAAGACATCCATCGTAATCCCCTGCAACGCAGCGCAGGACTGAATGGTTTGTGCCAGCCGGATCGAATCCAATGATTCAATCATACTGACCTTATCTATTATATACTTTACCTTGTTAGTTTGCAAGTGCCCTATAAAATGGATCTGGTCTGCATCCACCTGGTACGCTTGATATTTCTCCAGCAGTTCACTGGAACGGTTTTCACCCAAAAGCCGTATTCCATTCTGCAAAGCGACATTCACCAGTGCAGGTTCTACTGTTTTGGTTACAGCCATCACCTGCACAGAATTCGGTGCACGTCCAGCAGCTTCTGCTGTCTGACGTACCTCCTGCAGAAGCTGCAAGGTATTGATCCGTACCGACTCAGGCGTTCTTGTCATAGATCCCTTTCCCCTTTACAATCACATTATCATAAAGCTGCAGGTATGTACTACGATCACTATCCGTCACATTGTGAATCGCACTGATCACATAATTTTCGTCTTCGTATAAGACATCAATCTGCCGAAAGAGCGCTTCCCTGCCGAACTGGATATAGACACCACGTACTCCCTGGCTGTTAAACCGGATAGCCGTTTTCGGAACTCGAAGTCCTGTGGCTTCTCCCCATATGATATCTGCCGAGTGGCGGCGTAAAAGAGCGATTTCATCCGACATCAGTTCACTTGAAAAAACAACAAGGGCTTGTCCGTTGTCACCGGACGCCTGGATGGATTCTACATTTGCTTTTACGTAGCTTTCTCCGGTCTGATAAAAATCAAGCTCTACAGATGCGCCCTCTGATAAGTGGATCATATCATCCTGATCAATAAGCGCAGTGTATTTCCAGGTATTCGATGTAATAATTTTTCCGAGTGCTGTCCGGTCTTTTGACGCCTCTGTTTCGTCCAGAAATGTACGGAAACTGTTTGCGTCAAAAGATGTGGCGGCATCCAGAGGAGCTACCTCTTCATACCCATCGACCTGATCAACAAAATAACCGGAAAGATCGGCGCGAATCACCGTAGGTTCTGCAGACATCTGCGCCTGCAGACTTTGTTTTTGAGCTTCCAGTTGAGAAATCCGTGTATTATAATCCGTTTCTTTTTCCGTCACAATCAACTGCTTATTGACCAATTCCATCAACTGAGAACGCAACTCCCCGTACGAACTGAGATTCTGGCTTTGTATGCAGTCAACAAGGGCCATATGGGCGTTTTCGATCTGCTGGGAAAGCTGTTCCAGAGCCGTTCCCTCAATCGCACCGGGATCCTGTGCCGCTTTTAACAAAGCGATTTCAGCCTCAATTTCTGAAATTTCGCTATCCCGGAGCGCGTCCTGATCTGAACGGTAAACGACCGCAATCTGGGAATCCTTGGCAACCCGGCCGCCGTTGGGCTGCTGATAACGAACTTCTCCGTCACTTTTGTCTTCCAGTATGGTTTCATCCCGAAAAACAAATCCTTCTGAACGAATCAGCTTGTCTACGGTATACTGATATACGACCTCTGTCTCAAACGGCTCATAAGAGCGGAGATACAGCTGATAACATACATTGACTATCAGAAAAACGGAAAACAGTATAACAATGATCCGAAAAACAAAAGTTTTCATGAACGCTTTGACACCCTTCTACCGGTTGGATTCCTCTTCCAATATACGCATATTTTTCATCGGAACAATTGTAGAGATCGCATGTTTATATACAAGATTTTGCTTTCCATCGCTGTCCAGAATCACGGTAAACGCATCAAAACCCTTTACAACCCCGCGAAACTGAAATCCATTGGTGAGATAAATCGTAACAGTAATTTTGTCTTTTCTTGCCTGATTTAAAAAGATATCCTGTAAATTGAGTGTTCCAGCCACTTGATTTCCCCTCCATTTCAAAATCCATACCATTATTGTATCATATTTCCAAACCTTTTGCTATGATTTTTTGCATATTTTCTACTATATTTTGAAAATTTTCTTCGGATACATCAATATATACCCAGTGGATCCGCTCGTCCCGGCGAAACCAGGTAAGCTGTCGTTTAGCATAGCGGCGGGTTTCCTGTTTAATTCGATCGACAGCTTCCTCCAATGACAATGTTCCACGAAAATAGGGTATCAGTTCTTTATATCCAATAGCCTGTACAGCAGTTTTCAGGTCTGTCCGCGCCAAAAAATGCTGTGCCTCTTCCAACAGTCCCATTTCCATCATCCGATCCACCCTCTGATTGATCCGTCGGTAGAGATTCTGGCGGTCCAGGCAATTCAGTCCCAGCATACAGGGAAGATACGGCGATTCCTCCCGCCGGCTTTCTTCAATTTGCTGTGTCATCGTTTGCCCTGTTAAAATACAGACTTCCAAGCCACGAATAATTCGATTCAGATTATTAGGATGAAGTTTTTCCGCATATGCCGGATCCAGTGCACGAAGCCGCTCTAACATATGTACATTTCCGTATGCCGCGGCTTCTTCCTGCAGCTGGCTGCGAAGCAACAGATCGTTTTTGGTCTCTGTAAACTGAATATGATCGACCAGGGAATGAATATACAGTCCTGTCCCACCTGCAAGAATCGGCAATTTGCCGCGACTGTAGATATCCTGAATTACCTTTCCGGCCATAGACACATAATCCGCAACTGTAAAAGCCTGATCGGGTTCTAAAAAATCCAGCAAATGGTGCGGGACGCCTTCCATTTCTGCCACAGTTGGCTTAGCTGTCGCAATATCCATCCCCTTATAAATCTGCATGGAATCCGCGGAAACAACTTCCCCATTTAGTTTTTTAGCCAGAGCCACTGCAGCAGCAGTTTTGCCGGAAGCGGTTGGTCCTGCCACAACGATCAATGGTATCTTTTCTTGTCCGGCCAAACTGCCACCCCCTTAGCGGCCAAACTGCCGTTCAAATTTTTCTTTGGTCATGGTTAAAATCACCGGCCGGCCGTGTGGGCAGTAACGGATCGCATCATTTTTATAGACATCTTCAATCAGTTTCTGCAGTTCCAGCGGATCATTTCGGTCGTGCGCCTTGATCGCTGCCTTGCAGGCCATGGTTGCATACAGATGATCTAGCGCTTCCGGCGCTGCGTTTCTCCGAAGAGCTCGCAGATTTTCGGCAATTTCACAGAACAGCTCCCGACAGTTTTCCCCGCTCAAAAGGGTTGGGACTTCCCGGATCAACACTGTACCGTTTCCAAAATCATCTACTGTAAAACCCAAATCATCCAAACGCGCCTGCTGACTTAATACAGCCTCGTATTCTTCCCGCGACAGTGTAATAGAAAGCGGCGTTAACAGAACCTGTTTGTCCAGCGGGGACTCCCCTGCCCGTAGTTTTTCATAGAGAATTCTCTCATGCGCTGCGTGTTTGTCTACTATCAGCAGCATCCCGTTTGTTTCCGCCAGAATATAGGTTTGAAAAAGCTCTCCAATGACATGAATAACGGGAATCTCCATTTCTTCAGGAGTTGCGGGTACCTTTTCCTGTTCCTGTATCTTGGGTACAGGAGGCTCCGAAGATATCTGAGGCATGTCCAACACAGGTGATACAGGCGGTCGATCCTCTGTCTCTGCCTGCGGGTCTTTCTTCTCGCAGGATACAATATCCTGATTTTCAGGAACATCTTTCTGATCTTTCTTGCTGGAAAGCTGTGTGTGGGCATCAGGAACATCTTCCGGCAAATCATCTTCATAAATAATGCCCGGTATCCGCGCGGCAGATGCCTGCTTTTCTATTTTTCCCCATGAAGCCGTCTGATAAACAGGGTCCGGCTGGGCAAACTGTAGAGGATGGGATTCTTCCTGCATATTTTTTCCCGGTGCCGACAATCTGGTCTGGGATTGTGCAGAATCATTCTGCGCAAAAAAACTCCGCATTACGTGAGGCTTAATCGGGACTTCCTGTGCATTATCCAACTGGCTCTGCTGCCGGATGGCATTTTTGACGGCAAAATATACCCCGTCAAAGACAATCCGTTCATTGGTAAACCGCACCTCTATTTTAGACGGATGGACATTGACGTCTACCTGATCATATGGAAGAGAAAGATTCAGTACACAGGCCGGAAATTTTCCGACCATAATCGAATTTTTATATGCTTCTTCCAGCGCCGCCATGCAGGTTTTGGATTTGACATACCGACCATTCACAAAAAAATGCTGCATGGAACGATTGGAACGGCTTTCCATGGGAATGCTGATAAACCCCTTGACCTGTGTGCCATTGTAGCTGGAATCTACCGTCATCATTGTTTTGGCAAAATCCCGTCCGAAGACGGCATAAATCACGGAGTACAGGTCGTTATTGCCGGGTGTATGCAACTGTGTTTTGTTTTCACGAATTAATTTAATGGAAACTTCCGGATGACTGAGTGCGATTTTATCCACAACGGATTGAACCGCATTTGCCTCGGAAACATCCTTTTTTAAAAATTTCAGTCTTGCAGGTACGTTGTAGAACAAATCCCGAACAATGACGGTGGTCCCGTCCGGGCATCCAACCTGTATCGATTCCTGTTCTTCGCCCCCCTGAATGACATATCGGACGCCCATCTGATTTTCAGGCGTTTTTGTCATGAGTTCCACGCGGGAGACCGCACAAATCGAAGCCATGGCCTCTCCTCGAAATCCCAGCGTAGCAATTTTTCCTAAATCCTCTTCATTTCTTACCTTACTGGTGGCATGACGCCGAAAAGCAACCGGTACGTCTTCCGGAGCAATCCCGCATCCGTTATCCGTGATCCGGATATATTGGACACCACCCCTCTGAATTTCTACAGTAACAGAGGTTGCCCCTGCGTCAATGGAGTTTTCCAGCAATTCCTTAACGATAGATGCCGGCCGTTCAATCACTTCTCCAGCTGCAATCAGTTCAGACACATGCTTGTCCAGCTGTATAATTTTGGGCATCCGGACTCCTCCCTTACAAATCGGTTAAGAAAGCATTCCTTTGAGTGTGTACAAGGTATTCAGCGCTTCGATCGGCGTCAATGTATTGAGATCAACTGCCCGCAGGCGGTCCGCAATCCGACTTTCAGAGGTCTGCATAAAGGAGATTTGCATCTCCTTAGAAATTTGCATCTCCTTGGAGATTGGCTTTTCCTCAGAAGGCTGCAAATCTGTCTCAGCATCGCGTGTACCACCACATGGCGTTTGGTCCGCCTGTATTCCAATCCTGCGCGCACCGCTTTCCAATTCCTCTAAAATCTCTTTGGCTCGTTTAACCACCGGATCAGGCACACCAGCCAGCTTAGCGACTTCAATGCCATAACTGTCATCCGTGCCGCCCCGAACAATTTTTCTCAGAAAAGTGATGTCATCCCCACGTTTCTTCACAACAATATTATAATTTTTTACACAATCAAACTGATCTTCCAGTGCGGTTAATTCGTGATAATGCGTCGCAAATAAAGTTTTACAGCCAAGTTTCCGGTTAGACACCAGATATTCCACGACTGCCCGTGCGATGCTCATCCCATCAAAGGTAGAGGTTCCACGTCCAATCTCATCCAGAATAACCAGGCTGTGCGGAGTGGCATATTTAAGAATTTGTGCTACCTCGCTCATTTCCACCATAAAGGTAGACTGACCGGAGGCCAGATCATCCGATGCCCCTACACGAGTAAAAATTTTATCTGTTATAGCAATTTTGGCATATCGTGCCGGCACAAAGCTTCCCATTTGCGCCATTAACGTGATCAGCGCCACCTGCCGCATATAGGTGGATTTCCCCGCCATATTCGGACCAGTGATCACTGCCAGTTTGTTTTCCTTGTTATCTAATAGCGTATCATTTGGCACAAAAGGAATCGAGAGCATCTGCTCCACCACGGGATGCCGTCCATCTGTAATTTCAATCGGTCCCTCCGGTACCACCTCAGGACAGGTATAATTATTGAGCCCTGCAACCTGTGCCAGAGAACAGAGTACATCCACCGCGGCAATGGCCCCGGCGGTTTGCTGAATAGAAATTAATTTGCTGCCAACGAAGGTTTTTAATTCATCAAAAAGGGTTAATTCCAACTGCAAGCACTTTTCCGTTGCTACCAGGACTTTTTCTTCATATTCCTTGAGTTCTTCGGTAATGAACCGTTCACAGTTTGCCAAAGTCTGTTTACGGATATACTCCGGCGGGACTAAATCCAGATTGGATTTAGTGACCTCAATATAATATCCAAACACCCGGTTATAGCCGATTTTCAGGTTCTTGATACCAGTCTTTTCCCGTTCTTTTTCTTCCATTTTCAATATGTATTGTTTCCCGTTTTTACTGATATCCCGGTAACTGTCCAGTTCAGCATGAAAACCAGGTGCAATGGCGCCGCCTTCTTTCATGGTCACAGGCGGTTCCTCAATAATCGCGCGGTCAATGACTTCCCGGATCTCATCCATGGTATCAATCCGTCCGTTCAGCTCCTGTAACAGCGCAGCATTCAGCCCCGACAGCAGAGATCGAATAGCGGGTAAATGAGACGCCGTAAAAGAAAGCGCTTTCAACTCCCTCGGATTGACCGAACCATAAATGACTTTAGTCATCAACCGTTCCAGGTCATAAATAAAGGCCAGTTCCTCTCGCAATTCTTCCCGGATCATATTTTGATTGACAAGCTGTGCGACAGCATTCTGCCTGCGGGTAATCTGGGGCAGAGAAACCAGGGGCTGTTCAATCCATTTCCGGAGCAGCCGTTTCCCCATCGCGGTTTTGGTTTTATCCAGCACCCACAATAAAGATCCTTTCTTTTCCCCGCCCCGCATCGTTTCCGTGAGTTCCAGATTCCGACGGGCAGTAACGTCCAGAGACATAAACTGCTCTTCATTATAAAAAGTGATATTGACAATCCGTTTGGCGCCTTCTTTTTGCGTTTCGCTGATATAACTCAGAACCGCGCCCAAGCTGCGCACTGCCAAAGGTTTCGCTTCCAGTTTCAGAGCGGCCAGACTTTCTGCGCCGAAATGCTTCAGCACGATCTGCTCTGCTGCCTGTTCCGCATATTTTTCTTCTTCCATCAGTTCAGCGGTACATTTCAGTTTTTCTTTCAGAAACCGACCGACCTCTTTTAGTTCTAAAAAGGCACTGTTAAACAGTAATTCTGACGGTGCATACCGCGCCAGTTCATTGATCAAATCCGCCGTCACATTCCGCCCTGTAAATTCAGAGACAAAAACATCCCCTGTCGAAACGTCAGCAAAGCTGATTCCAAAGCTCTTGTCCTGTAGATAAACGCTGCAAATATAATTGTTTCTGCTTTCATCAAGCATATCCGAATTGGTCAGTGTGCCGGGTGTAATGACCCGAATCACCTCACGGGATACAATCCCTTTAGCAAGCGCCGGGTCTTCCATCTGCTCGCAGATGGCCACTTTATAGCCTTTTTCAATTAACCGCTTAATATAAATTTCGCAGCTATGATGCGGAACGCCACACATCGGCGCACGTTCCGCAAGGCCGCAGTCGCGTCCGGTTAGAGTTAGTTCCAGCTCTTTGGATGCAATCAGCGCATCCTCAAAAAACATCTCATAGAAGTCGCCCAGCCGGAAAAAAAGCAGTTCGTTTTTATGCTGTTCCTTCACGGCCATATATTGCTGCATCATCGGCGATAAGTTCTGCTGCATGTCCTAACTCCTTCCTAACCATGATATGGTTCTGATTAATGGCAGCCGCTACAGCTATCACAGCTTCCGCCGCAGGACGGCGCTGGTTCACAAGTATCCGGATCTTCCCCATTAACGCAGAGGGAAAGAATCTGTGTAATATAGGTCATCAGGCTGTTTACAGCCTGGCTGGCCTCATTATATTCCATCATGGTTGCACGGGACATGATTTTACCATACACCTCGCGCGCGGCTGTATTGGCGGCCGTAACCTTTTCCTGATCGCGGTTTTCTTCTGCCAGAAGCCGTTCAATTTCGAGTTTTTTTAAATTAAACTCGCCAATCAGTGCTTCCAATTCAGAATCCTGGTCATTGGCTTCCCGTGCTGCCCTCAAACGTTTGTATTCATCACTTGCCTGAATCAGTTTTCCGAGTTCTCTAGTTGCCTGTATAATGTCCATTATATACATCCTCCAATTTTGTATATCCTGTCCGTTTCGCGCTACTGTATGGCAGCTGTAACAGGATTATCTGTTTTTGATATTTAGAAAGATTACGCATGGCGTAATACTTTACTTTGCAATCTCTCCGCCAAGAGCCCAGTTAAAGGCTTCTGTAATGCGAACCGGCAAAAATTGTCCAATCTGTGCCCTACTGCCCTTAAAATTGACAATAATATTGGTATCCGTGCGGCCACTGATATAATCTGGCCCGGAACGGCTGGGGCCGTCTGCCAGCACCTGCAGTGTTTTTCCCACGTATGTCTGATAATTATTTTCTCCGATTTTCCTCTGTAAATCCAGCAGTTCCTGCAGCCACCTGGATTTTTCTTCATAGGGAACCGGATCGTCCATCATAGCTGCTTTGGTACCGGGCCGGCTGGAATAAATAAAGGTAAAAAGTGCATCATACCGCATGATTTTGATCAGTTCCAGCGTCTGCTGAAATTCTTCATAAGATTCTCCGGGAAATCCGACAATAATATCACTGGTAAAGGAAACACCGGGAATTTTCTTTCTGGCATATTCGGCCAGTTCAAGATAGCTTTCCACTGTATAATGCCGGTTCATCGCCTGTAAAATACGGTTACAGCCGGATTGTACAGGCAGATGAATATGTTTACACACCTTGTCGCATGCGGCAATAGTATCAATTAATTCATGTGTGGCATCCTTCGGGTGGGAGGTCATGAAGCGGATTCTAAAATCCCCCTCAATTGCATTGATCTTTTGCAGCAGCTGGGAAAAACGGATAGGCTGCGCAAGCGTTTTCCCATACGAATTCACATTCTGCCCAAGCAGGGTAATTTCCTTATATCCATCCTGTATCAGGCTGCGCGCCTCCTGCAAAATATCTTCCGGTTCTCTGCTGCGCTCCCGTCCCCGCACATATGGGACAATACAGTACGTACAGAAATTATTGCATCCATACATAATCGGAAGCCATGCTTTCCACTTTCCTGTACGCAGCACGGGAAGGCCTTCCGCAATATCCGTCTCATCATCACATCGGTCAAAAACCTTTTTATCCTGCAGCGCAGTATATAAAAATTCCGGAAGCCGGTGTAGCGCATGGGTGCCAAAAACAATATCTACCTGTGGATAACTCTGCTTAATTTTTTGTACGACAGATTCCTGCTGAGTCATACACCCGCAAAGACCGATAATTAAATTTGGATTTACTTCTTTTTCGTGTTTTAAAGCGCCGATGTTGCCAAACACCCGTGATTCGGCATTTTCTCGTACCGCGCAGGTGTTATAAAGAATAAAATCTGCCTTTCGAACCTCGTCGGTAAATGCATAACCCATTTGCGCCAGCATACCCCGCATTTTGTCTCCATCGCTCACATTCTGTTGACAGCCATAAGTATGTACCAACGCCAGCGGAACACGTCCGGACTGTTCGACTAAATTCCGGACTTTCTGCATATATTCCCGCTGTATCTGAAGAGCCTCTTGAATTGACAATGTTCCACCTCTGATTTACAACTTGAAAGATTATTATAACAGATTTTTCCCTATAATTCAAGCGGTTCCTGGTAGTCTTTGCGGCATATTTTATAGAAATTTATCAGATCAGGAAGATAAAAATATGCGTCTACTACGCCCCTTAAATAAATAGATAAATGAAAAAAGCCCGGAGTGAAATTCCGCCGTCATACAGGGCGTCACTCCGGGCTTTTAGATTTTCTCTAAAGAAATCCCATATGGATTCCATCCTATTCGTGAACCGCAATCGGTTCTTTTTCTTCTTTCACGCGAACCTGAAGCCGTGTTTTTTTCTGCTCTCTTTCCTGTTCCTGCATCCGGTCTTTAGCCGTTGCAAGCATGAGTTTTAAACGGTTTTCCTGATTCACTTTTGTCGCGCCCGGATCATAGTCAATCGCCACAATGTTGGCATGGGGCATTTCATTCCGAATTTTCCGAATCATGCCTTTTCCAACAATATGATTCGGCAGACAGCCAAATGGTTGCGCACAGACAACATTCTCCACCCCACTGTGTACCAGTTCCACCATTTCCGCGGTTAAAAGCCATCCTTCTCCCATTTTAGCGCCATATCCTATAAAAGGCTTCACCATTTTCTTAATGGTCTCAAAATCGGCCGGCGCGTCAAAAACACCGGACTCTTTCAATGTCTGAATATAAACCTTCTGTGCCCGCAGCATATAATTCTTGAGCAGCCCGACCACTTTATATTTAACAGGATTGCCCCCGTAAAGATCAATATCTACCAAACGATTGTCAAATTTAAATAAAATAAAGTCCAGCAATCCCGGTACAATCACCTCTGCACCCTCACGGAAAAGGAATTGTTCCAAATTATTATTGGCCAACGGAGAATACTTGACATAAATCTCCCCAACAATTCCCACTTTAATCTTTGGCGTCCGAACAAATGGAATCTTAGCAAAATCTTCAATCATTGCCCGAAAAGTCTTTTCCATTTCTTTCATGGAAAAACCGCTGCTTTTTTTATAGTAGCCGGCCAATATACCGATCCATTTGGTGACATTTTGATCAGCTGCACCCGGCTGCGTTTCATAAGGCCGGATCTGATTGGCCAGCAGCATCAGCATATCCCCATACAGCAAAGCAGAGATCAGCTTTAACAGCAATCCCAAAGAAAGCTTAAAGCCACTGTTATGCTCCAGTCCGGAAAGATTGAGAGAAATCACCGGAACCTGGTCAAATCCCGCCTTATGTAAGGCCTTACGCAAAAGATGAATATAGTTGGATGCACGGCATCCGCCCCCGGTCTGTGTAATAATCAGCGCCGTTTTATTGGGATCGTATTTCCCACTTTTCAGCGCATCAATAAACTGTCCCACGACCAACAGACAGGGATAACAGGTATCATTATGTACATTCTGCAGTCCTTCGGAGACGATATTCGGACCTGTTGTCTGCAAAAGTTCCATATCGTAGCCTTCATTGACAAAAATATTCCGAATCAGTTCAAAATGTATCGGCAGCATATTAGGCGCCAAAATTTTATATTCTTTTTTCATCTCTTTTGTAAAAATCAAATGTCCATCTTTGGCATATTTCAATTCTGCCATCCAGAAACCTCCCATTCCATTCAGAGCGTCGCGTTTGATTGAGCTGACCGCACTCTGATCCGGCAGTCAGCAGCGTTTTTTATTCCGACTGTGCTCGCTTCTGCCGGCGTTCTTCCAGTGCTGCAAACAAACTGCGGATCCTGATCTTTGTAGCACCCAGGTTATTGATTTCATCAATCTTAATCTGTGTATAAATCTGTCCGTCCGTTTCCAGAATCGAACGCACCTCGTCAGTGGTAATCGCGTCTACACCACAACCAAAAGACACCAACTGAATCAAACTCATGTTATCATAGTCTTTGACTGCATTGGCTGCTGCATAGAGTCTGGAATGATAGGTCCACTGATTGAGTACATGTACTTTTCGTTTGTATTTCTCCAGCGGAATGCCATCTTCGCTGATCACAACCGCCCCATATCCAGTAATCAGCTTATCGATTCCATGATTGATCTCCGGATCCACATGATAAGGACGTCCGGCCAGTACAATAATGGGGAAATGATTCTCTTCGGCATAAGCAATTGCTTTTTGGGCATAGCTGCGAACTTCATTCCGGTATTTCTCGTAAGCGGCATAAGCTTTGTCGCTGGCGCGTTGGATCTCCGCACGGGAAACTGGAAAATATTTAGAAAATACCTCCACCGCCTTTTTCTCAAAGTCTTTCCGGCGGTGAATACCCAGATAATCCATAATATATGTCGTTTTGTGCATCGCAGGGATATTCGCATCAATGACCTCCGGGTAATAAGCAACCACCGGACAGTTATAATGGTTATCTCCTGCATGCTCATCAAAGTTATAACTCATACAGGGATAAAAAATCATATCCAGATTTTCTTTCAGCAAAGCTTCCATATGTCCATGGACCAGTTTTGCCGGATAACAAACCGTATCCGAAGGAATGGTATGCTGCCCGCTGATATAAAGTTCCCGGCTGGAGCGGGACGAAAGGACCACCTCATACCCCAATTCTGTAAAAAACGCATGCCAAAACGGCAGGTTTTCATACATATTCAAAACCAGCGGAATCCCGATCCTTCCCTTTCCGTTTTTCAATCCCTTTAATGATGTCAGCAGATGATACTTGTATTCGTATTCATTATACGCAATCTGCTGCTTCAATTTTCCCGTATAACGTTCACATTTATTTCCGGAAATATAGGTTTTTCCGTCCGCAAATTTGTTCACAGTCAGCCGGCAGTGGTTTTCACAATGCTGGCAAACCGCAACGCTGACGGTATGCGTAAACTGTTCGAGTTCCTCCGGGGAGAGCAAAGTGCTTTCCTGTAATCCCTGCCGGGATGCAAAAAGCGCGGAGCCATAAGCGCCCATCAAGCCGGAAATCGGTGTGCGGACAACATGAATCCCCAATTCCTTTTCAAAAGCGCGCAAAACCGCATCATTTAAAAAGGTACCACCCTGCACGACTATGTTGCTTCCCAGATCTTTGGGAGAATTGGCACGGATGACTTTATAAATCGCATTTTTAACGATACTGACGGAAAGCCCGGCAGAAATATCCTGTACAGTTGCGCCGTCTTTTTGGGCCTGCTTGACAGATGAATTCATAAAGACCGTACAGCGGGAACCCAAATCAACCGGGTAGCGGGCAAATAATCCTTCTTTGGCAAATGTCTCTACCGTATAGCCCAACGCCGTAGCAAAGGTTTCCAAAAAAGATCCGCATCCGGAGGAACAGGCTTCATTCAGCATAATGCTGTCCACAGCACCGTTTTTCATTTTAAAGCATTTCATATCCTGCCCGCCGATATCAATGATAAAATCCACATCCGGCATAAAGAACCGGGCTGCTGTATAATGAGCAACTGTTTCTACCAGGCCAAAATCCAGATGAAAAGCATTTTTGATCAGTTCTTCCCCATATCCGGTTACTCCGGCGCCGGCAATCGTAATCGGTTTGCCCGCAATCTGTCTGTAGATCTCCTGTATCGCTTCCCGAACAATCGGCACTGCGTTGCCGCGATTGGAAATATATTTTTCGTACAGAATCCCGCCTTCCGGAGAAATCAGTACAATTTTTGTCGTTGTAGATCCGGCGTCCACCCCAAGATAAGCCTTTCCCTCATAAGTTTCCGGCGAGAGATACGGAACCTGAATGGCGTTATGCCGCTGTAGAAATTCCTGATATTCCTCTTCATTTTCAAACAAAGGTTCAATGGTTGTCTGCACCGTTTTTTTGGCGCTGTTTTTCAACTGCTCGACCGCATCTGCAAGACTCATTTCTTCTGTGCTCTCTGCATAGATGGCCGCACCCATAGCGATATAGTATTGTCCATTTTCCGGAAAAACTGCATGCGCTTCATCCAATCGCAGCGTTTCTGTAAAACGTTGCCGCAAACCTTTGAAAAAAGACAGCGGGCCACCAAGAAAAATCACCTTGCCCTCAATATCTCTGCCCTGCGCTAAACCACCGATGGTCTGATTAACCACCGCTTGAAAAATGCTGGCGGCCAAGTCGTTTTTTTGCGCTCCCTGATTGACCAGGGGCTGAACATCCGATTTGGCAAAAACACCGCAACGGGAAGCTATCGTATACAGCTTGTCATAATGAAGGGACAGTTCGTCGAATTCATCCAAGTCCACGCCTAAAAGGATCGCCATTTGATCAATAAAAGCGCCGGTTCCACCTGCACAGCTTCCATTCATCCGTACTTCCGGAACACCGGACAGAAAGAGAATTTTTGCGTCTTCCCCACCCAATTCAATAATGACGTCTGTATCAGGAAAATTCCTTTTGACAGCAAGCTGCGTCGAATAAACCTCCTGCACAAAGGGAATCCCACTGTCCTGTGAAAGTCCCAATCCGGAAGATCCGGTCACAGCCAGACGCACGGGTTCCCCCTTCGTAATATTTTCATGAATATAGGATAAGAGCGCAACCGCCTTTTCCCTTGCCTTAGCCATGTGGCGGTCGTATGACTGATATAAAATCTGGTCGTTCTCATCCAACACAACCGATTTAATGGTGGTAGACCCTACATCTAAACCTACACGATAACTCATTTCAAAACCTCCCGGAACAAAACAGCATTTTTCCAGTTTGTTTCCAAATATCTGTATAAAATTACAATCAGACTTTTTCCAAATGGAAAAAGTCTGACAAAATTATTGATTAAAATTCATCTTCATTTTCAAGATTATTCCAGACCTCCTGCACGTCATCATTATCTTCCAGGGCATCCAGCAATTTACGCATTTTGACTTGGCTTTCTTCATCTGTCAGCGATACGGTGTTTGTTGGCACCTGTTCGACCTGTGCAGAAACGAATCTATACTTTTTGTTTTCCAAAGCCGAAAGGACCGTGCTGAAATCTTCCGACGCTGTATAGATCATAACCGCTTCCTCTTCAAAAATCACATCGTCAGCACCAGCCTCCACGGCATCTTCCATCACTTGATCCTCGTCCAGGTCCTCGTTTTCAATGACCAGCACCCCCTTGGGTTCAAACATAAAGGAGACGCATCCGGTCGTTCCCAGATTTCCGCCGAATTTATCAAAATAATGCCGCAGATCAGCTGCTGTACGGTTACGATTATCCGTCAGACACTCTACAATCAGTGCCACGCCGTTAGGGCCATAACCCTCATATGTAATCTCTTCATAAGAGTCCTTTTCATCTGTACTTGCCTTTTTAATAATCCGTTCAATATTTTCGTTGGGAACGTTTAAAGATTTTGCTTTTGAAATCAGATCACGCAGTTTACCGTTAACGGAAGGATCAGCGCCTCCTTCTTTGACAGCAACAGAAATTTCTCTACCGACTTTTGTAAATACCTTGGCTTTCTGTGCATCGGTCTTTTCTTTTTTACGTTTAATATTATTCCACTTGGAATGTCCGGACATGAATAAACTTCCTTTCATATAATGAATCAATTGTTTAAATCTTAACACATTTATTCAGTTTTCGCAAGCCTTTTGGATAGTGATTTTTTAACCTGCCCTGCACTGCTTTTCCAAATCCAAGTGAAAAGCCATCTACCTTTACAGATAAAAAACCCTGTAATTTGGGATCGCATTCGATCTCTTCTCCAAAAAGAAAGGCTTCTGTACGTGGATCTTCCAGAGATAATTCCAAAATTTTTTCATCACACACAGAAACGGTCTTATAAAATTGATGTTCCGGCATAAAACGCCCTTTCTGCATTCGGCCTGCCAGAATTCCCGCCCGCAAAACATTTAATCCGGATAAATCCGGCAATCCATCCGGCAGAATATAAACACAGTCATCCCGCAGATAAACAAATTCCGGGCATTCCCCGCCCGCAACATCCTCCCAAAATCTGTAAAAAATTGAAAGGTCCTGCCGTACCGGCATGCGAAATCCGCCGGCTGCCGTGGAAGCGCTTCCATGTTTGATCAGCCGTACAACAAAATGCCCCTCCCCGCCGTCAAACGGAAAAATACGGTGCATACCATATGGCACAAACTCAGTCTCCGGATTCCACCACTCCGGCCGACTGTCCGTACCAAAGGACAAAGGGGTGGACAGAATAGAAAAATCAGGATTCCTGGAAAGAAAATCGCAGATGATCCTTTCATTTTCCTCTTTTGAAAAAGTACAGGTAGAATAAACCAATATCCCACCCTCCCGAAGGGCATGTTTAGCGCTTTCCAGAATCGCAGCCTGACGTTGCGCACAGCTTTCCACATGAGCCGGACTCCATTCATCCAAAGCATGAGGATCCTTCCGGAACATTCCTTCGCCGGAACAGGGCGCATCAACTAAAACTTTGTCAAAGAATCCGGCCAAATGCATACACAATTTCTCCGGGTGCATATTCAGAACAACCGCATTGGGAATTCCCATCCGTTCTATGTTGGAAAGAAGAATCCGTGCACGGGAAGCGACGTATTCATTACTCACCAACAAGCCTTTTCTCTGCAATCTGGCAGCAATCTGAGAACTTTTACCGCCGGGTGCCGCGCAAAGATCCAGCACCTTATCCCCCGGCTGTGGATCCAGTACAGATACCGCCGACATGGCGGAAGGCTCTTGTATGTAAAATACGCCGGCATGATGATACGGATGATTGCCAACGCCGTTTTCTTCTTCCAACAAATAAAACCCTTCCGGACAAAATGGCACCGGCGAGATAAAAAAAGGGGAAATTTCCTGAAAATTTTCTGGCGTACAGGCAAGTGTATTGACTCTTAAGCCGCGATAAGCTGGTTTGTCATAACATGCAGCAAAACGGGTATACGCTTCTCCGAGCAACTCGTGCATCCGCTGCAGAAAAATTTCTTTCTGGCCTGACAAAACCTTTCATCCTTTCCGTATAAATCTTGTGCAGGAATCACATACTATTCTCAGCAAAGTGAGGTGATAAAAATGGATAAAACAAACAGCAAAAACAAACAGAATAAAAAACAGGACAACGCACAGGCTACACAGCAGGTAAACGCTGTCAGCAACATGACGGATTCTGTACAGGACAATTATCAGAGCGCTAAAAAACAGTCGAACAAGAAAAACGAACATGGTGGCAGATAATCTGATATCTGTACCCAAATCTCCCATCGACCCGCCGGTAGATCCGGCGGGTCTTTTTTTACAATAAAAAATTAGAAAAGATATCTAAACTTTATCATTATTTTCTTAAAAAAGTAAAAAATTACAGATTACTGCATAGATTTAAATCCATGTCCCATCACTTCGCTTGCATCGCTGAGAATCATAAATACTCCCGGATCCGCCTCTGCAGCAACCTGTTTAACTTTATAAAACTGATTACGGTGAACCGCGCAAACCAATATTGATTTTTCTTCTCCGGTATAGGCCCCCGTTCCTTTCAGAATCGTACACCCACGCTGCAGTTTCTGCAACAAAGCTTGAGATACCTTTTCAGGCTGCTCTGTAATAATCAGCGCCATCTTACTGACATCCATACCATATAAAACTTTATCCATAACAGTAGTCTGTACAAAAATAGAAACAACCGCATAAAGCGCTGCTTCAAAATCCCGATAGACCGCCATCGCAGCTAAAATAACCATCAAATCTGTCAGGAAAGTGATTTTGCCAAGTTTAATATGAGGAATTTTTTTCTGAACAATCCGATTAATGATGTCCGTACCGCCGGTAGAGCCACCCCGCAGAAATGCTAATGCCAATCCCGAACCAATGACCACACCACCAAAGATCGCCGCTAAGATCATATCCCCTTGATATACTGGAATCTTAGCAAATAAAATATCGGAAAACAAAGTAAATGAAACGACAGATACAAAAGTGTTAAAAATAAATCGCCGTCCCAGCGATAAAAATCCGGCCACCATGATTGGAATATTGAGAATCATCGTCACAGTTCCAATCGGAAACTTTGTCAAATAACTGATTAAAGTTGCAATACCCGTAAGTCCGCCAGGAGCGATATGATTGGGTACAGTAAAAACATGTACGCCCAGTGCAAATAAGGCTGTCCCAGCAATAATCACCAGAAGATCCAGCACCATTTCCATTGTCCGATTTTTAGCAATACCCATCATGATCGCATCCCCTCTTTAATTCTCAGGAGAGTTTAACGGCTGCAGATGATTCCAGAGAATCAAAAATAATTCCTGAATCCTCGCATTTTCCCCCTGTATGTACAAATATCCGAATAAAGTTTCCAATCCGGTAGCCGCTCTATAATCGCGGGGATTCGAGTTGCGGGGCACGTGGTTTCCATGGGCATTTCGTCCGCGTCTAAATATGCGTTCTTCTTCCTCGGAGAGATTTGGCATTAAAATATCGATCGCCTTCGCCTGTGCACTCGCGCATACATATTGAACAGCGGCATGATGCAATTTGCCAACCGGCATACTGCCTACCGCCATAATTTTTTCCCTGACCATCAGTTCAAATACAGCATCTCCCAAAAATGCCAGGGTCAATGGACTGTACTGCTTGGCATTTTGCGTGGTAAACTCTGATTCCAGCGTAATAAAACCTCCTTAAAAAACAAAATCAAACTCAAATCCGAAAATATCCACCGTATCTCCTTCCTGAATCCCCATCTCTTCCAGTTTATCAATAATCCCACTGTTGCGGAGCACTCTCTGAAAGTACTGTAAAGATTCATAATCATCCATATTGACAGAACCCAGCACATAATCCAACCAGGGTGCATCAATAACATATTTTCCGTCTATAACAGAAATCTCAAAACGATTTTTATTTTCCTCTGTTAAGGTTTCCGGATTGATTTCTTCCGGCTGATATTCACGGATCGGCGGTAAATCATCCAGCTGATCAGATACCGCTGCAATCAGCGTGTGTGTTCCCTGAGTTGTTGCCGCGGAAATCTCAAAACAGGCATATCCCTGTTGTTCGACATAAGTACGAAACCGCAAGATCTGTTCCTGCGTTGCCATATCACACTTATTCGCCGCCACAATCTGTGGACGTTCTGCCAGATCCTGATCAAACTGTGCGAGTTCCCGATTAATGGCTTCAAAATCTGCAATCGGATCCCGCGACTCACTGCCAGAAACGTCTACAACATGAATGATCAGACGGCATCGCTCCACATGACGCAAAAAGGCATGTCCAAGACCAACACCGTCGCTGGCGCCTTCAATCAATCCAGGAATATCAGCCATGACAAACGATTTCCCTTCATCCACCCGTACAACGCCGAGCACCGGAGTCAGCGTTGTAAAATGATAATTGGCGATCTTTGGTTTGGCTGCGCTGACCACCGAAATGAGCGTCGATTTCCCCACATTCGGAAAGCCGACCAGCCCGACATCTGCCAACAGCTTCAGTTCCAGGTTCAGTTCCAGTTCTTCTCCCGTGTAACCCGGTTTTGCAAAACGTGGAATCTGCCGGGTTGGGGTTGCAAACCAGGCGTTCCCCTTTCCACCACGGCCTCCTTTAGCCACTGTTACCGGCTGGTCACTGGAACAATCCGCAATCAACCTGCCGGTTTTTGCGTCTTTAATCAATGTCCCTCGTGGGACTTTAATGATTAAATTTTCTGCGCTTTTTCCATTACAGCGCTTTGAACGTCCATCTTCTCCATTTCCCGCAATATACTTTTTACGATAACGGAAATCTACCAAAGTAGACAGACTCGGATCGACAACAAAAACAATGTCTCCTCCGCGGCCTCCGTCGCCACCGTCTGGTCCACCAGCCGCCACATACTTTTCACGGTGAAAAGATACGGCGCCATTTCCCCCGTTTCCGGCTTTAACATAAATTTTTACACTATCGACAAACATGATTTTTCTCCGTTACTTTCTTTATTTCCTTCTTTTGACCGGTCTGCTCTGTAACCAGAGCCAAATTAATTGTATTATACCACAAAATGTATATAAAATGCAACCGTTTTGCTTTGCTGTCCTTAGGCCATTGTCTAAAGCCTGGAACAACAGCCATGCATTTTGCCTTCACATACAAAAACCCCCGGATTTTCCGGGGGTTTTCACATCATATAGAAGCTTATGCTGTATAAACGCTGACTTTTTTACGGTCGCGGCCAAGACGTTCAAATTTTACTTTGCCGTCCACCAGGGCGAACAGTGTATCATCAGAACCACGGCCTACGTTCTCGCCTGGATGGATATGTGTACCCCGCTGGCGAACCAGAATATTGCCAGCCAGAACAAACTGACCATCCGCACGTTTGACACCCAGTCGTTTAGACTCAGAGTCACGTCCGTTCTTTGTAGAACCAACACCTTTTTTATGTGCAAAGAACTGCATGCTTAATCTTAACATTTGCTACACCTCCAGATCAATCAATTCAATGGTCTTTTCATAATCCTGCGACAAACACTCCAAATGGAGCCGAAGCGCCTGTAAAAAACATACGGAAATATCGTCGCATTTCTTCAGCGTCAGGCCTATGGAATTTTCCCGTACAGAAACATCTGCTGTTCCGCCGGCGCATTCCGTAATACCATTGGCTGTCAGCTGAACCGCGGAGGTCACAGAAGCACAAACTATATCCCGTCCATATTCGTCAAAAAGCGCATGTCCGGAAATCAAAAAACCCGTCAGCTTCCCATGCCGCCTGTAAAATTCAGCCCGAATCATAACCTTACGCCTTGATGGATTCGATACGAACCTGCGTATAGGGCTGTCTATGACCCATTTTACGCTTACTGTCTTTTTTGGTCTTATAGGTAAATACAGTAATTTTTTTACCTTTACCGTTTTTTAATACCTTGGCAGCTACAGCAGCGCCTGCAACATAAGGAGTTCCAACAACTGTCTCGTTGTCCTTGCCAAGAAGAACTACTTTGTCAAAGTTGATTTGATCATCTGGATTGACATCCAGTTTTTCAACAAAGACTACGTCGCCTTCAGCAACCTTATACTGCTTGCCGCCGGTCTCAATAACAGCGTACATTCTTTTATCCTGCTTTCTGTGATAATCTCGCTATGAACACAGGCGGCGTCAGGGCGCACTTATAGCCTGGCATATGCGGCTTTATTAGTTTAGCATATTCCGGATCTTTTGTCAACCGAAATTTTCAATCTTTCCCGTTTAAAATAATTGAATATCCAAATGATAAGAATCATTGATCTCAATATATGTACAGTCATATTTTTTACACATTTCCAGATTTTTCGCATTTTCTTTAAGCAGCATTTCTTTAGTGCAAAATGAATCGTCACCACGCTGCTCGATCACGCTGGCAAAAGATTTGATCTCTTGAAAGTGCTCGTGAATATATTTTTCTGTCATGATCAGACAGTAATATTTGATTTCCTTAAGATACTCTTGGTCAAAATCCTCTTTCCACCGAAAAGGAATGTAGCATCCTTCAACCACAAGATTTTGATGATTTTCAATTGCTGTTTTAATCATTTCCCGAATAATCGGCCAAAGATAAACTTCCAGTTCATCGTCGTCCTCTGGTGTTAAGGCAACATTTCCGCTTCGGATCAATCCCATTTTCAAATGATCAATCGATAAATAAGGAAATGCGTATTTTTCTAATAATCTCTGCGCGAGTAAGGTTTTTCCCGTATGGGAACACCCGGCAATCAAAACAATCATGGTTCCTCCATATGGATCCACCTGAGCGGATCTGCATATCCTTTTTTAAAAGCCTCATAAATCGAGTACCCCGTTTAGCCGACGATCTGTTTCTTCTGCTGCCAGAAGAGACAGATCGGTTCGGGCATATAAATAACCTTTTCCATCCCTTCCAAGCCTGCGCACTGCACCGACTGATTCCAGGACGTTGAGGGCCGTCTGTGCAAGACTTCTGGAAATCCGGACAGATTTTCCAAAGTCCAAAGACGTAAAACCATCTTTCAATGACGGTACCAACTGCAGATAATCCACAGCTGAAGAAAAACAACGTTCTTCCGACAATCCGATCGGTATTCTGTCACAGCGGGAAGAACCTTTCTTTTTATCCCGGCTCCATCCATTCAGATAACGATACTCTTCTGCATCCAGGAGCAAGAGGCAAATCTGCAAATTTGGATGGTTAAGAAAAGGCTTGATCCCATACAATTCCACAAAAGCCTCATAAAAGTTTCCGGTTTTCGGTGACTTTCGTTTTGGAGTTAATTCTCCAGTTTCCATATCCATCCAAATCACCCACTTGTTCCGGATAATTGGATAGACAACTGTTACCGGACAGACGGGCAGATATGCTTCCAGTTTCTTTTTCAGCCGGAACAGCTGGCGGGTCTGAATTTCAATAATCCCATTTTCTCCAACAATATCCGCCACAAAACCACCTATCTGAATTTCATGGCCCTGCTCTTCCGGTTCGAAATAATACTTAAGTGCTGCATGGATCGTTTTTTCTCCCAGCCTTCCGATGCCCTCCCGCATCCTGCTCATGTCTACCGCTCTTTGACATGCTGCAAGAAAACGTTCCTGATTCATGATTGGCTATCCGGCAGATGGGACTGTATCCACTCCAGAATATCCGATTCTACCTCTTCCCTGTTGAGTTCATTTAAAAGTTCGTGCCTGGCACCGCCATATACCTTTAATTTTATATCCTGCACACCAGCTTTACCCAAACGCTCGCAAACTTTTCGAACCCCTTTGCCATAGTCCCCAACCGGATCCATATCTCCGGTCAGCATAAGAACCGGCAGCTTTTTCGGCATGGCTGTAAACCACTCCCTGGAAGACATATCCCGCATCAGAATAAATAATGTCCGAAATCCGCTGGCAGTAAACACAAAATTACAATAGGGGCTTTGGATATAAGCGTCCACGATGGCACGATCCCGTGTCAGCCAGTCAAAGCTGGTGCGCCGGTTTCCATAGCGAGTATTAAAATTGCCAAACGCCATTTTACTGAGACGCTCACTGCGATAACGCGCCCCATAACGACGTACCTCCCACTCTGCCAGTTTCACTCCGGCCGCATAGATCGGTGACGGACCGGCAGAACCGCTAAGAATACATCCATTGAGCGGATCTTGATAACGGGCCACATATAAGCGGGAGATAAATGATCCCATACTGTGCCCAAAAAGAAAATACGGAAGTTGAAATCCAAAACGTTCCCGCATCAATTCATATAAACGATGTGTATTTTCTAAAAGATAGAACTTTCCATTGTTCTCCCCAAAATATCCAAGATCATCTTTGGTATCTGCGGTTCGCCCATGTCCAATATGATCTTCCCCACATACAACAAAGCCATGATCCGTCATATATTCTGCAAATGCTTCATACCTGCCAATATGTTCACACATACCATGAGAAATCTGGATGATTCCCCGAATCTTTTTTCCAGACGGCTTCCAAAAAGATACTGCTGCTTGCTTGCCGTCCGCCCCTTCAAAGAAAAAATCTTCTGAAGTAAAGGCCATCAAAATCTCCCCCTTATCGTTTATGTCTTCATTCCAAACACATAAAGTAGTATGGGTATGCCCATATGATATTCAAACGCCCGCCTAGGGCAACATCTTTATTCTGGACATCCTTCAGGATAAAATAACCATTGATTTTATTATAAGGAAAAAAGGTCCATCTAGCAAGCCACTGCTGCATTTTTCATAATTTCTTCATTTTTGCGAACCAACGCCATCTGTTCCGATCAACAGAACGCCCTTTGTCTAAACCTTTTTCTGCTTAGAGGACTCTTGACGCACTTCCTGATACATTTTCCAATATACTGGAAGATACAGAACAAAAGAAAGCACCAAAAAAAATCCGGACAATAACATCAACGCCGTTGCTGCTGAAACAGGAATTTCCGGCAGCGCAATCAGGATAAACATTGTTCCATATAAAACCGCGGTGGACACTTTTCCAAACCACATCGCACCGTCCAGTTTTTTCCCTTTTCGGAGCAGTATCAACCCATTTACGCCCATAAAGGTTTCTTTTACAGCCAAAATGATAAACAGGATAAACATTCCTTCAAAACGGGCTGCCAACCCCAGAACAATCGCCACCTGGGTCAGCTTATCCGCGATCGGATCCAGCATTTTTCCGAATTCTGTCACCATATTGCATTTACGTGCAATCAAGCCGTCCAGCGCATCGGTTATGCCGGATATCAAAATCACCAGGGCCGCCAGATAATAATCCTGAGGCGACTCTGCAGACAGATAAATCCACAGAAAGACTGGGATCAGGACAAGCCGCAGACAGCTTAAAAGATTGGGGATGCTAAACACATCCTGCTTGCGAATCGGTTTCATACACTACACCCTCTTGGTATTATCAGCTTTAGAGCACCTGTTTAACAGGAATAAAAATAACGGACAGATCAGAAATCTTTCTTCCACTCTCTCCGGCTCTTATTGTTTATTATAACGGCTCTTGTTACAAAAGACAAGCAGATTTGACGATTTCCAGCAGAAATCTGCTGATTGGTGGTATCCTTTCTTTTCAAAATACATATTTCTTGTAATTTTCGGATAAAAATTTTCCTTTTTCATTTACTATTTTCTTTTTTATTGGTATAATAAACAGGAAAACACAGGCTGTGAATTGTGTTATTACAGTCTCTGGAAATATTTTTATGCCAGAGCGGATTATATGCAGAAAAACGGAGGATTAACATGAAATTCGGTTATTTTGACGATCAAAACCGGGAATATGTCATCACCAATCCCAAAACCCCTTATCCCTGGATCAATTATCTGGGTTCCAACGGATTTTTTTCCTTGCTTTCCAACCTGGGCGGAGGCTATAGTTTTTATCGGGATGCGCGTCTGCGCAGAATCACCCGTTATCGATACAACGATGTCCCCACAGACAATGGCGGTAAATATTTTTATATAAAAGACGGCGATACAGTCTGGTCTCCTACCTGGATGCCGGTCAAGACACCGCTGGATCAGTACGAATGCCGTCATGGTATGGGATATACAAAATTTAATTCTGCAAAAAACGGATTAAAGGTCAGTGAAACCATCTTTGTGCCGGTGGATAAAAACTGTGAAGTCAATAAATTTTCCCTTAAAAATACATCCAATCAGCCAAAGGATGTAACATTATTTTCGTTTGTGGAATTCTGTCTCTGGGAAGCCAATGACGATATGACAAACTTCCAGAGAAACTACAGCACCGGCGAGGTGGAAATTGAAGGTTCTGCTATCTATCATAAAACTGAGTACCGTGAGCGCCGTAACCATTACGCGTTTTATTGGGTGAACAGTCAAATCGATGGTTTTGATACGGACCGGGAATCCTTCTTTGGTCTTTATAACGGTTTTGGAGAACCGGATGTAGTGCTTGCTGGCCAGTCTAAAAATTCAGTGGCCAGCGGCTGGTCTCCGATTGCCTCCCATTCTATCCGGATGACACTGGCTCCGGGTGAGGAGAAGACGTATGTCTTTGTTCTGGGATACATTGAAAATGCAGAAGAAGAAAAATGGGAATCCAAAGGCGTTATCAATAAGAAAAAGGCTTATGCTCTTCAGTCCTGTTTCCAGACCACGGCGGACGCTGATACAGAATTACAAAAGCTAAAGACCTACTGGACAGAACTCTTAAACAAATATGAAGTAAAAACCGGTGATGAAAAACTGGACCGCATGGTTAATATTTGGAACCCTTATCAATGTATGGTTACTTTCAATATGTCCCGCAGCGCTTCTTATTTTGAGTCCGGTATCGGCCGGGGTATGGGATTCCGTGACTCCAACCAGGACCTGCTTGGTTTTGTACACCTTCTGCCAGAACGGGCACGAGAACGAATTATTGATATTGCATCTACACAATTTGAAGATGGCAGCGCTTATCATCAATATCAGCCACTGACCAAAAGAGGAAATTCCTCCATCGGAAATGGATTCAACGACGATCCTCTCTGGCTGATCTTTGGTGTTGTCGCGTATATTAAAGAGACTGGTGATGTTGATATTCTGAAAGAAATGGTTCCGTTTGATTCGGATGCAAGCAAAGCGGCGCCTCTTTTTGAACATCTGAAACGTTCCTTCCATCATGTGCTCGAACACCGTGGTCCCCATGGCCTTCCGTTAATCGGTCGTGCGGACTGGAATGACTGTCTAAACCTTAACTGTTTCTCCAAAGAACCCGGCGAATCTTTCCAAACCTGCGCAAATTTTGAAAGCGGTATTGCAGAATCTGTCTTTATCGCTGGTATGTTCGTGCTCAGCGGTAAGGATTACAGCATACTCTGCAAAATGATGGGTGAAGATGCAGAAGCAAAAATGGCGGACGAAGAAGTTCAGAAAATGAATGATATTGTTCTGTCTGCAGGTTACGATGGAGACTGGTTCCTCCGGGCATATGATGCGTTTGGAAATAAAGTCGGCAGTAAAGAATGTGAAGAAGGGCAGATCTTTATTGAACCGCAGGGATTCTGCGTCATGGCCGGCATCGGTACAGAAACCGGTGAAGCGGAACGTGCGCTGAATTCTGTCCGTGACCGGTTGGACACCCAGTACGGCATTGTGCTGCAGCAGCCTCCTTACAGCACTTACCATCTGGAACTTGGGGAAATTTCCTCTTATCCGGAAGGATATAAAGAAAATGCCGGTATTTTCTGCCATAATAATCCATGGATTGTGATTGCAGAGACTGTTATCGGACGCGGAAATCGCGCTTTTGAGGTGTATCGTCGGATCACACCTTCCTATTTGGAGGAAATCAGCGACTTGCACCGTACCGAACCGTATGTGTACTCTCAAATGATTGCCGGCAAGGATGCTGTCCGGCATGGAGAAGCGAAAAACTCATGGCTGACAGGAACTGCCGCATGGACTTATAACTCGATTGCGCAATGGATTCTGGGTATCCGTCCCGATTATGATGCGCTGATTGTCGATCCCTGTATTCCGGCTGAATGGACAGGATTTGATGTTACCCGTCAGTTCCGTGGTGCCACTTATCAGATTAAAGTTGTCAATGACCAGCATGTTGAAAAAGGAATCTCCTATATGGTTGTCGACGGCAGCCGAATGGATTCTAATCGGATTCCCGTATTTGCCGATGGAAAAGAGCACGAAATTATCGCATATATGGGAAAATAATTTCCAGACAAAGATCGTTTTAAAATTCGCCTAAAACAATAATACAAAAAGACGGGCAAGAAAAGATTTCTTGCCCGTCTTTTTGTATTATCTTTTTGATCATTGTCCGGCAGACTCTGCGCCAAACACACTCTGATAATTTTCAATGGACTGCTGAATAATTGCTACTGCATCCATCTGTCCGCGCACCTCATTGACCGCCGTGTCTTTATGTTCAAGCTGTTTGTAAACCAGAAAGAAATGCTGCATTTCGTTAAAGATATGATTAGGCAGCGCTTCGATACTGCGGTACGAATTATATGTGGGGTCATCAAAAGGAATCGCTATGATCTTCTCATCATTTTTACCATTGTCCAACATAGTAATGACCCCAATCGGATAACACCGAGCCAAAACCAACGGATGCAATGGCTCAGAGCAAAGTACCAGTACGTCGAGTGGATCTCCGTCATCGGAAAGAGTTTTTGGAATAAAGCCGTAATTGGTGGGATAGTGGGTAGACGTATACAAGATGCGGTCCAGGATCAGCATACCGCTCTGTTTATCCAATTCATACTTTTTCTTGCTTCCCTTTTCAATTTCAATCACTGCCAAAAAATCATTCGGTGTGATTCTTCTGGAATCAATATCATGCCATATGTTCATTCCCATACATCCTTCCTGCTTCTATCGGCACAAACCGGCCTTGTGTTTTGTGAAACCACCCTTAAAGAACAGCATCATGCTGGTGTTTCTTATTTTTTCCCAAAAAACATTAAAATTCTCTGTTTTCCCGATTCTGTCTGATCATAGCCGATTATATGATCTGTTTTATAATACCTGTACCGGATCAAAACGCAGGAAATCTGCGGAAATCAGGTGATATTCGATTCCTTCCCGTATGCCATTAAATGCCAGATTACAGGATTTTCCATGAAGATGTCCATAATACACCCGCCGCACGGGGAAGCGATGCAGCACTTCCAGGATCTCTTCACATCGATTTTCCAAAAACAAAGGCGGATAATGAAGAAAAACAATTGGTTCTTTATCGCCAGCTGCCTGCAATGATCGTTCCAGCCGGCCTGCTTCCCGGCGCAAGACCTTTCGGTCAGGCGCTTCCCCGCTTTCGTTGATCCATCCTCGTGTGCCGCAAATTGCATAATTTTCATAAAACAAAGCGTTGTTGTAGAGAATAGACAGAGAATCAAACGCCTGGGCTGTAAAAAAACTTTCCACTTTTGTACGGGTAGAAAACCAATAATCATGATTTCCCTTTAAAATAATTTTTTTTCCGGGAAGCGCATGAAGAAAAGCAAAATCCGGAATTCCCTGTTCGGTGGTGATCGCCCAGCAGATATCTCCTGCAATTACTACTGTATCATCCGGCCGGATCTTGTCATTCCAGTTTTTCAAAAGCCTTATTTGATAATCCTTCCATCCGCCGAATATAT
The DNA here is from genome assembly GCA_904420125.1 of Candidatus Falkowella caecavicola. GTDB lineage: Bacteria > Bacillota > Clostridia > Oscillospirales > Ruminococcaceae > Falkowella > Falkowella caecavicola. Next base: position 48,825 of record CAJFUK010000007.1, on the reverse strand, counting down.
CCATAGGCTTATTGACGCCGATGGAAAGATGAAGATCCGCTATTGCAAATAGAGACATATATCCTCCCTGTTATTTTAAAATTCCATAATATATATCAGCTTTATTCCTTCTTGTGCTAAGTATAATCCAAATGTCGAAACATATACTAAAAACGTATTCAGCGAAGCTTGTGCAGATGTGCAGGCTGAATGAATACAAATCACTTCACCGCTTCAACCGAAAGGAGTCTCTGCCATGGATCAGAAAGAACAGGGCAAATATAATGCCTGCCTGAGCAACGTTCAATGTGACGTTACAAGCTGTATGTACAACAACCACGAGCATTGCTGTACAGCAAATCAGATTAAGGTAGGCCCGCAGCAGGCAAATGCACAGGGTGAAACCGTGTGTGAAACTTACAAACACGGCTGCTGCTAAGCAGACAAATTCGATTATTACAACTCTAACTCCTGCTAAAACCATATCGAGAATGGGCTGCTGCAATATTGCAGCAGCCCATTTGTTTACATAAAATAATTTTATAGCCCAAGCATTTTGGCGACGACAACCGGCATTTCTGTTTTATCCACCGATCCGGTAAAACGCACCGGCTTATTCTGTAAATTGGCTAGCTGTTCCGGAATTTCCAGATTGGAAAGAGCATGAAGCCGTGCAAGCTGCGTATACTCATCCGCGTCAGATTTTTTCCCCTCTATTGCTTCCAAAACGCTGGCAGAAAACTTATAGGGGCTGGCTGTAGAAGCAATCACAGCTTTTGTCGTATCCCCGGTTTCTGCCTTATAATCATCGTATACCTTCAACGCAACAGCTGTATGCGTATCACATAAATAAGAATATTTATCAAATATCTTTTTAATTTCTGCACAGGTCTGCTGGTCATCACAGTAACCGCCGTAGAACTCCGCCTGAAGCTTTGTACGCATCGTATCGCTGATAGTATAGGTTCCTTTGGTTTTGAGCGAATCAAACAGCTGGCATATCTCCTGATCATCTTCTCCGCAAAGGTCAAACAGCAAACGCTCCAAATTCGAAGAAATCAGGATATCCATGGAGGGAGATATCGTTGCATGGAACGCACGATTGCGGTCATATGTACCTGTACGAATAAAGTCAGTAAGCACATTATTGGCGTTGGAAGCACAGATAAACTTCCGAACCGGCAAGCCCATTTTCTTTGCATAATAAGCTGAAAGAATATTTCCAAAATTACCGGTCGGGACAACCACATTGATTGCGTCTCCCGGTCGGATATCTCCACTGCTGATCAGATCAGCATAGGCAGAAAAATAGTAAACAATCTGCGGAACCAGGCGCCCCCAGTTAATCGAGTTTGCAGAAGAGAACATTTTACCGTTATCAGCCAGTTTCTGAGCAAAAGCTGCATCAGTAAAAATTGTTTTAACGCCAGTCTGCGCATCGTCAAAGTTCCCCTGAATCGCGCAAACCTGTACATTGTGGCCTTCCTGGGTAGTCATTTGACGTTTTTGCATGGCACTGACGCCATCCTCCGGATAAAAAACCAGGATCCTGGTTCCCTCTACGTCTTTGAATCCCTCCAGAGCTGCCTTGCCTGTATCTCCGGACGTTGCAACCAAAATGACGATTTCCTGATTCGGCGCCACTTTTTTAGCAGAGGTAGTCAGCAAGTATGGAAGAAGCTGCAGCGCCATATCCTTAAATGCGCAGGTTGGGCCATGCCAGAGTTCCAACATATAGGTTCCGTCATACAGGTGTGCAAGCTCTGCAATCCTGTCACTTCCAAACTTTTCCGGGCGATATGCGTTTGTCACACAATGCTGAATTTCTTCCGGTGTAAAGTCGGTTAAAAAATTGGTCAGAATGGCCGCAGCACGTTCTGCATAAGTTTTATCAGCCAGTGCAGCGATTTCCTCCATGCTGAGATGGGGAAAACTTTCCGGAACAAAAAGACCGCCTTCTTTGGAAATTCCCTGTACAATAGCCTGCGCTGAATTAACCAGAATCTTGCTGTTTCGGGTACTCTTATACTGCATGTGTCATTTTCCTTCCCTATATTTCTTCATAAATCCTGCGGCATTTTCATAAAAAATTTTATCCGCGATTTTCTTTCCATAACATTTTACCACAGAAGAATACAGAATTTCAACTTTTTCTGCAGAATTTAAAAAATCAGGCATATCCGCTCCATCATAATCCGATCCTAAAGCCAAGACATCTTCCCCTCCCAAATGCAGGAAATGATCAATATGGCGGCTGAAATCATCAAAATCCGGCATTTTATCTGCTGTGATAAACGCTGTGTAAAAATTCAGGCCGATCAGTCCGCTAGTTTCTATGATTCGCCGGATCTGATCGTCTTTGAGGTTGCGCGGATGCGGACAAACTATAAAGGCATTAGAATGGGTCGCAACAAAGGGCCGTTTTGCCTGGGCTGCCACGTCATAGAAACTGACCTCATTCAAATGAGAAACATCAACAATCACATCGAGCCTTTCCAGTTCTGCAATCAGTTCTTTACCAAATGGGGTTAGTCTTTCATTGGAATGAGCGCCGCCTGCGATTTCATTGGCGCCGTTCCAGCAAAGGGTCAAAATAGAAATCCCCATATCTTTGAGCATCGCGGCTTTTTTCAAATCACCACCTAACACCCCGCCGCCTTCTATGGCCAGCATCGCCAGGCACTCTGTTTCCGGCAGGCTTTCTTCGGTTACCATCCGGATGCGGTTTCCCGCTAATTTCTTTTCCTGCTCCCAAAAGCGATAAAGCTTCTGGAAATACTGCCAGGCCGCCTCTTTACGATAATCATCCGGAATAAAAAATGCAAAGGTCTGAATCCATTTTTCAAAATTCCTTCCACGCTGCAGGTCAAGCTGCAGATGGTTACGCAGCAGGGACTGCCCCTGTTCCATACAGGCAGATAGCGTATCGCAATGCAAATCAAAGACACGCATAGATTGTCAGCCTCCTATCCCCCGAAAGCATTTTCAATCTGTTCAATCGCAGATATCTGTCCAGTATTGTCCAGTCGTACTTCCAAAACGTCAAAACGCGGCTGGAGTGTACCGGACAGCAGATTCTTCTCTTTCATATATATATAAGCAGTTTTTAAAATTCTTTCCTGTTTTTTGGAGGTCACGGCCTCTTTTCCCGCATAAAGGCTACCGGGACTCCGGGTCTTTACTTCTGCAAAAACCAACGCATTGCCTTGCAGGGCAATGATATCAATCTCTCCGCAAAACGCGCGGTAATTCCGTGCCAGAATGGTATATCCTTTCTCATGCAGGCACTGCGCAGCCGCTTCCTCTCCCCGTCGGCCATTGATCTCCGCCAAACACGGGTTTTTAGCCGCAAGCTTTTTTAGAAAGCTTTGCCGGTGCACGGGCGAAATACCATATTTCAAAATCAAATCGCTGTGCAGTTTGGTTCCATATCCCTTGTGCTTGGCAAATTGATACTCCGGATACAGCTGATCCAACTCCAACATATAGCGGTCGCGGGCGACTTTAGCCAGGATCGAAGCCGCTGCAATCGAAGCGGAGGTTGCATCTCCTTTCACAATACACTTACTATGTACGCCAACATCCGGATTTTTGTCTCCGTCAATGAGCACTAGTTTGGGACGTACCGAAAGGCCGCTCACCGCTTTTCTCATCGCAAGAAAGGTGGCTTGCAGAATATTGATGGAATCAATCACATCCGGCGGAACGCTCGCAATCGAATAACAAACAGCCTGTTGGGTAATCTGTTCAAATATCTTTTCCCTCTTTTTATTCGTCAGTTTTTTACTGTCATTCAGCCCTTCGATCTCCAATCCGGGCGGCAAAATGACAGCCGCCGCATATACAGGCCCGGCAAAAGGCCCCCTGCCTGCTTCGTCCACGCCGCAAAGCAATTCGGTGCCAAAACTCTGGTCATATTCGTAAAGCGTCATATTAATCCTTTCGTTTTACATCATACTGAGAAATTACCTTCCTGGGCGTTCGAGAGAAATTCGTCCGAGTTTTCCACTCCGAAATTCATCTAGTACAGTAATCGCGGCACGCTCGGTATTGACTTCTCCACCGGAAATCAACATGCCGCGCTTCCGCCCGACCGCTTCCAACCGTTCATAGTCCTTCATACCCTCGCTGCCTTCCAATTTAAACCGCTCGGTTAATACAGCAGGGTAAAATACAGACAAATAAGCGAGCAGCCGCATGGCCAGCAATTCAATATCCAGAACATCATCCTTCACCGCACCGGTAAAAGCCAATTTTTCTCCCACTGCGGGATCTTCAAATTTGGGCCAGAGGATGCCTGGCATATCCAACAGATCAAAGCCATTGTCAATACGGATCCACTGCTTACCGCGGGTGACGCCTGGACGGTCTTCTACTTTCGCGCGTTTATTTCCCGCCATCCGGTTGATAAAAGAAGACTTCCCTACATTGGGGATGCCCAAAACCATTGCACGAATCGGTTTTCCGGCCATCCCTTTTTCTCCCCGTCGTTCCAGAAGTTCAGCCAATTCTTTCCGAACAAAAGCAGGGAATTCTTTCATACCCAGACCACTGCGGCAATCAGTAGCCAAAACCGGGACGCCCCCTTCCCGATAATAGGCCATCCATTCCCTGGTGATTACAGGATCCGCCATATCACTTTTGTTGAGAAGAATGACGCGAGGTTTCGTCCCCAAAAGTCGATCTAAAAGCGGATTCCGACTGCTTTGCGGAATCCGTGCATCTGTGATTTCCACAGCCACGTCTACCAGCGGAAGGGATTGCTGAATCATCCGCTCGGTTTTTTTCATATGGCCGGGAAACCATTGAATGGATGGAATTTCGGGCATAACTCTCATTCCTTTGTCTATAATTATTGAAGCTTTCCGTTCAGGCTCCAGTCATTTCCGGAAGATGCGTTGGGCCGGATTCTGTCCGGCACCCCTATTCCAGCAGGCCGATACTGTTGAATGGATAAATCCGCAGAATAGCCCGGCCGACAATTTGATTCACATCAATACAGCCCACGTCCCGGCTGTCCGAAGAATGCATACGGTTATCTCCCATCACAAATACTTGCCCTTCCGGTACGGTTAAAGGATAAGTAATACGGGGATTGGTCTTCTTGGTCAGTTCATTGATGTAGGGTTCTTGGATTTCCTGACCATTGATCAGCACCTTACCCTCGTCCGGCAAAATTTCCACCGTATCCCCTTCCATCGCAATGATTCTTTTGATGATCGGCATATCAAAGGATTCATGGTTGATCACGACAATATCCCCCACTTCAGGCTGATAAAACAAATGGCTGATAATCAGTCGGTCTTCTGGCTGTACAGTCGGTTTCATAGACGGACCATTCACCCCTACAATCCGAAACAAAAAGGTAAAGACAAACACAACCGTAACCACTGCAAAAACAATCGCTTCACAGGTTTCAAAAATTTCTTTTTTCAGGCAGAACGCCTCTTCTTTTTTATCTTTCTGGCCCGAATATTCTGTTCTATTGTCCAATGATCCATTCTGTAATTCTTCCTGCATATCCAACACCTGTCTTTACTAAAATCAGCTGCTTTTTCCGCAGCATTATGGTTCATATTTATTCATTATATCGTATCCAACGTTTTTTTACAAGTAATATCCGTAGGATATTTTCCACAGAAATCGGCATTAAGCTGAAAATCCCATCAAAATTTGAAACGCAGCGCCATTTTTCGCACGTTTTTATATAGCGTTCTTCCAAAAATAAAGGGCACCAGGGCCTGCATTCAACGGTCACAGCCGAATTTGGCTCCCCGGGTTTCCGCAGAGGATCGTTCGGCATGGTTTTACTGTTATGTTTTCTTAAAATTTTACCCGGTCTGGAAAGACTTCGTTTCACATAATTCCCCGCATTTTATCTGTAATCAGTCAACGGGTAAAGGTTTTTACAGTAAAGATAAAAATTTTATGGGGTTCCCCCTCGCTGCGCAGAGTATCAGATAAAATATGCAGGAGTTGTTTCCACAAATACAAAAGGGACGGCGAACGTCCCTTTTGTATATTACCGAATTTTCTGCTTAACTTTTGCTGCTTTACCAACCCGATCACGGAGATAGTAAAGTTTCGCTCTGCGGACATGACCGTTGCGAACCAGTTCAACGCTCGCAACATTCGGAGAATGCAACGGAAATACTCTCTCCACGCCTACGCCGTGAGAAAGACGGCGTACAGTAAAGGTTTCAGAGATACCACCATGCTTTTTAGCGATCACAGTACCCTCAAAAGTCTGAATTCTTTCTTTGTCGCCCTCTTTAATCTTTACATTGACCTTAACCGTGTCACCGATCTGAATAACCGGGACGTCTTTTTTCATAGAGCTTTCGCTGATGAGCTTTAAAGCGTCCATTATAATCCTCCTAAATTTCCGAACATTCATAAACTGCGCGCAGTCAGAGGACTGTCCTTTTTAATGTCTTTTCGGCATTAAATCTCGTGGAGACCCGCCCCACGGACAACAAATGCGAATATACTATAACATATTCTTCTAAAAATTGCAAGTAATTTTCGTAAATTCCCTAAAAATTTCGTTTTCCTATCCCGTATACGAACGGTTGTGCCTTCGTTCCCACAGTTACAACCTTTTCGCCTGATCAGCTTTTTTTCAGATTTTTGAGTTCGTTCATAAACTCATCCACAGTAGAAAAATCCCGATACACAGAAGCAAACCGCACATAAGCAATCACATCAATATCGCGCAGTTTATCTAAAGCCATTTCTCCAATCTGGGTAGATTCCACCTCACGGACAAAAGAATTCAAAAGGGTCATTTCAATTTCTGAGACAACCCGCTCCAGTGTTTCCACGGGGATAGGCCTTTTTTTACAAGCCAACAGCAGCCGGTTTAAAAGTTTTTCCTTGTCAAACGGCTGACGGGATTTGTCTTTTTTTATCACAAGCAACGGAAGATTTTCAACGACCTCATAGGTAGTAAAACGGCCTCCGCACTGTAAACATTCCCGGCGGCGGCGAATACGGCTTCCATCGTCCGCCGAACGGGAGTCTATCACTTTGCTGTCTACATAATTACAAAAGGGGCATTTCATAGCGTCACTTCCCATCCTTCTGTTTGTCGATATAGAAGGGGCCTGATTTTTCTGTGTTTTTATATAGTATAACACAAAAACCAGGATTTTTCAACAGGATAGGCCATAAATTTCTGCCAGATAATCTTCTGTCACCTCTTCCGCTGTATCCGGTGTCACCTGGTTTCTTTGCATACGTTCCAATAATACAGCTACCACTTCTTTCTGTGAAGAGATATCTTCTGCTTTCCAACAGGGAGCAGAGTCCCCCGCCAGGGAATCTGTCACGGAAATACCATATAAGGTTACTGTTCCTGCATCTTCAATCTCTTTTGTCGTCTGGATCATTTCATAATGAAAACTCTGTATCATTTTTCTTCCTCCGCTTTATTTCCTTGTTTTTCCAGTATAACACAAATGAAATATTTTATCAATATGTTTTTGGATTTTTTACAATAATTTACATTTCGGCTGTTTTTGCTGAATAATTTCAAAAAAAAGAGTTGTTTAAAGCAACAAATTGGCAGAATGTTCTACACAAAATCAATGATAAAATTCCAATAAAATTGAAAATTTATTGTACAATCTGTGAAAGATTCTTTCCAATAAAAAACCTTTATTGAATATTCCTGATAAATTTTTGTAGAATTCCATAAAATATCAATACAAATAACCAAAAATGTGCTATACTGATACTGAGCATTTTTGTGATAGTATATTCTGTTTTTGAAAGGATGTTATTCTGCTTGACGATTGAACAAACAATTGATATCGACAGAATGGAACTGGCTATTGCCCTATTCGGAAGTTTTGACGAAAATATAAAACTGCTGCAAAATGAATACCAGGTCTCGATTGTAAACCGTGGCAGTGATATAAAAATTTCGGGTGAAGCAGACAATGTGGCGCGAACTGCGCGTACAATTGATGGACTGTTGGCTCTGCTGAATAAAGGGGAAACATTAAACGAGCAAAATGTACGGTATGTCATACAGCTTGTCAACGATGGGAATGATGACCAGATCAGCACGCTGGCTTCTGATTGTATCTGTATTACGGCCAAAGGCAAACCGGTCAAACCTAAAACGCTCGGACAGAAAAAATATGTGGATCACATCGCCAAAAATACCATTGTTCTGGGTATTGGGCCGGCCGGTACGGGAAAAACCTATCTGGCTGTAGCCATGGCAGTACGTGCATTCCGCGCGCATGACGTCAATCGTATTATTCTGACTCGTCCAGCTGTGGAAGCCGGAGAAAAGCTGGGTTTTCTCCCCGGGGACTTACAGAATAAAGTAGATCCTTACCTGCGTCCGCTGTATGACGCATTATTTGATATGCTGGGGGCAGAAAATTATCAGAAATATATTGAACGTGGTAATATTGAAGTCGCTCCCCTGGCTTATATGCGCGGACGAACTCTGGATGACAGTTTCATTATTCTGGATGAAGCCCAGAATACCACACCGGAGCAGATGAAAATGTTTCTGACTCGTTTGGGATTTAACTCCAAAGCCGTCATCACTGGTGATATTACGCAGATTGACCTGCCTGACAGTAAGCGTTCGGGCTTAGTTGAAGCTACAAAAGTCCTCAAAAATATCGATGACATCGCAATCACCCGTTTTAATGAAAAGGATGTGGTCCGGCACCGTCTGGTGCAGGAAATCGTCAAGGCTTACGAAAAATATTATGAGGAAAGGAAACGTAGATCGTTATGAGAAAATTAAAAGTATTAATCAGCAACAATCAGAAAAATGTCAAGATTCCCAGCGGTATGCGCCTGTTGATACGCCGCTGCTGCAATGCCGTTTTATCCTATGAAAACTTTGATCATGATGCGGAAGTGAGCGTTTCCTTTGTCAGTAACAATGAGATCCGCCGCCTCAATGCGGAATATCGGGAGAAAAATGTGCCGACAGACGTCCTGTCCTTTCCCTTGGGAGAAAACAACCAATGGGATGTCAATCAGGAAACCAATGCATATATGCTGGGGGATATTGTTATTTCCATGGAAAAAGCGGTAGAACAGGCAAATTTGTATGGTCATTCTCTTTCACGGGAGGTTGCATTTTTAACCGTACATTCCATGTTTCATCTCTTGGGTTACGATCATGAGGCTGGCGGATTGGAAGCAGCCTGTATGCGTGAAAAGGAAGAAGCCGTGCTGGCTAAACTGGGGCTTCCGAGAGAAGCAAGCTATGTAGATGGAAATGCGTTTTAAGGAGAACGGCCTGCGTGGCCTGATGAAAAGTTTTGTTTATGCTTTTCGCGGGATTGTTTTTTGCATCCGGAATGAACGGAATATGCGGATCCACCTGTTTGCTGCCCTGTCGGTTGGTCTGTTTTCACTAAAATTTGGCCTTACCCGGACAGAATACGCTCTTTTGTGTTTAACCGTCGGAAGCGTTATTGTCTGCGAAATGGTCAATACAGCCATTGAAGCCCTGGTCAATTTGGAAACATCGGCTTATAATCAGTTTGCCCGAATTGCCAAAGATGTGGCCGCCGGTGCCGTACTGGTTGCCGCAATTGCTGCTGCCGGTACGGGCTTTGCTTTATTTTTCCGCTTTCCGAAACTAACGGATGTTCTGACAGACATATTTTCTGTTCCATGGATGATATTATTTGTCGTTGGATGGCTGATATTGGGGATCTTCTTTATTTTTTTCATGCCTTCCCGCTCCATTCGTCCGCGCGGCACTAAAACAAAACAAAAATAATGTACATGAATAATGATACTTCAAATTTATATGAAATAAAAAACAGGAGAGATCAATGGAAAAAATAAATACACGATCTGCGTTTGTGTCCATTGTCGGAAAGCCAAACGTTGGGAAATCTTCCCTTTTAAATATGCTGACTGGACAAAAAATCGCCATCGTCACCAACCGTCCACAAACAACCCGTACAAAGATTACGGGTATCTTAACCAAAGATGAAGTACAATTTGTATTCATTGATACCCCCGGACTGCATAAGCCCAAAACAAAATTGAGCGAACACATGGTTAAAGCGGTTAATCAATCAATTGCCGATGTGGATATTGCTGTATTAGTAGCAGAACCGGTCGGTGAGGTAACACAGGCCGAACTGAATTTGATAGAAAGCTTTCGCGCCCAGCGGTTGCCTGCGATTCTGGTATTGAATAAAATCGATACGCTGAAAAATAAGGATGTGTTGATGGAACGGATTCAGAAATTCAGCAGTCTGTACAATTTTGATCATATTATTCCTTTAAGTGCCTTGACTGGTGAAGGCGTTGATGTCCTGTTACAGGAATTGGATTCTTATGCTTTGGAAAGCGTCCATTTCTTTCCTGATGATACCTTGACAGATCAGCCGGAACGGGTGATTATTGCAGAAATTATCCGGGAAAAACTGCTTTTGAATATGAGAGAAGAAATTCCTCACGGTATCGCTGTCACCATAGAAAGGATGAAAGAACGCTCTAAAGGAAATATGATGGATATCGAAGCTGTCATTTATTGTGAACGCGATAATCATAAAGGCATGATCATCGGAAAAGGCGGTGCGATGCTGAAAAAAATAGCCACGGATGCCCGATTGGATATCCAGAATTTTTTGGGATGTCATGTGAACCTGCAGTGCTGGGTAAAAGTTAAAGAGGATTGGAGAAACCGTGAAGGATTAATCCGCACCTTCGGTTTATCCCAGCAATAACAGTTCCTGGCTGGTATATTACAAATACTTCCCTTTCATATTTATCCGCTCTGCTGTCGATACTTGTATTGTAAAACAGTATCTCAAATCAGAAAGGCGGGTTCTTAATATGTATACCGGTAATTCACACAATCCTTTAAGCGCGTGGCGTGTTTTTACTTCAACTGGAAAAATTGATGATTATCTAAAATATAAAAGTTTGCTCAATGCTAAGGAGTTCGGGGAATATGGTGACGAAAACAGCTGGGATTGTACTGAAACAGCGGAATATAGGGGATCTCGACCGGATTCTTACAATTCTCACAAAGGATTCCGGACTCATTGAAGCAAATATTAAAGGGATTCGCAGCGTGCGGAACAATCCATTAAGTGCTGTCAGCCTGTTTGGTTATTATGATTTTTCACTATATTGCAGCAAGTATCGCAATATAGTCAATAGCGCTGATGTGCTGGAAAGTTTTTTTGCCCTGCGGATGGATGTTGAAAAATTTGCGCTGGCGGGTTATTTTGGCGAACTGCTTTGTGCATTGGAGCCGGGCGGAGAAAAGGCTGCAGAACTTCTCCGCCTGATTTTAAATACACTTTATCTTCTGGAAAAAGGGAAACGCAGCCCGGTTTTTTTAAAATCGGTCTTTGAGCTGCGCGCTGTTTCAGTAGCTGGTTTTATGCCGGACTTTGTGGGTTGCCGGCATTGCGGCGCCTATGAAGGAAACGGTATGTATTTTTTCCCGCAGAAAGGTTATATTCTCTGCGAAAATTGTATCACACCAGGAGACGGCACGATACGTTACGCATTGTCCCCTGCTCTTTTATCCGCAATTCGTCATATACTCTACAGTGAATTGGAAAAACTTTTTCAATTTCAATTATCGGGCATTTCCTTAGATCAATTATCTGTATTAACCGAATACTACACTCTTCTCCATACAGAACGCAGTTTCAATTCTCTGGAATTGTATAAGCGGTTGCTCTGCGAACTGTATCCAACAAATTTGGAGGATCAAAAGAACAAAGATGAAAACTTTACATAAGTACGAAACGACACTGGAATTGGATAAGGTGCTCACCCGTCTTGCGGAATTGACCTGCTGTGAAGACGCGGCAGACATGGCGCGCAATCTACGGCCGCTGACAGATTTACAGGACGTACGGTCTGAATTAAATAAAACAGACGATGCTTTTATTTTAGCCGCAAAATTCGGCACGCCCCATTTTTCCAAGCTGCGGAATCCGGGCGCTGCGGTCAAACGCTGCGAAGCCGGCGGAACACTCGCTCCAAAAGATCTATTAAATATTGCCGCTGTCCTGCGTCAGGCCCGTTCGCTGTCCGGATGGTTCAGCCAATGTGAAAACAGCAGTACCTCTCTGACCGATTATTTTGACAGCCTGATTATCAATAAATTTCTGGAAAATAAAATTACCGATTCGATTTTATCAGAGGATGAAATTGCCGATACCGCCAGCGATGCGTTGGCCTCTATCCGTAAAAAAATCCGGCAGAGCAGCGTTAAAATCCGGGAAAGCCTGGACAAAATGATTCGCTCTTCCGCCCATCAGAAACATTTACAGGATGCCATTGTCACCATGCGGGACGGCCGGTTTGTCGTACCTGTTAAGGCGGAATACCGGAGTGAAATCGCCGGTTTGGTCCATGATACCTCTGCAAGTGGCGCCACCCTGTTTATAGAGCCTGTTTCCGTTGTAGAAGCAAATAATGAAATTCGTCTGCTACAAAGTAAGGAAAAGGAAGAAATCGAACGGATTTTAGCAGAATTGTCTGCTGACTGCGCGGCTGTTTCTTCAGCCATTCTCTGCGATTATCAAACGATTCTTGAACTGAATCTGTACTTTGCAAAAGCCAATCTGGCAGCGGATATGCATGCTTTTAAACCGGAAATTTTTGATGACGGAATCATCTCTCTCAAGAAAGCCCGTCATCCGTTGATTGATCGAGATCATGTTGTACCGATTGATGTCGAATTAGGGGAACGTTTTACTGGATTGATTGTAACCGGTCCAAATACAGGTGGTAAAACTGTCACGTTAAAGACATTAGGCCTGCTGACCTTAATGGCAATGTGCGGTTTAATGATTCCCGCCGAAAGTGGCAGTCGTCTGTCTGTATTTCAACAGGTTCTGGTAGATATCGGAGACGAGCAAAGTATTGAGCAGAGCTTATCTACGTTTTCTTCCCATATGACCAACATCATATCCATTCTTAAAAAGGCCGACCAGCACTCGCTGGTCTTATTGGATGAACTAGGATCTGGTACGGACCCGGTCGAAGGAGCTGCTTTAGCGATCTCTATTATTGAAGAGCTCTCCCGCAAAGGCAGCCGGTTGGCCGCAACAACCCACTATGCAGAACTCAAAATGTATGCCCTGCAGACCGAAGGTATTGAAAATGCCTGTTGTGAATTTGACGTTGCGACCTTGCGTCCGACTTACCGCCTCTTAATTGGTGTTCCCGGACGTTCCAATGCTTTTGCCATTTCTGCGCGCCTGGGTCTGGACCATTCTATTTTGGAACATGCAAAAGGATTGGTTTCCACGGAAAATAAACGTTTTGAAGACGTGGTTGAAAATCTGGAACATGCCCGCCAGGAATATGAAGAGCAAACCCGTCTGTTGTACCACCGCAATCAGGAAGTGGAACAGCTGCGCCAGGAAGTCGATACGCTCAAAAAAGAACTGGAAAAACAGAAGTCTCAGGAAATGGAACGGGCGCGTCTGGAAGCAAAAAAAATCGTGGATAATGTTCGTCTGCGGTCCGAACAGCTCATGGACGAACTGGAAGAACTGCGCCGGCAAAAAAATAAAGAAGACTTCAACGCCCGTACACAGGCTGCACGTTCTCAGTTAAAAGGGCGTTTGGGTAAACTCTATGACCAAGCCAATCCGGTCGCTGAAAAACCATCAGAAGCGCCTTATCGTCTTCCCCGTCCCCTTAAGGTGGGCGACAGTGTTTTGATTGCTGATATCGATAAAAAAGGCGTTGTATTGGCGTTACCGGATAAAGGTGGAAACGTCATGGTGCAGGCTGGGATTATCAAATCCCGTGTCCCACTCTCGAACCTGCGTCTGCTGGAAGAGCAGTCTGTCCATGTCCAGCGCGGGGCTACGACACGAAGTGTAACCAGTCAGAAGGACCGCAAGGTTTCGACAGAAATTGACCTGCGAGGACAAAATGTTGAGGAAGCTTTAATTAATCTGGATCACTATATTGATAACTGTGTGATGGGCGGAATGACGCAGATCTGTATTATTCACGGCAAAGGGACCGGCGTTCTCCGGACGGCTGTCCAGAATCATTTAAAGCACCACAAAAATATTGCTTCTTTTCGTCTGGGTACTTTTGGCGAAGGGGAAAATGGTGTAACCATCGCAGAAATCAAATAATATGTTTAAACTTCTTTCCATTGACCCAAACTATAGCGGAGGTGAAATGATTCAATGAAAGCTGAAATTACTTTAAACGCCCCATGTGACTTATATGGCAGAAATGCGCATATTTTACAGCAGGCAACTTCTTCCCTGCAGGGGTCCATATATATGCAGGGCGTTAAAAGCAAGCGCGCCTGCCGCCTATCCAGTCTGATCGGCATCCTGTCTATGGGCATCCAGTCCGGTGAACCCATCCAAATTACGGCTTATGGTCCTGATAGTGATCAGAATTTAAATCAAATCGTCCATGTTTTATCGCATATGCAGTAAAAAACACAGTCCGCAAAAAGCGGACTGTGTTTTTATATATAAGACAGGCGGCAGCTCCTAAAATAAAAAATTTTTTCAAAATTGAAGTCAAAAGCATTTTTTAATCGTCTCTTTATATAGAAAGGTTTCAGAAGGCAGGTGGGCAGATCAGACATATGACAAATGATGAATATGAATTAATTGTACGAAAATATGAAAAATTTATCTTTGCAATATGCTACCGGCTCACGCGGGATTATCAAGAAGCCCAAAACCTGACACAGGAAACCTTTCTATCTGCCTACCGTCATATAGACCGCTGCGATCCTGAAAAGCTGAAACCATGGATTTCCCGCATCGCCGTGAATAAGGCAAAGGATTTTTTAAAGAGCGCTTACATACAAAGAGTACAATTAACCGAAGATTATGCGGAAAATCCGACTCACTCTGATGTTTCTCTGGACGAACGGTATATTGCAGATGAAAGTGCAGAAAAAATCCGAAAGACCATCCGGGAACTAAAAGAGCCATATGTGCAAGTCTCGGTTCTGTATTTTATTGAAGAGCGTTCTGTTGAAGAAATTGCATGTATCCTATCCCGTCCTAAAAAAACGGTACAAACCCAAATCCTGCGCGCCAAACATCTTTTAAGAAATATTTTAAAGGAGGAATATCATCATGAATGACCCGCTTTATTTTTCTTCGGATGGTCATTTAACGGATGTAGCTTTACAAATCTTGTCAGATCCGGAAAGCAATTTGGATGAATTAAAGCGGCTGGAAATCGCTGAGCATCTTTCCTTTTGTGACGCATGCCTGATGCGCAGTATAGATATTCTTTCTTCCGCCGCGGCTCCACCCCTGGAAGAGTCTATGTCAAAACAGATTATGAAACATATCCGTACAAAATCACGTGTAAACTGGATCAATCAGTATATTTCCGTTGGCGTTGCCGCTTGCTTTGCGCTTTTACTTTGGATCACCGGTGTCTTTTCTTCCCCCGTGGAAGCGGACAGAAACCTGCAGGATATCGCCGCAGAGTTTACACAGGGTACCAATCAGGTGACAGATACGTTGTCTGGTTATATTCAGCAGTTTTTTGATCATATTGAAAATTTTTATATGAAAGAGGACTTGAATCATGAGAAAAAATAGTTTTTTTACATTTTTATTTTCCTGTATCCCTGGAGCTGGTCATATGTATCAAGGACTTATGAAACGCGGCCTTTCTTTTATGCTGCTTTTTTCCCTCATAATTGCAATATCCGCGTTTCTAAACCTCTCTATTCTCTTAGTTGTGCTGCCTGTCGTTTGGTTTTATGCTTTTTTTGATTCGTTTAATTACCGTAATATGCCAGACGAACAACGAAAAGACGTAAAAGACGAATTTTTAAATTTTATTCCACGCCGGTTGCCGGAAAGTCTTTCTCATATGGGCGGGAAACAGCATCTGATTGGAGGCGTGCTGTGTATCCTCTTTGGTTTCTTTCTGCTGTTTAACACCTTTGTAGCCCCCTATATCCATAACATTGCTATGTATACCCATTTCTTATATCGCCTTTTAAATAATCTTCCTACTCTTCTGGTGGCCGCCGGCATTATCTTGTTAGGAATCTGGCTGGTCCGTGGTAAAAAAGGGCAAAAAGAAGAAATAGCAGATGATTTTATTGAATTTGTTGGTACCAAAGGAGAGGATAATCATGGACGAGAATAAAAAATTTGAGAATCCTTCCACGACAGAGGACAAGATCACCATGGACCAGAATCAGGAATTTGAGAATCCCTCCACGACAGAGGAAAAGATCGTCATGGACCAGAATCAAGAATTTGAGAATCCTTCCACGGCAGAGGAAAAGATCATCATGGACCAGAATCAGGAATTTGAGAATCCTTCCACGGCAGAGGACAAGATCATCATGGACCAGAATCAGGAATTTGAGAATCCCTCCGCTGCAGAGGACAAGAGCGTCATGGACCAGAATAAAAAATTTGAGAATTCTTTCGCTGTAGAGGAGAAGATTGTCATGGATCAAAATAAGAAATTTGAGAATCCTTCTTCCGTCCCGCCGGTACAACAGAAGAAGCCTTCCAGACGGCGGGTTGGTACATTTACCATGGGTTGCTGCCTGATTGTCGTAGGAATTGTTGTCTTGGCTGCAATGTTTACACCAACAATTGATCTAGTCACCATCGCCAAATTTTCGCCTGTTATTTTTATTCTCTTGGGAATTGAAATTTTAGTTGCCTATTTCCGAAGCCACGGCGAAAAAATTAAGTATGATTTTTTAAGCGGTTTTGTCTGTTTTTTGCTGATTATCGGCGCTATTGGCTGTGTTGCTGTTCCTTTTGTATGGAACCATTTTGGACCGGAACGGTATCAGGTGCAGGCTACTTTACAGGCAGATCTCCAACAGGAATGTTATAATTTATTACAGGATCAGTCAGAAGTCCAGGATGTTCACCCATATTTAAATTTATATGAATTGCATGACTCTTTCCCTACATCGGTGGAGGAGCTCAGTCCATCGGATTATCTGAATATTGAGATTGTCATGGACGGAGATTTTCAGGACCCCTATGCATTCGCAGAAAGCTGCCGTAAAGCGCTCGACCGGCTTTCCGCACTGAAGTGTAAATATGCAACCTATTCCTTTCATTACAAAAATGACCGGCAATCCATGTGGCTACATGTCGATGATCCCTTTACAGCCAATGCATCTGCTGAAAAACTGGCAGCGTTAACGGAAGTTATCTATATTGAGGAAGATCCTGATATAGAAGACACATACATAGAAGAGTTTGAATAGAAAAAAATCTCTCGGCCTGACCGAGAGATTTTTTTATTCTATTTTGCTGTTGAACATGGGATCATTCCATGTGGATTTTAGCAGACTACTTCCATTGTACCCAAATATCCGGACAATAACCGACCGTTGCCTGTTTCCCATTCCGCACAATCGGCGTACAAAATAAAGAAGGGTTTTCTAGCAGTTTGGCTTCTATATCGCTCTCATAGGCAAGATAGGCAATATAATTTTCTTCATAGGCTTTGGAATGGGAATCTATCAGAGGCTGGACCCCACCAACCGCAGCCTTGATACTTTTATACTCTCCCATACTCATCCCGTATTTTACAATATCGACAAACTGATAGCGGATACCACGTTCTTTAAAATAGCGCTCTGCCTTTTTTGTTTCAAAGCATTTTGACTTGCCAAAAATCTGAATATTCATTTTTATATCTCCAAATGATATCCTTTAATACCCGGAAAACTCGTATCAAAAGAAACGGCATCCACAATACTGCCGAGTCTCGAATCAAAAACCATGCACATAAGCCCGGTTTTTATCTGCATCCCCTGTCCTTCTTCATTGACAATCTGCATCCAGCCTTCCGGGGTAGTGGATACCGAAATTTCTGTTTTATCGAAGGTAAAGGTCTGCTCCACAGTCTCGGTCATTGATTCATGCAACTTACTGTTATCTTCCAGCACAGCTAAATAATAAGCGTCCGTTTGTGAAAAATCTGCATCAAGTCCCAATGCATGCAACCTGTTTAAAATCACATCATCAATACCTGCATAACTGTTTTTGCAGATTGCCAGCACCGTAATATAGCGTTCGTCTTCGATTCCATACAGATATTCTAAAAGTTCCTCTTCCTGTCTCAAATACCGGGAACGATTCCCCAAAGAATCAAACCGGTACTGCATGGAATTGTATATCGGAATGGACGTTTGATACGGAAACACCCCGTGAAAACCGTTTGTTCCATCCTGCATGCCAAAAATATTATAAATAAATGCGACGATTACTACACTAACCGCAGAAATAGCATAAACATCCCGGTTTTGTTTTTTACGCCGATGTTTGTCTGCCGCTGCCGTTTCTGTAATGCCGCTGGAAAGCATGCTCTCCAAAATCGACGGCACGATCATAATAACGAACAGATAAATATACATCGAAAAACGTTCCAGTATTAGATGTTTGGTGATAAACAGCCATATCAGCAGATTAAAAAACATAAACCATGTAAACATAGCGGCCGATTTTTCCTGTTTGCCCCAGTTACCACGAAAATATGCAATCAAACAAAAAGCCATAGTCAGTACCGGAACAATCAGAAAAACAAAAGATAACCCCTGTGTTAAATAAATGGAGTCTTTATAATCTGTATATACATAATCTGTCACAAAATCGAGAATCAGATCCGATGTAAAATACAGCACGAGGGCGACACCGGAATAAACAGCTAACAGAATTTTGTTCATCCGGATTTGCGCAAGAAAATAAATAGGCAGTACAATCAGCGCCGTCAGATGGAAACTGGAGGCAAGCAATACCAAAAGGACAACCGGCAGCGTTTTCCGTTCCTTGATAAAACGATACCCCAGGAAAATGATACTGGCCGCCAGGCTCTGACGGATAAAGTTCATGGAAGCATAATAAAATGTCAGGCAAACGTATAAAAATGCAGATAACCAGGGTGCATCGCTGTACCGTATAATGATGTATGCAACAGGTGCCAGAATCAGCAATGCATAGATTCCGTTGATCACCATAGGCGCCTGTGTGATATAGGTTATGATACGGGATAAAAGCAAAAATCCCTTTTCATAGGGCAACTGCATCGCCGCAAGGAAGTCAGGCGCAGCAGCGATTTCGTTATAAATACTGATATAGGAATAATAATCGTTTCCGATTCCATAGCGAAAAGTGGCCAGCAGCCACATATACAAAAACGAAACGCCGATATATACAGCCGTTTTCCATTTTTTAGGCTTGTAATAACAGACCGGGATACCGACACCCAAGATGATCAACAAATTAATAAAATAGACAGCCATGCTTTCCTCCACGCGTCATAATAATTATTGAATTGAACTGGCTTTTTCCAGATATTGCGTCATTACTTCCGCTGCATAACGAATGAATCTCTCACAGGGCCTTACCTTATAATATCCGTCCGTACGGGCGGAAGGGTCGGCTTTCACCTCACAGCCTGCTTTGACCAGCAGATCCCGGCAGCAAGTCGTCCCAAATTTATCTTCAAAGGTTTGGTTGAGCATTTTGATATCATCATACAGCGCTTTTTTATCCGGCAGACTGCCTGCCTGATACCCGTTTCTTTTCAGCCCGGCCAACATAAACATCGCTGTCACCGCACCGCATTTTTCACGCAACCCACCCATACCGCCACCCAGTCCGGACGAAATAGCCAGCGCTTCTGCTTCAGATACCCCAAAGACATCGCTAAACGCAGTAAATACGGACTGGCAACAGTTTCTTCCGCTCCGAAAATACGCAACGGCCTTTTCCATATAGTCCATGACCAGGTCCTCCTGCATACCACATAGAAAAATTCCTGTGTCTTCCCCTTGATTTAGTCTGCCTGACAGGGCAGATTCTCTTCAATCGTATCTGCAGCACTGTCTAAAGCTGTGCAGATCATACGTTCAAATTCCCCTGCATCACTCAGGGCAGTCAACTGGGGATCAATCGGAATTTCTCCCAGGAAAGGAATGGACAGCTGACGGCAGGTTTCCTCAATATTACTTTCCCCGAACAGCTTAATCTTTTTCCCACAGTCTGGACATTCTACATAGCTCATATTTTCCACAATACCCAGCACCGGGATATTCATCATCTGCGCCATATTGTAAGCCTTTTTAACAATTAAGGATACAAGCTCCTGCGGAGAGGTAACAATAACAATCCCGTCTACCGGAATCGACTGAAAGACGGTCAGCGGTACATCACCAGTTCCCGGCGGCATATCAATGAACATATAGTCCACATCACCCCAAATGACATCTGTCCAGAACTGCTTAACGGTACCGGCAATAATCGGTCCACGCCAGATCACAGGGCTGTCCGCCTGATCCAGCAGCAGATTAATGGACATCACGCGAATATCGTTGGCTGTACGTTCCGGAAAAATTCCCTGTTCAGATCCCTTAGCTCGCTGTTGAATACCAAACATTTTCGGAATAGACGGGCCGGTAATATCCGCATCCAAAATGGCTGTTTGATACCCTTTTCGATTCATTAAAACAGCCAGCATGGAAGTAACCAGCGATTTTCCTACACCGCCCTTCCCGCTGACAACACCGATAACTTTTTTTACATGGCTGAATTCGTTGGTCTGTTCTATCAGACTGCGCTCATCGCAGTTTTGAGAACAGGAAGAACAATCATGATTACAACTTTCACTCATTTTTCACAGACCTTTCTTTTTATCTGTATCTGCCATGTTGATGTGAAGCCTGTTCAATGGCAGATTTTACATTCTTTTGCCTTTTATTATATCCCCCAACAGGATAACTGTCAAGTCGGGAACGATGATCCTGGTCCGTCTTTGTTGGAGAATTCCTCTGTCTTTCTTTCTGAAAATATGGTATACTAAAAATAAAGCACTTATACCTGAAAATCAAACATTAAGCATAAAAGGAGCTTGACACATGATGAAACTGGTTTCATGGAATGTAAATGGTCTGCGTGCCTGTCTGGGTAAAGGATTTATGGACTTTTTCCGACAAATAGAGGCTGATATATTCTGCCTGCAGGAAACCAAATTGCAAGTAGGTCAGATCGAAATGGAACTGCCGGGTTATCAGCAATATTGGAACAGCGCTGAAAAAAAAGGCTATTCAGGAACCGCTGTCTTCACAAAAAAGGAACCGTTATCTGTCACCTATGGTATAGGAATTTCCGTACATGACACGGAAGGAAGAGTCATCACATTGGAATTCCCGGAATTTTTTCTGGTGAATTGCTATACGCCGAACTCTCAACGCGAATTGACCCGTTTGGACTATCGGATGCAATGGGAAGATGATTTTCGCTCCTATCTATGTCAATTAGATCAGAAGAAACCTGTTATCTTATGCGGGGATCTCAATGTGGCCCATCAGGAAATCGATCTAAAAAATTATAAAACGAATCTGGGCAATTCCGGCTTTACTCATGAGGAAAGAGACAAAATGACAAAATTGCTGCAATCAGGCTTTGTGGATTCATTCCGGTTCCTCTATCCGGAAACGACGGATGCTTACAGTTGGTGGTCTTATATGTTTCAGGCACGGAGCAAAAATATTGGATGGCGGATTGATTATTTTATTGTTTCGGAACGTTTAAAAGAGCAGATTCAGGATGCCCTGATCTATGCTGATGTCATGGGAAGTGATCACTGTCCGATCGGTCTATTGCTCCAACCAATAAAAAATGTATAAAAATATGATTTTGCGAGAAAAACAGAGATAATAGCAGTTATTCTTAATTTTTCCTGATTTATTTTCTGTTTTTACCGTTTGATGTTCATATGAACTTTTTATATAATCTATACATCTCTTTTAGAGATCACATATTTATAATGGAGGTGCCTGTTTTTGAACTGGTATAGAGAAACGATTCCTGTATTAGAAGAAACGCTGCATACGTCCCAAACAGTTGGGTTGACAGAAGCAGCGGCAGCAGAACAGCTTCAGGCAGTTGGGCCTAACCGTCTGAAGGAAAAACCCAAGAAAACTTTCTTGCAGCGATTTGTCGAACAGCTAAAAGATTTCATGGTGATTATCCTGATCATTGCGGCTGTTATCTCAATGATCAGTACGATTTTGGAAGGAACAAATGACTGGCTCGAACCGATTATTATTATCGGAATTGTCCTGGTCAACGCATTTCTGGGCGTGATTCAGGAGAGTAAAGCTGAAGCAGCTTTAGAAGCCCTGCAGTCTATGGCATCACCGACGGCAAAGGTGGTGCGGAATGGGCAGCAGATTTCCATCCCTTCAGAAAATGTTGTTCCGGGAGATCTGCTGATTCTGGAAGCGGGAGATTTTATCCCGGCGGATGCACGCCTGATCGAATCTGCCAGCCTCCGGTGTGAAGAGTCCGCTTTAACCGGAGAATCGGTCCCTTCGGAAAAGGATGCATCTGTTACACCGGCTGAAAACGCCGGCATTGGTGACCGGGTGAATATGGTCTATTCGGGTTGCTCTGTTTCTTATGGACGCGGTAAGGCTCTGGTTACGGCAACAGGTATGCAAACTGAAATGGGAAAAATTGCAACCATGCTGGAAAGTACGGAAGCAATGACAACTCCTTTGCAGTTGAAACTGGCACAGCTTGGAAAAACGCTTGGCATTCTGGCGTTAGCAATCTGCGGCATTATTTTTCTCATCGGTTTTGCAACCGGCGGAGAGCTTCTGGAAATGTTTATGACTGCTGTTTCCCTGGCCGTGGCTGCAATTCCGGAAGGCCTGCCGGCGATTGTCACAATTGTACTGGCTATGGGCGTGCAGCGGATGGTCAAAAAGAACGCGATTATTAAAAGCCTGCCCGCAGTAGAGACACTGGGCAGCGCTTCAGTGATCTGTTCGGATAAGACCGGTACCTTAACGTTAAACCGTATGACGATGATGGAAGTCTATTGTAATGCCAAAAAAACGGTCTTTGCAGATGAAGCGCCGGATGAGGATACCAAAAAATTCCTGACGCTCAGCGCTTTGTGTTGCGACGGAAATGTTGAAATTCGGGATGGAGAAGAAATTCATATTGGCGACCCAACGGAAACTGGGATTGTTGCCGCAGCCTTACAGCACACCGGCCATACAAAAGCTGAATTGGACCAGCGGTTTCCCCGTGTTGCAGAGATTCCCTTTGACTCGGACCGTAAGCTGATGACCACCGTCAATATGCTGGAAGGAAAGCCTTATGCGATTGTTAAAGGGGCACCGGATCTTCTACTGGAACGCTGTATTTCGGTGGATCAGGATTCTGTGTTAAAGGCCAACCGAGAAATGGCGGAAAATGCTCTCCGGGTTTTAGCAGTTGCTATAAAGCCCCTGGAGTCAGTACCTGACGCCCCGACATCCGACACGTTGGAAAACGGCCTGACCTTTCTGGGGCTCCTGGGTATGATTGATCCGCCGCGTCCAGAGGCAGCAGTTGCTGTCCGTACATGCCATGAAGCGGGAATCCGTACGGTTATGATTACAGGGGACCATGTGATTACAGCTTCGGCGATTGCTAAAGATCTGGGCATTATGGAAGAAGGGCAAAAGGCTGTTTCCGGACAGGAACTCAAGCAAATGTCAGAAGCTGATTTGGAGAATGAAGTCGAAAATATTTCCGTTTATGCCCGCGTATCCCCAGAAGATAAGATCCGTATTGTGCAGGCTTGGCAGAAAAAGGATCATGTAGTCGCCATGACCGGAGACGGCGTGAACGACGCGCCGGCTTTAAAGGCTGCTGATATCGGTTGTGCTATGGGAATCACTGGAACCGATGTAGCAAAAGGCGCCGCGGCGATGATCTTAACAGATGATAATTTTTCTACCATCGTCACTGCTGTTGAACAGGGACGCGGTATTTTTGATAATATCCGGAAAGCCGTTCACTTCCTGCTGTCCTGTAATCTGGGAGAAATCATTGCTGTATTTGCCTCAATTCTGATTGGTACGTTTGCTGCTGGTTGGGGCGTTCCACTGCTTCCGGTTCAGCTGCTTTGGATCAATCTGGTTACAGATAGCCTGCCTGCGCTGGCATTGGGAATGGAACCTGTTGAGAAGGATGTCATGCAGCGAAGGCCTCGTAAAAAAGATGAAAGCATCTTTTCAGGCGGTCTCGGATTCCAGGCTGTATGGCAAGGGCTGATGTTTGCAGTGATCACGCTGGCTGCTTATTGGCTGGGATTGCATTACGCGCCCGACGGTACAGGGTTTACCCCGCATGATTATGCGCAAACGATGGCTTTTGCGGCTTTAGCATTTTCTCAGCTGGTCCATGCAATGAATGTCCGCTCCACTCATTCCCTCTTCAAAGCCGGTTGGTTTTCGAACAAATATATGTGGGGAGCATTTTTGGTTTCTTCCGTCATGATGCTGGCTGTACTTTTTGTTCCCCCGCTTCGTACCGTATTTAGCCTGGTGCCGCTTAATGGTTCCGAATGGGGAGAAATTATTCTGCTCTCCCTGTCCCCGCTGGTAATCTGCGAACTTGTTAAGCTCTTCACATCTTTATTTCAAAAGCACAAAAAATCTGAAAAACGTTTATAAAGGTTTTTACAGTGAGAATTGAACGCGCGTATAAAAAGCACGGGTATCATCCTAAACGGATGATACCCGTGCTTTTTATAGATCTTGTACAAAACTTGCCTGTGCAAACGGAATCTGCTGCACCTGCATCAGTCCTCCATCTGCCGAACGGCCAAACACCGCAATCTCCCCGGAATGTTGATTGGCTGAAAATAGATACTGCCCATCTTTTGACAGAGCAATATGACGGGGCCAGTGTCCTGCGCAGGGGAAGTCCCATTTCTTATGCAGAACGCCTTGCATATCCGTAAAAAAGGCAGCAATTGTATTCGCTCCACGATTGGCTGCATATATCCATCCATCTTGCGCAACGGCAATCGAAGATCCGTCGCTTCTCTGCTTATACTGATCCGGCAAAGCGGAACAAGCTTGTAGCAGATTCAATGAACCATTTGTGAAATCGGGTCGAAAAACCAGAATCTCGCTGGAATATTCCGTGATCAACAATAAATTACCGTTCGGATGCCAGGCCAAATGGCGCGGCCCGATGCCGGACGGCAGCTGCGTATAAGGAATCTCTGCCGGTAACATTTCTCCGCCCTCGGTTAATCGGTAGCAATAGATGCGATCCAGGGCAATATTGGTGATATAAAGCCAGTCCTCATTGGGTCCCAGCAGGCAGCAATGTGCACGACTGATTTTCCCCGGCTCTTCTCCCAGAATAAAATGATGAAGTATTTTCCGAAAAAATCCGTTTTCCACCTGGACTGCGATCACATGGCCAGTCTCGTAGCACGCGCCATACAACACGTGATGTTTTGTAGAGTAAGTGATATGGCATAGCAATCCTCCCTCTATCTCAATCCGATCCATAGGTGTATACCCTTTTTCTGAAAATCTTCCCGACACCAGAGCTGCACTGCCCTCAGTTTCCTCTACAGAAAAACAAACATCCTGATCCACGGCCAAAAACGACGGCTGATTCGCTTCCACATTCCAGCATTTTTTGACCGGTTTTCCTGAACAAAATTCATATAGGGAAAGTGACTGTTCTCTAACTGTGCCGTAGCCGGAAACCAATACTCTGCTCATTCGTTTTCTGCTCCTTCGTCGTCATCATTCCAAACTTCACTCGCCAGATCTGTAATCCGGCCCAAAAGGCCCGATAAATCCTTCTTGGTATCTCGCAGAAGATCCGCATCATCCGGATAATTTCCCCAAACGGAAAACTTTCCGGGTTCCGGAACCGCAATTTCAATTTCTTCATATATCGCATACCGGTCCAAATTAAAATCTTCTTCATTGCCAAAAATGGCTGTCAGAATGTCTGCCCGACGGTCCCCGCGAAAAATTAGGCGCTGCATCCAATCATCTCCTTTGTTGTATTTTACCATAGGCCTGATGAAAAGGCAATGGGTTCCGGTGCCAAACACGCGCGGTCAGTATCCTTTTCTTTTGTGATCCCGATGAAAAAGAATGGTTCTCTCTTGTGCGGAACGCAGAATTTTGATATAATAAAACAAATCATTTAGATTTGAACCGTGTTGAATATCGGATCAGGAGGGATTTTGATGAATTTATACTCCAAATTGACCGCCTTGCGTATGCAGCGAATGCATTTTGCAGAACCATCTGATACCGCTTCCTACGACACTCTGTTCCGTATGTTTTCTCCGGTTCCCCCTGTTTACTGGACCGCACCCGGACAACCTCCCAGTATTCCTGCACATACGGCTTTTGACGATCTGCTGTACAACAGTATACGCCGTCAAAAGCGGGACATATTAAAAGGCCGGTTTGGCGGCAATTTAGGTTATGTTGCAAAGGAAGACTGGGAATTATTCTGCTGTCTTTACCGCAAAGAAATTTCTCTGTTTTCCGAACGGCAACTGTATATTCTACAGTTACTGGAAAGAGAAGGTCCGATGAATATTCGATATATCAAAGACTTGACTGGTATGCTGGTAAAAGAAATTACCCCCGTTTTGCATCAGCTGCAGGAGGCTTGTCTGGTATATGAAGATCAGCTCGATGCTGGAGGAGACCGCGGCTGGTATTGTTTTGCGAACGAATTTCCGGAAGTGAATCTGCACAAAATGACAAGGTTAGAAGCTTTACAGATTGTAATCTGTCGTTTTGCCACAGCGACGGTTTTCTTTTCCGCCGATATGCTGAAATCGTTTTACCGTCTTCCTCAAAAAGATATTTTGACTGCCCTCTCAGCCCTGGTCCAGAAAGGCTTGCTGCTACAATATCAAATTGGTGAAACAAGCGGCTATATTACGCCTCAGGACCGTATGTTATTGGAAAACCTGGAAACGGAAAAATTTTCTATGCAGGATATACCTGCCATCCTTTTGTTGCAAAAAAATGACTTTTGGGTTCGTGCGAATGAATACTGGCTGAAAAAACAGTTTTCTTCTGCTTGGGATCCCTTATATTATCTGCTGATCGACGGTGTGTTTCATGGAATGGTTGCCGGGAAGTTCAAATTCGGGCCGCATATTGTAGAAGATATTATCCTGGATTTTCCGGAACCGGAATTAACACAAAAAAGATCTGCGATCTTACAGGCAGTTGCAATGGTTTTTCCACCGAATGAAAGTCCCGTGCAACGATACTGCGGCAAACCTTTATAAAATCATGACCGAAAAAGTCTTTTATGTTATATAAAGACTTTTTCGGTTTTCTGTTTGTGGACATACACAGGACGAACCGGCCATTGCATATACTAATGAAAGTAGACGCTGACAGGCGTGAAGAAAGGCGTGTATTATCTATGCTGGCTGGTCTTCTTGCAACTGCATTTGAGCATCTTTTGTACCTTGCTTTACATATTGAGGGAAGCAGCTCCTTTCCGAAACCTTTATCCGCCCGGCAGGAACAGGAATGCTTTGAAAAAATGGCGGCTGGAGATATGGAGGCGCGCAGCCTGCTGATTGAGCATAATTTACGGCTGGTCGCGCATATTATCAAAAAATACTATGCCAGCACCAGCGACCAGGAAGATCTGATTTCTATTGGAACGATTGGCTTGATTAAAGCAATCAGCACCTTCAATTACAGCAAAGGGACCAAGTTTGCCACTTATGCTTCCCGGTGTATTGAAAATGAAATCCTAATGCATTTCCGCAGTCAGAAAAAAACTTCCGGAGACGTTTATATTAACGATCCATTGGAAACCGATAAGGATGGAAACCCATTAACTCTGGTTGATATTATTGCAGACGAATTTAATATCGCAGAAGATATTGACCTGAAGATGAAGTTTGAACAATTATATCGGTATATCAAGTCCTCCCTGGATCCCAGAGAGAAGGAAATTTTACGCCTGCGTTATGGTTTGGGCGGTGTGAAGCCTTTAACACAGCGGGAGGTTGCAGCAAAGTTACAGATATCGCGTTCCTACGTCAGCCGTATTGAAAAAAAGGCTTTACAGTGTCTGAAAAAACAATTCGACCTGCAGGAATAATACACTCTGTCAAAAGGGCCCTGCATCGGGTCAAACCAGATCATGGGAATAGAACTGCTATCCCTTATCTGTTTTATACGTTCCTCCAAACCATATAAAACCCGATTGAACCCGAGTGCAGATTAGGCCAGGTAAGGCTGCGCGATACGCTCCACTGCTGCCGGCTCGGCCTCATACCAGGTTTCAAAACTCATACCGCTGGCTGCTACGGCACGGCCCAGTTCCACAAGAAATGCCGGGATACAGTTTTCCAACATGACGCCTAACTCACGTCCCATCGTTTCTTCCCCTTGACGGTCACTGCCGCCCAGGAAAAAGGTGAAAGCACTCTGCGGCTTCCCGTCCACCTGCTTAGAAGCGCCCCGGAAGCCCATCATGCCGGTCTGGTGTGTGCCGCAGGAGGAAGGGCAGCCGGAGATATGAATTTGAGGCAGTACGCCATCAGGCAGTCCTGCCTCCCGTACCGCTGCCACACAGGCTTTTAACAGGCCCTGAGAGTCACGCATACCCACCTGACAAATCCGTCCGCCAATACAACTGACCGAGGTTTCAAATAGACTTGCAGCACTGTCGGAGGTCAGCTTCAACACCTGTTCGGCCTCACTGCCGGTCAGGTTGATGATGAACGCAGTCTGGTCAGGACTCAAACGCAGCTCCGCTTCCGGAATATCTTCCAACGCATCGCTGAGGGCGCAGAGTATATCCAGATCTGGATGACCGCCGATCGGGTGCCATGCCACAGCATACAGTCCTTCCTGCTTCTGGGAGATCATCCGGGGCCCGCCTGCAACCACGCCATCCCCGGATTTCAGTATTGGCCGGGGCTCAACGGACAGATCCAGGTCCTCATCCGCCGCCAACACTTCGGCAAGTTTTTCGTTATAGGCCTTGGCATAGCCTTCTGGACCGCCGCAGACTTCCTGCATATAGCGGGTCCGTGCTTTACCCCGGTTTTCGTAGTTGCCATAAGCCCGAAAGGTCAGCCACATGGCTTTGATATAGTATAAAATTTTTTCCGGTTCTACAGCCTCAGCCACCTTCACGCCAAAACGGGGATTGTTCCCCAGACCTCCGGCGCTGTATACGTCAAACTTTCCGTCAGGACGAGCGATAAAACCGAGATCCCGATAGGTAGCATGCGTTACATTGGCAGGAGAGTTCGAGAAACCCACTTTTAGCTTTCGAGGCATCTTCTCCGCTTTGATGAAGTGCATCAGATACTCTCCAGCGGCTTCGGCCCAGGGCAGCACGTCAAAATACTCGCCCTGCTCCACACCAGAGAGGGGAGAACACATCACATTCCTGGGAAAGTCACCGCCTCCGCCCATAGTAACGATATTCGCATCTAAAGCCTTTTCCATAATCGTACAGACGGAATCCTGATTCAAATCATGCAGTTGGATAGTCTGACATGTGGTGAAGTGGACTAAAGGCACGTGATAATCCCGAACGGCCTTGGCGATAAAGGACAACTTTTCCTTAGTCACCCGTCCAGCTGTCATGCGCAGCCGCAGCATACTGGCCTGCCCGCCCCTTTGAGCGTAACTGCCGTACAAACCGGAAAAGCCTTTGTAAGCACCTTTGTCCAATTCGCCGGCATAAAAAGCGGCAGTTTTTTCCCTGAATTCCGGTAAATCCTGTTTCCAGTCCTGAGGGTCGATCTTATACATAACGAAGTCCTCCTTATTCTTCAAAATATTTTGTATCCAATATCGGATCAATTGACAGATTGATTTTACCACATGTAAGAATTCCAATGCAACCTTATACTTGGTAAATCCTCTGATTCCGATACAGTTTTATAAAAAAGAGCATACGAAAGATTTTTGAGGGATTTTGGCCCTGCTTTCAGAGTCTTCTGTCTCTTTAATCTGTCCGAGATAAACGCTGGC
The DNA here is from genome assembly GCA_904420125.1 of Candidatus Falkowella caecavicola. GTDB lineage: Bacteria > Bacillota > Clostridia > Oscillospirales > Ruminococcaceae > Falkowella > Falkowella caecavicola. The sequence continues at coordinate 19,025 of CAJFUK010000007.1, read as the reverse complement.
GCAATGGACGCAAACGGTTTATAAAAAATCAGCATTTACGATGGCTGTATGGGACTGTGCTAAAAGCAGAGAGCGAATCATGCACCGGCTCTGTAACAACCGCTCTCGAATAACAATCGTAAAGGTGCTGCACTTGACGAATACTAGGCCAGTCATCATGGAACGGAAAACCGAACAAAAAAGCCGTGCAGGCTTCCCTATTCCGGATACTGATAGGTACCCGGAATTTTTGTCTTCTTTCGCTATAACCGTTCTTTATTGAAAGTAGCAAAAGGAAAAATGGCAGCGCCCCTGTGACCTTTGCCGATTTTTAAAACCGCCCTGTAAGAATAAAACCCGCAACATAAAGAATGTTGTGGGCTTTATTTTTATTTTTTACACTGCTACAGATAATATGGAAACTGGGTAAACACCCATTTCCCATTTACTTTTGTACAGATAAATTCCAAAACTTTCGGATTCTCAGGTTCCCCCGAATCCTCGGTGTAATATACGGAGACGGTATATTTGGCTTGGGTATCTGTCACAGAAACAGTCTGATACTCCACATGGTCGATAAATATATTGGCTCCCCGCCCTCCCAGAAAGTCATATAGCTGACCGTCAAATTCCTGGTAGTAGCCATAACCCAGCAACTCATCGGCGATTTCATCACTGAACAGGTTCCGAAGATAAGCGTCCAAATCCGCATAAGTTTGAAAACGCTGGTCAGTCACCGGATACCAGGTTTTTTCCTCTCCAGTCGACTCATCCTGCACGACCTTGGGCCGTTCTGGATCTGCATCCAACTGAGCGAGCATGAACCATCCGTACGCTTCCAGTGCTGGATCCAGAACCTCTGCCGGATCTGCTGTAAGCGAAGGAGATAGAACAGAATCCACTGCTACAGAGCTGGAGGTAGAACTATCAGACGATGACAGAACGGATATCGTACTGCTTTCTAACGGATTCGAGGATTGGGGTTCGATGACATTTTGACGGCATCCGGATAAAGAAAGTACCATAAGAGCAGCAAATAAATACATGTATTTTTTTCTTTGATACATCATCCAGCCTCCCTGATTCAGCAGTGGCTACCCTCCATCGGCAAAAAAACTGTCCCGTTTATCCAACATACTTTTTTAAAGTTGCTGCTACAGCGCCTGTTGCCGCTGTCATTTCGTCAAACATCTGTATCACCAGATCTGCTAGGCCGTACTGATGCAGATCGACACCAAAAATCTGCGCATTGGAAAGCAACGGCGCCAGACGTTTCCCTTCCCGCTGTCCCAATGCGACGCCGCGGACAAAGGCCTGCACCTCTGACAACATGGGATCCGGGCTGATGGAAAACGGCTGTCCCGCATCATCCAGTCCCATTAAATACCGGCACCATCCAGCCAGAACCAACGGAATATAAATAAGTTTCCGAGCATCCGCGCTTGCCTTAATGGTTTCTCCAAAGCGAATCGAAAGCTTTTGTGAAGTATCGGTTGCAATCCGCTGCGGGGTATCCGGAATAAAGGGATTGGGCAGTCTCTGCTCCAAAACCTCTTTCAGAAAATCTGCTGGGCGAATAATACCGGGATCCACGACACAGGGCATGCCCTCTTCGTAACCGATCTTTTCTACCAGCGCTTTTAAAACCGGATTTTCCATCTCTTCATAGATGGTATGATATCCCAGCAAACATCCGAAAATCGCCAGCGCCGTATGCAGCGGATTCAGGCAGGTACATACTTTCATCCGTTCAGTCTTTTCAACCGTCTCCCGCGTTGTAAACATAACGCCAGATTTCTCCAGCGCCGGCCGCCCGTTTGGAAACTGATCTTCTATCACCAGATATTCGGGTACCTCAGCATTGACATAGGATGCCACATATGTATTTTTAGCAGTACACAAAATTTCCGTATCCAAACCGTCTGCCTGCAGTTCTTTCTGAATCCGTTCGTCCGGACGGGGGGTAATCTTATCAATCATGCTCCAAGGGAAAGAAACCGATCCCGGATCAGATAAATAGGCTGTAAATCCTTCTTGGACTAGTCCTTGTTTTTCCCATTCTTTTGCGAAAGCCAAAATCGCTGCCTGTAACTTCTCCCCGTTATGAGAACAGTTATCCATACTGACCAAAGCCAAAGGATACTTTCCGGCCAGATACCGGCTATAACAAAGCGCTGACAATTTTCCCATAAAGCTCTGCGGCATGGCAGGACCAGCGGAAAAATCCTCCGCTACATCCGGATATAAAACACCCGCGCCGTCCATAATCCGGTAGCCCTTTTCCGTAATGGTAAAACTGGCTATCTGCAATGACGGTGCCTGAAAAATCTCCTGCAAACGAGCCCAGTCATCCGGATGAGACGCATCGGCTGCAAGCGCTTCGGCCACGCTTGCGATGATCAGTTTTTCTTTTTTGCCGTCTGGATACAGGCGGACGAAAACGCTTAACTGATCATGTGGCGTATAAACCTTCTCTATAATCTCTGTATCATAATTTTCACAGACAATAATGCCGCTTTGCTCTTCACCAGTTTCCAGCAAATGCTGCTGTAGAACAGCCGGAAAAGCGCGGAAAATATTCCCCGCTCCAAAATGGAGCCAGCGAGGGGCCGTTTTTGTTGCCCGATACATCGCCTGCCGGTCAAAAGACGGTAGGCGATAGCCCTTTTCTTCCCAGCTTTTCCGTGCAGCCAACCCGGCGTCGGTTAAAACCAGCTTCTCCATTTTATTTCCCCGCCTCTCCTTTTTCAATGGCCTCCCAAAGTCCGTTTAAATACGCGGCGCCCAGAGCGCGATCATACAATCCATATCCCGGCATGGCCTTTTCTCCCCAGATCATCCGGCCGTGGTCCGGACGAATCGGGCCGTCAAATCCAATATCGTACAACGCCTTCATAATGGCATACATATCCATCGATCCGTCTCTAGACAAATGCGCTGCTTCTTCAAAACAACCGGGACGATGATATTTCAGATTCCGCACATGTGCAAAGTGAATCCGTCCTTTCAGGGACCGGATTGTATCCGGAATGTCATTTTCAGGGTTGGATCCCAAAGATCCGGTACAAAGCGTAACGCCATTGCATGGGTGGTCTACTGCATGGATCATCCGCAGCAAACTCTCTTTGCTGGTAATAATCCTGGGCAGACCGAAAACGCTCCAGGCAGGATCATCCGGATGAATGGCCATACGGATCTCATATTTTTCACAAACAGGCATAATCGCTTTCAAAAAATACACAAGGTTTTCAAAGAGTTTCTCCGCATCAACATGCTGATAAATTGCAAAAAGCTCACGAATTTTTGCCATACGCTCCGGCTCCCAGCCCGGCAGCATAAATCCATTGGATTTTGAATCAATCTGACTGAACATGGTTTCCGGATTAATTTTGTCAATTTCCGTCTGATCGTAGAAAAGTACCGTGGAACCATCCGACCGTACCTTTGCCAAATCGGAACGGGTCCAGTCAAATACCGGCATAAAATTATAACAAACCAGCTGAATCCCCTGTTGCCCCAGTTTTTCCAGCGTGCTGATATAATTTTCGATGTATTGATCCCTTTCCGGCAGACCGGCTTTAATCGCATCGTGAATATTGACGCTCTCAATACCGGACACTTCCAGGCCGCTTGCTTCCACGGTCTGCTTCATTGCAGCAATCCGTGCAGCATCCCAGTCTTCCCCGGCCTGCATGTCGTATAAAGTAGTAATTACGCCCTGTACGCCGGGTATCTGCCGGATCTGGGCTAAAGAAACGCTGTCATAAGACTCTCCGAACCAGCGCAATGTCATTTTCATGTCCAATTCCTCCGTTTGTTCCAAAATAGGAATCCCTTCAAATCACTCCAACAGATCAAAGGTGTTTTGATCTGTACTGCCGGAAATATTATAGCATACCCGGTGAAAAAAGAAAAGAAAATTTACAGATTTATTCAGGATCGACGGTCAGATATCCCCATTCTTTCCTTGCTGTTCCCATGCTTTTGTGCTATGATGAAACAAAAACCGGGTTTCGGCGTTATAGGCGCTGTTTACCGCAAAACGGAAAATTAAAAACACGAAGAGAGGGCAGTGTATGAAAAGAAAATATATCCTTGCTTTAGACCAGGGAACCACCAGTTCGCGTGCCATTCTTTTTAATCAGGAACAGCAAATGATCGGATGTTCGCAAAAAGAGATTCCACAAACCTATCCCCAGGCCGGCTGGGTTGAACAAGACCCGATTGATATCTATGCCTCCCAGTACGGCGTTTTAACCGACCTTCTTTTGCGCAGCAACGTGGATCCTTCAGAAATTGCCGGTATTGGTATCACCAATCAAAGGGAAACGACGATTGTTTGGAACCGTCATACCGGCAAGCCGGTCTATCCGGCGATTGTATGGCAGTGCAGAAGAACAGCTGACATCTGTACCAAATTGCGCAGATCTTCTCTGGCCGGTTATATACAGGAAGCCACCGGACTGTTGCCGGATGCCTATTTTTCGGCCGCAAAAATTCAGTGGATCCTGGATCACGTGCCTGCCGCACGGAAACAGGCTGAACAGGGAGATCTGCTGTTCGGCACAGTCGATTCCTGGCTGATCTGGCAGCTGACCGGCGGGAAAGTACATGCAACCGACTATACAAACGCTTCCCGTACCATGCTTTTTAATCTTCATACGCTAAAATGGGATTCAAAAATCTGCGAGGCTCTTCATATTCCTCTCGCCATGCTGCCGGAAGTACGTAGCAGCAGTGAATTTTACGGCTATGCTTCCATTTCCGGGAAAGATATTCCAATCACGGGGGTCGCCGGTGATCAACAGGCCGCTTTGTTCGGTCAAACCTGTTTTGAACCGGGGGAAGCGAAGAATACCTATGGTACCGGGTGCTTTCTGCTGATGAATACGGGAAAGCAGATGCATCGGAGCGAACATGGATTACTGACCACAATAGGGATCGGCCTTAAGGATCATTTGTGTTACGCACTGGAAGGGAGCGTGTTTACAGCCGGTGCGGTCGTACAATGGCTGCGGGATGAGATGCGGTTTATTGTTGAAGCCAAAGATGTGGAATATTATGCACAGTCGGTGCCAGACAACGGTGGCGTTTATATTGTACCGGCCTTTACCGGACTGGGCGCGCCGCATTGGGATATGTATGCACGCGGCGGAATCTTCGGGATCACGCGTGGAACTAAACGTGCCCATATTATCCGCGCTGCGGAAGAGTCCATTGCTTATCAGACCTACGATCTGCTCTGCGCATTGGAAGCAGACACCGGCCTGCATCTTTCACAACTGAAAGCGGATGGAGGTGCGGCAAGAGATCTGTTCCTCGTGCAATTTCAGGCCGATATCATCAACCGCCCGGTCGTCCGTCCTGCTATTCAGGAGACGACGGCGCTGGGAGCGGCTTATCTTGCGGGGCTTGCCGTCGGATATTGGAAAGATCTGGCCGACCTGAACGACCGGCGGCAGCCGGATACCCTCTGCTCCCCGGCTATGCAGGATGATCAAAGGAACCGACTGCTGAAAAAATGGCGACAGGCTGTCTCTCGTTGTCTGGAATGGGAAACAGAAGAATCAGCCGGCGACTGATCGCTCCAGCTCCCCTGCTGGAAAATCCAGTCGCCCAATGTGCTGTTTACCGGCTATCTTATAAAAATGCCGTCAGTTCTCTCCATAACCGGGCGACAGGCAGGCCAACGACTGTGTTGTAGTCCCCATTTATTTTCTCCACCAATACTGTGCCTTTTCCCTGTATCCCATAAGCGCCGGCTTTATCGAACGGCTCTCCTGTTTTCAGATACCATTCGATCGTCTCCTTCCCATAAGGATAAAATGTCACCTGTGTCGATTCCACAAAACTTTTTTTCTTCGTTCCCTGGATGATACAGACGCCGGTATAAACATGATGCCGTTGTCCTGAAAGCATTTCCAGCATTCGCCTGGCATCCGCGGCATCAGCAGGCTTACCCAGAATCACATGATTCCATGCTACCAGCGTATCCGCGCCGATAACAGTATCTGCCGGATAGAATGGTGCCACCTCTTCCGCTTTCTGTATAGCCAACTGTTCAGCCGCCTGCGCCGGTTCCCATTCTGGGCAAAGAATCTCTTTTCCCCGCGCAGGGTGGACCGTAAAAGAAAGCCCTATCTGCGATAATAACTCTTTTCGCCTTGGAGATGCGCTTGCCAAAATTAACATATAACCGGATCCTTCCTCATTTATAATCTTGTATGTTTGAATAGACTATGCTATACTGATAAGGTCGAGCTATCTATAGTGTAACTGGAGGAGAAGAAAATGTCAAAAAGATTTTATATGGTTGTCATGCTGCTCTGTTGCCTGTTTATTTTCAGCAGCTGCGGACAAACGGCTGAAAATATTTCTTTTACATATGACGGCGTGCGGTATACCGCATCAGATATTCAGGATGATAAGGGGATCTATCAATACAGTGATCAGGAAAATCATGTGATTACGATTTCCAGGCTGGCTGATCAGGATAACCATTATACCGTTGATATCAATGGCCAGCAGTACCATGCATCCATTTCCTATTCTGCCAACAGCGGCGGTTTTCTGATTCAGTCTGAAAGCCCTTCCGGAGGATATGCTTCTATCTCTATACGCAAAATGGGAGACTGGGCGGAACTGGTTTTAAAAGAAGACGAATGGTATCGGATTATGGAAGACGGAACCGAAGTTTTATACGGCAGTTACAGCGCGGATGAAAAAACGACTGATACGGATATTGCTGTAATGCGGGATGTACTGCGTCCTACCCTTCCAGTGATTACATTTTCTCCTAGTACGCAGGAAAGCCGTACCAATCAGATCATTGGGTTTGGTTTATTGTTGCTCGGCGTCTTTTTTCTGATCCGTCCCCAGCTTATTTATCGTTTATTTGCCAGAAAAACACCGAAAACGGTGGAACCTCCTACAGAAACATTAGCAATTATCCGCATCATTTTCTTCTTTGTTGCAGATGCGGGTGTAGTATTACTTCTTCTGTCTTTACAGATTATTTGATTGTTTGAGGAACGAAAATTCTTAAATCTGACCGGATCGAATCAATATCCGCCTGCATGGTGTGATGTTCTTAGCGAAAAAACAGAAACGGAGCAACTGGAAAAACAATTTTCCAGTTGCTCCGTTTCTGCCTATAGTGGGTTTGATGCTCCGGAATTTATATTGGTCCAGATAAACGCGACACTCGCTGCTTTCTTGATCCATAACAACTTGATCAATCACAATCTGTATGCTATAATAAAAACACCATTCGTGGATATTTTTCGGTAATCATACAGGAGAACAGGGATGAAAAAATTGTTGCACCCATATATTTCAAAATCGATTGACTTTCTTTTAGAAAATGCCGGGCCGGTGATTCAGTACCGTCTTCGCAAGGAAATTCTTAATGATCTGTCCGAGAGCGATGAAGAAAAGCTGCTTGAGCAGATCTATGCGTTACCTCTATTTCAGTCCCTGGCAACCTATGTAAAACCAGGTGGATATATCGGAACCGGTATGCACAGCTGGGATCACTGGCGCGGAACGGTTCTCCATCGCACGCCGTTAGAGGACGGAGAATGCGCTGCAAGATTGCTTTCGTACTACCGGATCCCTAAGACTCATATTTTTGTGAAAGGCTTCGTAGCTGCCATGCGGGACCAAGAGACGCTGCGCAAAGAGTTCTCTTATATTCCACCGGAGATTCCTCGATATGAAAGCAGGTTTAAAGGGCTGAATAACGGAAACTGTCTGATGGCTCTCATCTACACCATGGAGGCCATGCTCGGTTACGGTGATGACTATGAGGATCTGAAAGCTTTTCAGCAGACTTCCCTCAAAGGATTCCAACGTGTACATGAAATTTCCTCGCTTGATGACGTAACCAGGTTCAACGCAAATGCGAAGCGTAAGTATAATTATCCTTATATTGAAGCGGATGAGTATTTCCCCAATATCTATACAGTTGCCATGCTGGCGTATACGCAGAGTTGGCGTACCGACGAGAACATCCAGATGCTCGCAGCCTCCTTCAATCACATCAACGCCATCATGCAACCAGGCAACAACATACATGTCCGGATCAACGGGAAATACGTAGCGCCCTGCTTTGCACTGGTACGCCCAATCAGGGCCTTCCATCCGGATCTGATCGATTCGATTACATACCGCCGTCTGCTGACCGAGATAGCCATGATGGGCGTAGGCGAAAGTGTTGAGGTTATTCGTGAATCGGTGGCAAACGTAAAAGAAGCAATTGATAAAGACGGTGTTCTCAGAATGAACTTCGGCCAGCCACATAATAAACGGTACTCACCTAAATACATTGAGTATCCGACAGCGTATACCGATGTCAGACTGGAATCCGATTATAAAAATAAAAAAGCATTGCTTTGCGACCTGACTTACTGGGCCGTAGAATTTTTGGTCCTTGCTGATCGTTCTATTTGATAAACCAAAGGCGAATTTTAATCGATTCCCAAAGGAGTTTCTGCTAAGAACATGCACCAGGCAGCGAGTTTTTTACCAGGGTAGAATTCATGGATACTGATATCTATTGCCATAACATATACTGTCTGACATCCGCAAAAATTGGTAGCTTGCTTTAACCTTCTAACCGGCCCGACTTTCCTGGCTGATCCCCGATGAACTTGGATTGGCCGTTCCGCAGTTTTGTTAAATCCTCGGCAAAATCATAATTTGTATTCGTCAGCCCATGCCTTACCGCAGCGGTCCCAAACACAGTCTATATCATATGTTCATCTATCACAGCAGATAATTTTTCCATATATCATAAAGCCTGTCCGATTCAAGGTGTTATTTCCTCTGACTTCGGTACCCGCTCCAGGATAAGCCGCTCTCTTTTCCCGACTGAGATTTATCACAACAATGCCTTTTTTAAATCGGAAACGAATTGTGCCTGTTGTTTTCGTAAATAAGATTTTACAAATGGTCTCAAAAAGAATTTTTTTGCCATCACCGTTTCGGTAAAATCTATTTCTGTTTCTTGGTCTTTCTGCGTGAAAATACCAATCCAATGTCCCTTGATACGGCTGTTTTCCATATCAAATTCCCAACGTTTAAATGGCTCTATCATCGTAACTGTAAAAGTGGTTGGATAATCCTTTTTTGTATATTCAATAAATTGCTTTTCGTTCAAAACTTTCGTTTTACTTAAGTCACTGCGCCATGTATAATTGTCAACTGCCGTAACAATTGCCCATAATGTATGAATATCACATTGGATCGTGTCCTTTATATTTGAAGTTGCCATTTTCAGTACCTCTCCAGATTTAGATTGTTGCTTTGGGCTTGCCTTTCGTTTGTCTTCCGCAATTTTTTATAACACTTCCTGCAATCGTAGAAAATCGCGCGGAGTTCCTTGCCCGCCACAGCTACTTGACCGAATGAATACAGGCAATTTATGTATCAATCCGGATCATTTCTGAAATTTCTTTATTTCTGTAAACCAAATCTTTTCGAACCGTAAACCCCATTCTTTCCCAAAATAGATTCCCGTGCGTATTTTTATCAAATACAACTAAAGCCACTTTATGGATTCCGCAACGGTCTAATGCGTCTATGGTCTTCTGCACCAACATTCGTGCTATCCCTTGTTTCCGGAAATCCGGATGAACTGCCGTATGATAAATGTATCCTCTTCGTCCGTCATTTCCAGCCATAATTACACCGATTATATGCTGGTTATCGTTCAATGCGACAAAACAAGTGTCAGGATTACGCTCCAAAAATTTTGCGATCCCCTCCTGAGAATCATCCAAATTGTTGAGTCCCATTCCGGTGCAAGACATCCACAGCCGATATACAGCATCGTAATCGGTAATATTCATTTTTCTGATTTCCATCAATATCCCCCGCTTTTCCATTGACAGACTTACGTTTATATTATATCTTATTGCTATGATATTTGCAATTCCGGCCTATATATGATAAACTATTGATGTCCATAATCGATGACTCTTTTTTCAATGCTAAAGTTTTCAGAACTCTACTGACACAGTCAGCGGCTGTTTTTGCCATACAAAAAGATATACCACAGAAAATTTTTGTGGTATATCTTTTTATAGGCTATGGATAGGGCCGCCAGAAGATCCGGATTTTATCATAATAAGGAGTCTTAAATGGTATTCCAGAGCGTTTTTATCTTCTTCCAGTCAGCCATAGTACTTTTTCATCACGAATCCTCCAAACCGCAATCATATATTTAAAACTTATACATTATCCACAAAATATTCAAACAAAATTTTACAGGCAACCAATCTTTACTATAGATTCTAATAATCTCTCCTTTAGATACTAAAAATATCATCAATCAAAAGAAATAAGATCTTATAAATACAAAATTTTTGTTTATTTGTAATTTTATCCTGTGTTAAAAATACGTTTGGTATAATCAACAATATAATATTGGTCTTAAAAAATAAATTTGTCGAAAATATAGATGTATTTTCCAATATGTTAAATAAAATTTTTGTTTTATCTAATTTACAAAAGACACCTTTCACGGTAAAATAATTGCTGTTGCGCAATAAAGAAATAAAGCAATAGTATGACAAAACACAGGAAAGGAAATATCTAAATGGAAAATGTACTTCAGCAAAAAGTAACCCCGCATGGAAACATATATCAATTATATGAAGAAGAGCAAGGCTTCTGTATCTATGCAGAATCAGGCGGAAATTCCGCTGTCGTTCGTAATCTGACAACTATTTTACCGGTCGCAGAGGACTTCTTTGAGAAAATCGTCAGAAATGAACTGTCCTGCTTACATTTAATAGATGCTGCAGAAGACTATCTGGTTGAAATTTATTCACTGGATACTGATTAAGAAAAAATTCAACAAATTTTTATGTTGATTTAAGTACAATAAATATATGAATGAGCAAATCACAAAATCTGATCAACTCATCTCTAGAAAAATCGAAGGTTATGGATGCACGGATATTCCTTCGATCTTTTTATGGCATGATGACAGGATATTGAGCCACAGCTACCAGTTGGAATTTCTGCCTTACCTGCTTTTTGAAAAGACTAAACCGTAAGAAATTCTTTTTTGGAAAGTAAGAGCCATAAGCCTAAAGGCAATGTAAACAATACCGGCATAAGTTCCCTATCTGATCCACTGCTTCCCCAAAATGCCAATACAAAATAGACGATTGAAAACAGAATCAGGATTGCACCATATATTTTCTGTCTGCGTAGCACTGCTGTGATTTGCCTTGTCGCTGGTTTTCGATAAATTTCCGGATGAAAGTCCGGTAATGTCTGCACGACTAAAATTCTTGTCGCCATACTGATGATCATTCCTTTCCTCTATACACTTCAGGTTGAAAAGCGGATTTTAACAACTTTCTTCCTTTGATAATCAGTATACAGTTTAACTTGTCCAATAAAACGGACTGCAAACATTCCAAAATGATTCTTCTACTATTTTATAGTCCTTAAACATAACCGGATGGTCCTCAGAATACATTTTATAGATGTATTGTAACAGGGGGGCTATTTTATGGAACAATATGGAATTGATGTAAGTGTATTTCAGGGTAATATTAACTGGGAAACAGTAAAAGCCGCCGGAAAAAATTTCGTTATGATCCGCGCCGGCTGGGCTAATTCGGACGGCAGTATCACACCGGATACAAAATACCAGGTGAATATGAATGGCGCGCTGTCTGCTGGAATTCCTGCGGGCGTTTATCTGTATTCCTATTTAACTGAGCCTGTGTTTGCACAAACCGCTGCCAAAAATCTTTTAAAGATGGTTGAAAACACGTCATTACTCTATCCAGTGGTGCTGGATATGGAAGACCGATTGTACATCAACCTTCCCAGGGAACAAAATACAGCGGTTGCACAAGCTTTTTTGTCTGAGATCCAAAACGGGAATTATTATAGCATGCTTTATACCTATGCAAGTTTTGCGAACAATTATCTGAATATGCAGGAACTGCGGGCATATGATTTCTGGCTGGCTGAATACAGTACAAAACCTTCTTATAAAGGAGAATACGGTATCTGGCAGTATACGGGGAATGGGCGCTGCGACGGTATTCCGACCGTATGCAGTCTGGATATTGCCTATCAAGATTATCCCACCATCATTCAGCAGGCCGGATTAAACCGCCCGCTGCATCCATGTATACCTGCTGAAGAAGTAAAAAAACTGCAACAGACAATTGCGGACCTGCAAAATCAGTTGCAAACGGTAACAAGCGAAAAAAATACGTATCTCAAACAGATTACTGAAATCAGAAATATTTTAAAATAAACAGATAAACTGATAAACCCCGGATTTTGCAAAATGCAAAATCCGGGGTTTTTAAAATGCTCTCTTTTTTAACTATTCTCAAATACAGCCTCTTTATTTTCTTTTCCTGGCGTAGGCTGATTGGAAAAAGTATAACAACCGTCCTCCATACGAATCATGGTCTCTCCCTCATTCAACTGCGGAAGGACAATTTCTGTCAAAATATTTCCGTTGATATCTGAAAGATACAGCGTTTCTCCATCTTTGATGCTAAACGGCATCAGGATCTGTCCCAGCATCCGGCTGTCTCCCGTATCTTTTCCGGCCAGCAGCAAAAAACCGCCTGCTTCTATTTCGACCGTCGGAATCGACATCTTACGCAAATTATGCAGGTCATCAGATAGGAAATATCCATATGTAGATACCGATTCCTGATTGGGATTATAAAGCTCTATCCAATCGTCGCTTCCCCTCAGATGGACTTCGTTAATTTGCAGATTCTGCAAAGCATCATCTTTTTCAATTACTGCTTTGATAGAAATGGTTCCATCCTGCGCCATAGAAGCATCCAGCAGCAGGGTTTCCTCCGTATAACGCTGACCGTTCACCTCCCAGTGATCCAGCCGGTATCCGGGAAATACATCTATAGAGACTGGAACGGTATGTTCTACAAAATAGGTGCTGGTCGTTACCCTGCGGGGCTCAGACTGCAAAGTATTCAGATAAGCCCGGGCATGTTCAGGTCCTACCAGCTGTACAGTATAGGTGTCAGTTACACCAAACTGACTGCGCATATCTTCCAACACAACTTCTGCCCGATTGGCCGCAAAATCCAGAATTTGATTGCGCGTATCCGCAATACTCCACTCATTGACCCAGCCCGACAGACACCCGGAGGCCAGCGCCATAGAATGTTCCCAGTCCATTTCCGAAATAATCTGCTGATATACCTGCTCTACATTTTCTTCCCGAAAAACGCTGTGCATCAGATCCATCATCTGGTTACAGAACTGCTCCTGTACATCTGGACGCTTTAAAAGCGCGGCAAACGTCCGTGTTGTCTCATCATTCGTTGTCATTAAACGCTCAAGCGTACGAGTTTGGTATCCCGCTCCATAAAGTCCCCAGGCATATTCCGCGTCAAACAGCATCCAGCGCCATTTTCCATCTAATGCGGGGTGTATCTCCGCACCGTTTTCGCCGGTATAACGCCAATACTTTTTATTTCCCATTGGCCAGTCATAGTTATCAATGTAAATCTGAAAAGCATAATACTGCAAATAATTCGCCAAATCCACCTGATTGCAGAAATACTGGAAATCATATTCTCCAGACAAATTTGGATAGTATGGATCCGTAATGTCCATGATTACAAAATCTTCCGGGTTGCCGCCGTAACGATCGGCCAGATATTTTTCGTCATATACATTATGAAGCCAGGCAAAGCCGTAATAGGTTCCGTTCATAAATACACTGGCTGGCCGCGCCTCCTGATAATCCAAAAATCCTGCCTGTTTGGCCAGACGCTGGGATAATTCCTCACGCATACCCGCAAAATCCCGGTCATTTCCCCCGTTTCTCAATAGAAGTTTATCATATTCCATCACTGGACCATGCGCCGCCCGGTCCGTCGTATAGGATGGAAAAAACCGATAGCGAAACTTTCCTTTGCCTGTTTCATAGGACTGCCGTGCAAAAAGCTTAAAGGATTTTCGATTGGCGTCTCTCGACCAACCACCGTGGGTACGGATGCCCACAGCCTGCGCCAGAACCCGTGTTCCATCCGGCTCAAAAACTTCTACATAAGCCGGGCGTTCCCCTTCCATACCTCTAATATTATAATTTGCCGGATCTGGGGGTTCGGGTTGTTCGCCCGGATGCTCTTTCTGCCAGTCATCCCGCAATTTTCCGGGCACAAAAATTCCGGTCTCATAATCATACAGATGATCAGGATCAGTAGAAACGGAAAAAACAAGCGTATTGAACCGTTGTTCCAACTTTTTTCCCAGAAAATATGTATGGGTCAATATTTGAGAACTCTGCTCTCCGCGAAAAGCCCGCACTTTCAATACGGTTGCACGCATCGCGCCCGTCGCCCGCAACGGAATCGGCTGGGTATAAAGCGTTCCATTTTCCGGGGAAGGATCGGTCCCGTCAGTGGTATAGTAAATCTGCGCGCCCGGCGCGCCTGTCAAAGATACCTCAATATCTTCTGTGTAAAAAAAGTCCGGATGGGACAGAGAAACAGCCAAAGGATCCACTGTTTGGGAAAGAGACAGCGCCATGCCCGTCATATCGGTTTCCGCCATAGCAGGGATGGAAATTTGTCCTGCACAATAATATAAAAGAGCGCTGGCCGCCAATGCGGCTGCCAGTCCGCCAGCAAATACAGAGCGCTTCATCCGTTTTCCTCCCACTCTCTCTGCGTCAAATAATTGATCTTATTATATAAAACTTTATCATATTATGCAAGTATATTTGTGAAATTCTCTTATACTTTTCATTTGCCATACGCAATCAATGATCAGAGCTCTGCTTTTCCCTGTTTCTTTCTTGCATTCTATCAGCCTGTGTGTTAAAATATGAAAAACAGACATTTTTTATAAATAAATATGGGGGCATATGCAGGCATGGGGTATAAACATCTGATTGATTTAAATGATTTTACCATGGAAGAGTGGAAAGCGATTATTGATCTGGCGCTGCAGATGCATCAAAAGCCTAAAGATTTTCTTGGACTGATGCATGGAAAGATTCTGGGGACATTATTTTATGAACCTTCTACCCGAACGCAAATGTCTTTCCAGACGGCCATGTTGCGTTTAGGAGGACAGGTCATCGGCTTTGACAATCCGCAGAACAGTTCAGTGGCCAAAGGAGAAAATCTGAAAGATACGATTACGATTATCAGCAATTATGCGGACATCATTGCAATCCGGCATCCGGTCGAAGGTTCCGCCAAAGCCGCTGCGATGCATGCAAACTGTCCGATTATCAATGCCGGTGACGGCGGTCATCTGCATCCGACCCAAACGCTGACGGATCTGGTTACGCTGTCTATTGAAAAAGGCCGCACCGACCATCTGACGATCGGTTTATGCGGGGATTTAAAATACGGCCGCACGGTTCATTCGCTGATCAGCGCGATGCGCCGTTTTCCGGGCAATCGCTTTGTTTTGATTTCCACCCCTGAACTGACGGTGCCGCAGTTTGTCAAGGATCTGATTCAGGAGTCCGAATGCACCTATACGGAGATCTCCTCCCTGGCAGAAGCGATTCCGCATTTGGACGTGCTATATATGACTCGGGTCCAGAGAGAGCGCTTTGCTTCCTTAAAAGAATATGAACGTTTAAAGAGTGTTTATATTTTGGATGAAGCAAAAATGCGTTTGGCACGGCCCGATCTCTGTGTCCTTCATCCCCTGCCACGTGTCGACGAGATTGAGATTGCCGTCGATAATGACCCGCGTGCGCTGTATTTTAAACAAGCAAGTTATGGGGTTTATGCCCGGATGGCCTTAATCCTAAAAATTCTGACCGAAGGAGGCGAAACGCCTCTGTTATCCGGATGTGCCTTGGATGTGCCCTGCAGTAATTCTAACTGTATTACGAGGCGGGAACCGTATATCCGTCCTTATTATCGGGAAAACGGAAATATATTAACCTGTGAATTCTGTGAACATCAGCAAAAAAGATCTTAATCGAATACATGCAGAATGGATGAAACAATATGAATTTTGACGCTGCCGCGCCAACTGCCGAACGGATTCTGGTTCTGTTCGGTTCGGCCAATCAAAAAGGATATACACAAACGCTTTTGAAACTGTTTCTGGAAAATTATCTGCCGCAATTGCATAACACCTACGCTATTGAAACCGTTTATATAACGGAACAAAAATATCTTCCGTGTTCTGGCTGCGGCGCTTGCCAGCAAACCGGTATCTGTCCCTGGAATCACAAAGATCACTATGACCGTCTGCTTCAGAAGATAGATGCTGCGGATACTATCATCCTGGCTTCCCCTCTCTATTTTATGAATTTTCCTGCCCCGGTTAAAGCTATGATTGATCGGACACAGCAGATTTTTGCACAAAAATTTTTTACTAAAACCCGATCTATGGAACAAACTAAAAAAGGGATTCTGATTGCAAGCTGCGGGTCTGCGGACAAAGAGGGATTCATACCCATGAAAAGTACGGCAAAACTCTTTTTTCAATGTATCGGTGCAGGCTTTGCCCAACATCTTTTTGCCTGTAATACAGACCATCCGCAGGAAATACAGATTTTTGATTAACCCGGTCTGTTTCCCTTATATAAAAATCTTTCAGCAATAAAGGAGCGATCATGATGCAGGTATTACATCTTACAGAACAAAATTTTGATCAGCAGGTTTTACATGCAGCACAGCCGGTGCTCGTTGATTTCTGGGCGGAATGGTGCGGTCCATGCCGTATGCTCGGTCCGGTCATCGAAGAACTTGGCAGCGAGCTGGATGGGCAGGCTATTGTCGCAAAAGTCAACATAGATGATTGTCCAAACTTAGCTTCCCGCTATGGCGTGATGAGTATTCCTACCCTGATAGTTTTCAAAAATGGCCAGGCAGCTGCACAGGCAGTCGGCGTCCGCCCAAAATCGGAAATTCTTTCGTTAATAGCCAACGCATAACAGTAGATGGGCCTGCATTTAAGCGGGCTTTTTCTTTATATAAGCCAAAAAGCAACAAGGAGGCTGAAAATATATGTCTAAACAGCTGTATTTTGGCGGTGACATCCTGACGATGGAAAAGCCGCTGTATGCAGAAGCCGTTCTGGTGGAAAACGGACGGATCCTGGAAGCGGGCAGCATAGAAAAACTTTTAATGGAAGACCCGGAAAATATAGATCTGGTCGACCTGCAAGGAAAAACCATGATGCCTGCTTTTATTGATGCGCATAGTCATATCACGGCATTTGCCAAAACACTCAACCTTGTGAATCTGGAATCGGCAAAAAATTTTACAGATCTGGTGGATAAGCTGCGTGAATTCCAGAAAAAGCATCCACTGAATCCTGGCCAATGGCTTACCGGATTTGGTTATGACCATAATTTTTTAGAAGAAAAAATGCACCCTTCCAAAAATTTACTGGACCGTATGTTTCCTGATACCCCGGTTATCATTGCACATGCTTCCGGACATATGGGCGTTATCAACACGGCTGCCCTCAACGCCTGCCATATTACCGCAGATACGCCGGATCCTGAAGGCGGACGAATTGGCCGGATGGAAAACTCCATGGAACCCAGCGGATACCTGGAAGAAAAGGCCTTTACTGAAATTTCCTCAAAAACAGGAGCACTTTCTCTGGAACAATCCTGTCAATTGATGGAAGAAGCACAGAATATCTACCTGCAATACGGAATAACTACCGCACAGGATGGGATCACAAAAGATACCGAATGGGCCCTTCTGAAAAAAATGGCGGAGGAAGGCCGGTTAAAAATAGACATTGTCAGTTATCCGGATCTCAAGGAATACCAGGAGATCGCACTCCAAAACCAACCGTATATTAAATCCTATAGAAATCACCTGAAAATCGGAGGATATAAAATTTTTCTGGATGGTTCACCGCAGGGAAAAACAGCTTGGCTTTCTTCTCCTTATCAAAATTCCGGTGGGGATTGCGGATATCCGATCTATACCGATCAGCAGGTCGAAGAACTGATGCAAACTTCTTTGCAGCAACATATGCAGCTTCTTGTACACTGCAACGGAGATGCAGCTGCTGATCAGATGATCCGCTGTTACCGAAAAGCGTTGGAAAAAGTCAAGACACCCGGAACCCGACCCGTCATGATCCATGCCCAAACCGTGCGTTATGACCAACTGGATGAGATGCGGGAATTGGATATGATCGCTTCTTTTTTTATTGCGCATACCTATTATTGGGGAGATATTCATCAACAGAACCTGGGCAATGACCGCGCAGAAAGGATCAGCCCAGCACACACAGCGCTGGAAAAAGGCGTGCTTTTTACTTTTCATCAGGATACGCCCGTTCTTCCGCCCAATATGCTGGAAACTGTCTGGTGTGCCGTACAACGTCTGACCCGCTCTGGCACCCTTCTCGGTGCCCAGGAACGAATAACCGTGTTGGATGCGCTACAAGCTGTGACGATCAATGCCGCACGCCAGTATAGAGAGGAACGGAAGAAAGGTTCTATTGCCCCAGGAAAAGCAGCGGATTTTGTGATCATGGATCAAAATCCATTGAAGATATCCCCGGATAGAATCCGGGAAATCCAGATCGTGCAGACGATCAAGGATGGAAAAATACTCTACCCATCCTGATCTTTCTTTGCGTCTTTGTGAACTGTTTCTATTCTGTATGGGTCCGTACAGGAGATCTTTAATTACACGAAAATCGGGCGTATCTTGATAAGGTACGCCCGATTTTTTACTTTCTAACCGGTTATCGATACTTTCTGATTCTTAAATATATTGTTGCTGTTCCAGAAAAACCGACGCCGAATAACAGCAACCAAAGTATAACCGGGGCCATATCGCCTGTCTGCGGGTTTTGCGGGGTCTCACCTCCGGTTTTATCCGTACTGCTGCTCTCAGCACTGCTGGTTTCACCTGTACTGCTGCTCTCAGCACCGCTGGTTTCATCCGTACCGCCGCTTTCAGCACCGCTGGTTTCATCCGTACCGCCGCTCTCGGCACCGCTGGTTTCATCTGTACCACTGCTCTCGGCACCGCTGGTTTCATCTGTACCACTGCTCTCGGCACCGCTGGTTT
>CAJFUK010000006.1 GCA_904420125.1 Candidatus Falkowella caecavicola | reverse complement strand
CACCTCATCGGAATTCTCCGAGGTCGGATATGCCTTCAATGAAGGTGCATTGCCCGTGAAATCCGACGTTGGATTTGCCCTCAATGGTGGTGGTATTTCCTCCAACATATGTATATGGTCCAGACTGATCTCTGCTTCTATTATTTTTTACTCCTTTCCATCCCCACTCTTCTCTGAATATTTTTCCTGTTTCCTCTCCCTTTTCTCCTTAAAATATTTTTCCTCTATGCTTTGATGCAAATACTATGTAATATTTGTATTTCCATTTCCATGTCGTATGGGCTTAAACTTCTAATGTCATTCATTTGCATGTCCTCCTGTTGGTGAACAATAGACTTGGGGTCTGGCAACCGCAAGTCTATTGTTCACCAACAGCTGTTTTTTGTTTCTTCCCATCGCTAAAGCGTTTTCTATTGTGGCAACAACCACCCACATAGTCGGTGGTTGTTGCCACAATAGAAAAAAGCCCCGGAAAACCAAAATTTCCAGGGCTTTTGCTGTTTTTTTGAATTTGAACTATCTCTTGCTGAACTGAGGCGCGCGACGAGCGGCTTTGAGACCGTACTTTTTACGTTCTTTCATTCTTGGGTCACGGGTCAGGAATCCGGCTTTCTTCAAAACAGAACGAAGTTCTTCGTTGTATTTGAGCAGTGCACGGGAAATGCCGTGACGGATAGCGCCTGCCTGTCCGGTGACGCCACCGCCGGCTACAGTACATTCAATATCAAATTTACCAGTTGTCTCGGTCAGCTCCAACGGCTGGCGAACGATCAGCTTTAAAGTTTCCAGACCAAAATAATCGTCAATATCCCGGCCATTGATTTTCACAGAACCGGAACCTTCATACAGACGAACTCGTGCAACCGAATTTTTTCTTCTTCCGGTACCATAAAAGAACGGTTTATCGTTATACATAATCTGCCTCCTCCCTCAATTAAAGCGCATACTCTTCGGGCTGCTGTGCTGCATGCTTATGCACATCAGCCTTATAGGTTCTCAGACGGCGGGCAGCATTACGTCCCTGTGTTGTGTTCGGAAGCATTCCGGTTACAGCCAGTTCCATTGCCTTTTCCGGTCTTTCCTGCATCAATTTGCTGTACTGAACCTCTTTAAGACCACCAATCCAGCCAGTGTGCCAACGATAATACTTCTGTGTTGCCTTATTTCCTGTCAGCACAGCCTGTCCACAGTTGATAATAATGACATGATCCCCACAATCAACATGGGGAGTAAAAGTTGGTTTGTGTTTTCCGCGCAAAAGCGTAGCAGCCTGTGCAGCGACACGGCCAAGCGGTTTCCCGGCAGCATCGATTACATACCACTTACGTGTAACCTCTTGCGGTTTTGCCATATAAGTTGACATAGTATAAAACCTCCGCGTATTCAATTTTCAACTAATCCGGGAATCTTTCTTAATTAAAATCCACAGTCTTAGTTAGCGCAACATACATTATATCTGCATTCCCAACCTTTGTCAATAGTTTTTTTTAATATTCTTAAAATACACTCTTTTTTCTCGTGTTTTCTATAGTTTTTCTCATGTTTTCTCGTGTTTTCTCGTGTGCCATTTTATTTTACCAGGTCTGATTGTTTAATCCCCTCTGCCTTTCGTTTCGTGCAGAACACGGGTAAAAAAGGCTATAGCGCGTTCTTATGCGCTATAGCCTTTCCAGACGACCAACTACAGAGCCAGGCGATAAATCTCCAGCACATCCTGCCATCCCAGTTTGACAAAATTGCCCACGCCTCTTGCTTCAGCCAGCTTTGCCATTTCTTCCAGGTGCGTATCATCAATTCCAAGCTCCGACAGGCGGATTGGAAGACCGATAAAATGGAAGAATCTTTCCATTCTCCGGATCCCCTCCTGCACAATCGCTTCCGGATCTCCAAAGGCCAGATCTACATCCCAGACTCGTACAGCGAATTGCACAAACCGACTGATATTGTGATGATAAACGTATTTCTGCCAGGCCGGGAAAATAACGGAAAGTCCTGCGCCATGGGCAATATCGTACATAGCACTCAACTCATGTTCAATGCCGTGAGAAGCCCAGTCTTCGGTACGGCCCGTTCCCAAAAGGTCATTATGGGCGATGGTACCGGCCCACATAATCTCTGCCCATGCGTCATAGTCGGACGGATTTTCTCTTAATTTCGGGGCATGGTAGATGATACTGCGTAGCGTTGCCTCACACAACCGGTCGGTCAGATCCACATGTTCTGTATCTGTAAAATATCGCTCCATAATATGCGCCATCATATCGGAAATGCCGTTGACAACCTGATTGCCCGGCAGAGTAAAACAGAGCTCCGGATTCATAATACTGAAAACAGGGCGGACCAATTCGGTCGTATATCCATATTTACGGCCGGTTTTTTCGTTGGTGATGACCGTGCTGGGGCTGCATTCGCTGCCAGCGGCCGGAATGGTCAGAACCGTAGCAACTGGAAGTACCTCCTGCGGATCCGCTTTATGGTCATAAAAATCCCATACATCCCCATGGTAGGGAACGCCCATAGCGATTGCTTTGGCCGAATCAATGACACTACCGCCGCCTACAGCCAAAATGAAACCGATATTGTTGTCGCGGCACAGTTGGATTCCCTCTTGCACCAATGCCAAACGCGGGTTCGGCTGTACGCCGCCCAGTTCCAGATAGTCCACTCCAGCCTCCCGCAGCGAGGCAGTCACCGTATCGTAAAGACCGGATTTACGGATGCTGCCGCCGCCATAATGCAACAATATTTTATCGGCATGTTTCTTGACTTCTGCGCCAACCTGTTTCTGGGTTCCCCGACCAAAAATAATCTTTGTCGGCACCTGAAAAGTAAAATTATTCATTCATATCCCTCCGCATCATTCATTTTGCGTTCTTATATTATCAGTATACCTGTCTGTCCTTTCAAATACAAGTGTTTTATCCATTTCATCAGGCAAAAAAAATGCGGACTGCCAGCACGCTGGCGAACACGCCGATCAGATCGCCTGTCAGGGCGGCCGGCAATGTATGGCGGGTACGGGAGACATGAACCGCTCCATAATATACGGCAATGGTGTAAAATGTGGTTTCTGTGGATCCCTGCAACACACTGGCTACACGGCCCAAAAAGCTGTCGGGGCCATATGTAGACAATACCTGTTCATATAATGCCAGAGAACCGGAACCGGAAATCGGCCGCATCAGGATCATCGGCAGTAACTCGGGCGGGATTCCGCATGCAGATAGCGCCGGTGCCAGCCACTGGGTCAGCGCATCTAATGCGCCCGATGCAGAAAACATACTGATTGCTGTCATCAGTGCAACCAGCGGCGGAAGAATCGAAGCTGTAGAAGAAATCCCCCCGCGCGCTCCCTCTATAAACAGGTCAAACACAGGTACCCCTTTATATAATCCGTAACATAAAATAATTACCAGCATGCCAGGAACCACTAAACTGATCCAGTTCATGCACCGATCCTCCTTTCTTAGCAGCCAGCTTGTACCAGTTCTGCGCTGGCTTCCATATATGATGGGAATATGGAGTCCCCATCGGACAATTATCCAGTCTGTATGGATTTTTGCTGTCTATTTTTTCGCTTTTGGTCGTCTTTTTTCGAATCTCCTGACTTTCTGTCGAAAAACCGGATCGGTATTCTGCCCAATACTTTGGCCATTAGTAGAGCGGAGGAAACGGAAAGAAGAGAGGAAACAAGAACAGCCGGCAGAATATCCATTGGAAACGCAGCGCCATGACTTAAACGCAATGCCGCAATGGTTGTGGGAATCAGCTGAATGGAAGCGGTATTGAGTACAACAAAAGTGACCATATCTGCACTGGCCGTCCCTGGTTCCGGATTTTCCCGATTTAACTCCTTCATGGCGGTAATCCCCAACGGGGTGGCCGCATTGCCAAGCCCCAGAAGGTTGGCGGTCATATTCATGCAGATAGCCCGCATTGCCCTGGCATGTGTTTTTCCCCGGAAGAGCAGTTTGGTAACCGGAGAAAGGAGGCGTCGAATCACCTCAGTCAGCCCTGACTTTTCCGCCACCCGCATCATACCGCTCCAAAGGCACATACTACCCAACAGGGTAATGGATAATTCCACCGCCTGTCCACATCCGGAAAGCGCCGCATTGGAGACTTGTTCTGTGCGTCCAAAAAACAGGCCGCTGACAAAGGACAGCAGGATCATACCGGTTAAAATCCATTTCATCATATGGAAGGCCCCCTATTATAAAGATTGATTCGGTTCCAAATGTCTTTTTCCGACATTTTTTTATGTACTCTCCGTATTATTAACGATTTATTTACATATTTTTTCAAAATTTTTCAAGGAAAAGTTTGACTTTTAAAACATTTTACGCTATAATAAATACGTAATCGACAGTTGTCTGCTGCTCACAATCAACTAGGTGGCAGGCTTATATATATCCATAATCGACAAAATTTACTATTAGTATGGGGGATTATTATGAAATCAACGGGAATTGTAAGAAAAGTTGATGAACTGGGACGTATTGTATTGCCTAAAGAGTTGCGTTCTACTTTGGATTTAAATCAAGGGGATGCATTAGAAATCTATGTAGACGGAGATCTGATTATACTCAAAAAATATCAGCCTTCCTGTATTTTCTGTGACAATGCATCGAATACCATTAACTACAAAGGCAAAATTATCTGCCGGGAGTGCCTGGAATCACTCCTCAATGAAACAAAGGCATAATCAAAACATCATAAAAAAGGGGCTGCTATAGCAGCCCCTTTTTTATGATGTTTTGATTATGTTGCTTTAGGCCCGATAATGGTGCCTGTGCGTTCCATAATTCATAATACTTGTTATCCTGATCCAATAGCAGCTGCTCATGGCTTCCTCCTTACACCAGCCTTCCCTCATGAAAAACAAGAATATCATCACAGAACTGGCAGGATGGGGGTGTTTCCCCCATAAAAAATCGACCACTCACATGGTCGTTCCTGCCTTACTCTATACACACTTTTTCCTTTCTGCTGTGTTTCCTGTACCTATTTGCCCTCCTCCTTCCATGCTATACACTGGCATACACAGTTTGAGAGAGGCTACATTCTACATCTAGAATCATAAACGGCGCATCCTTATACCAACGACCGGGCAAGAGCAATCTTTTGTGCCTCTCCCCCTGAAATATCCACGCCTGTTTTGCTGAACTCTTTGTAGAGGTATGTATCCATCCCATTTGCCATTTCGTCCAGATGGTCCCCGAATCCAGCTTTACGCAAACATTTTTCTGCCAGTTCTTGAGCATACGTCACCCCTGTACCGACATTTTGACCAAGTATAAAGGCGAACAGTTGAAAGTCTTGAAACACAATCGAGAACATGCCAATATAATCCGGGAAATGATACTCTCTTATGTCTGTTCCGTTTAACAGGATCACTCCCCCTTCCGGCTCATCTAGCACAATGACAGGGGCGTCTTTATATAAAGCTTTAGCCAGCATCAGCCGCTGTGTTTCTCCGCCGAAAAGCATGACCGCATTTTCATAAACATTTCGGTTCAATTATGTTTGTATGCCATCCGGCAACGACTCAATTTTTGCAAGCAGTCCTGCCTATTGCAAAGACTGTTCACTTCTATGATATCGACCGCATCTTCTGTCTGCGCAACATTGGTTGGGATTGTTCCGCAAGCAGAGAGGAGTTCTGGAAAACCGCAGAAAACATTCTGTAATCACGGCGGTTATCGTCCCGGATATCCTTTTCATTAAGTAAAACCCGTCCATCCGCGGGATCATAGAAACCGCGCAGCAGCTTAACCAGCGTTGTTTTGCCAGCGCTATTGAGGCCCACGACCGCTAATTTTTCGCCAGGGTGAAGCGTCAGGTCAATCTGTCCTCGGACAGATTGTTGGTTTTCGGGATAGCGAAAGGATACATCAACCAGTCTAATCTCATAATGGATTTCAAGGTTCGGTTCCAAAGGCAAACCATTTTCAAAATGAAACGCTTCGGGGTATTCAAGACATTCTCTGACAGTGGATAGATTCAGGCTTTGACGGATAGTATCGCCCCCCAATATCCCCGAAACCCAGAAGGCAAAACCGCCAACCGCTGAAAAATACAGAAGTGCTCAGTCCATTGTGCAAGACCAGATACAGCAAATAAGCATCAGCGATCCCATTGTGAATAAAAGCAAGGATCCAATCCACGATTTTTCCCCAAATATAAAAGCCATTTGCTTTGTTTATGAAATGTTGTGTACGCTTCCATTGCTTTTTTTCAAGTTCTTCCAGCCATGGTCTGATGCCGAAGATACGAATATCTTTGGCGGCGCTATACTCTCGAGCCTTGTCGGCAATATACCAGATTTTGTTCTCATGTTCTGCAATTTCTTTACGATACCGGTATCCGTATTCGTTGATATGTTGACTGATAAAATATCCCACACATGATGCATGTAGTGGCTACAATGGTGATGGACATCCACAGATCAAGGGAAACCAGCAGCATATAGAGACTGAATCCGAGTATGTTTTTTGTCAGGTTGGTCAGCGTATCCCATACAGCTTCTGTTGCAACACGATTATTACTAACGACCTCACTTTTTTATATATAAGTTTTTAAACTTCTCGTCGCCAAGGTCGGGATAGGATGTGATAGCAGCTTTTCGGTTCATGGCGGTCATAATGGCGGCTCTTATCTGAATTCTTCCCTATAATGTGTTGCACTGATATAGTTGGAAACGGCTGCGCGTAACATGAGCACCCTGCAAAGATCAAAATCGTCACCATAAACTGCAGGATGGGAAGCTGCTGTTCCACCGCAGATAAAATAACCGGGGCGATATATAGACTAACCAGACTGTTTGCAACGGAAAAACTGCAGATAAAAATGCCGGAACCAAAACACTTTTTTCTTTTTCTTTCCAGGCAAGCGTGATCATATAAGCGGCATTTTGCCACATATTATATTTTGGTTTGTCAAAGCCGCCTGCTCGAGACTGCTGTATATTGCTGCATATGCCAATCCCCTTCCCAATCGTCATGTTGGAATCAAATGATGTATCCGTAAAGTATGGCTATGTTTACCTTATGATCGCATAATCAGTAAAAGATGTTCATAAAAACACACAAAATAATTTTCTGTAAAAAATTATTTTGTGTGTTTTATTTAATTTCCCGATGATTACCAGAAATTTTTTAAAATAGCAAAAATATAGATGGCAGGATTGTTGATGGTATGCTATAATCATATCGCAGCATGCTCTCTTGAACAACAAATACGGAGGAATACAGGATGTTTCAATTGCTTTTGGTCATCATTTATCTTGCTTTTATCAGTTTAGGGTTGCCAGATGCTCTGCTCGGAGCTGCCTGGCCCACCATGTATTTAGAGTTTGAAGTCCCTATCTCTTATGCCGGTATCATCTCTATGATTATCGCATTGGGAACTGTCATTTCCAGTCTGCAAAGTGATCGGCTGACCCGCTGGTTAGGCGCCGGAAAAGTGACCGCCATTAGCGTCGCCATGACCGCAGTCGCACTATTGGGATTTTCTTTTACCCACTCTTTCTGGCTTCTCTGCATTTGGGCAATCCCATATGGATTAGGGGCGGGGAGTGTGGATGCATCGCTGAACAATTATGTGGCGCTGCACTATGAAAGCCGGCATATGAGCTGGCTGCATTGTATGTGGGGTGTCGGCGCAACGCTTGGACCTTATCTGATGGGTTACGCCCTGGCCGGCGGCAAAGGATGGCATGCTGGATACAGATATATCGCAATTTTACAGGTTGTTTTAACAGCGATTTTAATTTTCAGCCTTCCTATGTGGAAGAACAGAAATACCGGTTCTGCGGATGCTGGGGCGCCGGAAGGAAAGGCCCTGTCTCTCAGACAGGTGATCAAAATTCCCGGTGCAAAAGAAGTCATGCTCTGTTTTTTCTGTTATTCGGCCGTGGAACAGACCACTGGTTTATGGGCAAGCAGCTATCTGACGCTGTATAAAGGCGTTTCATCTGAAACAGCGGCAAGTTTTGCGAGTATGTTCTTTATCGGTATCACAATCGGGCGGGCATTGAGTGGTTTTATTACCATGAAACTCAACGACACGCAAATGATCCGTCTGGGACAGGGATTGATTGCAGCCGGCATTCTTGCAATGTTGTTGCCGGGACCCCAGATTGCCTCCTTGGCCGGCCTGATTCTGATCGGGTTGGGGTGCGCGCCGATCTATCCCTGCATCATTCACTCCACGCCTGCGCATTTTGGTGCCGATCAATCACAGGCTATTATCGGCATCCAGATGGCAAGCGCCTATGTGGGAACCTGTCTTATGCCACCGTTGTTCGGCATGATTGCCGATTACATAACAGTGTCCCTGCTTCCTGTGTATTTGCTGGTGATGCTCATTCTGATGGTAGTCATGCATGAACTTTTGAAAAAAAGAACGGCCCATATTTAGCGTATCCATACCGTGAGAAGCGGTGGACTTAAGGAAAAGTCCGCCGCTTCCTTTCATGTTCTGTAGTATAAGCCCTCTAAAAAATAAGCATCCGCAAAACACATCTTTCAAGACCAGCGGTGTGTCAACGAATGCTCTCGCATTTTCTGTCTTGTACCTGTAGCAGAATATGCAGAATATATTGAATAGAATGTATGTCTGCTTTCTAAAGTCCAGACTCCAATATAGAAATCCGGTCTGTCAGAGATCATTGTAATGGCAGAATAGCCAGGCGCTTGTGTCCTGCCAAATCAAATAAAATTTCTGACCGCAGATCCCATCTGTATTTCCAATGACAGTCTGTCAGCGATTCCTGTCGGCTCCCCTATTTCCCATAAACGGAAAATGATATTATTTTTTATATGCAACCATTCGTATCCTTACATAATCGGCATACCATTTTCCTTCTTTATATAGAGAACTTTTTAAATGTTCACTCACCATATTGATAATATCTTCCTTATCTTTTGGACGGGTAACTATATCAAAAGGTGTTTTTACAAACATATTGATCCAGTCCCTGAGCCCATTCTCACCTTTCAATTCTGTTGGCCGGTCAAATAATATCGCATATCTCACCTGAAAGCCTGCCTGTTCAACGAGTGAAGCGTATTCACCAATCCCCGGAAAATAAAAAGGCATTTTATATTGATATCCATATTCTGTAAACGCTTTTGCCAATTCTTCATGAATCAACGCGTTATTTCCATGTCCGCCAAATTCAAAAACAAACTGGCCATTTTCTTTCAGTGCCTTATACACACAAGCCAACATACAAGGCTGTTTCTCCCTGTCGATCCAATGAAAGACCGCATTGGAGAAAATAGCATCCACCGGTTTTTCCAAAGAAAATGACGTAGCATCTGCCTGCATAAAATCAATGTCTGGATAGCTCTTTCGTGCCACGTCCAGTAATTCGGAGGAAGCGTCTATTCCTATAACGTGAAAGCCCTTATTCTTGATTGCATTTGTTAAAGCGCCGTTTCCACATCCTAGGTCAACGATTGTACTGCCTGGACGACAATCAATCAGTTCCGCAACGCTATTCCCATATTGATGAACAAAAGCAAAATTTTTTGTGTAATTTTCTGCGTTCCACGTAATATTCATGACTTATTTCCTCCCAAACTTCGATTTGTCATTCTGCCATTAGAAGCATTGGATGATGCGGATATAAACTTTTCTATTGGTTTTTTCCCTCTATTTTACAGGAACATGAAAACGGATACCTATTAAATTTTTGTGTTACCCAATAACATGTGGGCTTCTCAGGATCAACGCCAGATTGACAAAATTTTCTGCAAGAATACCTCAAGAGGAATTTTTCTATTTAGTCCTGCCCTAAGATAACAATTCTATTTAGAAAACCAGAATGTTGCGTACAATGACTGATTCGCGGCTTGACAAACAGACGCAGAACAACGCTATTAGAAATCCAAATAAAAATAAATGTCTTTCTTACCCTCCTGTGGAGTACCCTGATATACCTTTGTATCTAATCCGCCAATCACAAATCCTGTTTTCAGATAAAAAAGGCAAGCCCCCAGATTGTTATCCTGCCCCTGTGTGTATATCCCACAGTATCCGTTTTCCTGCGCGACCATTTTTGCTTTTTCTATGAGAGCCTTTGCCACCCCCATTTTACGATAACTGTTGTTGACCTTTAAGTCGTACAGATACATATATTTAAAAAAAGCCCGCTGCAAAATAGCCAGACCAATGCATCTGTTCCCATCATAAGCGCCGATAAAAATACTGTTCTCTGCCATTTTTTCATATTGATAATTCTCATCTGGAAAACACATTTCCGATACTTGGCAAAACTTTTCAATGGAGTAATCCCATGTTTCATTTATATATGTGGGGATCATCCTACCAAATAAAGGGAACGGCTCGTTCGGAATATTTATGTCTTTGCTGTGCTTTTGGTCAATCAGCTGAATTCTTACTTTTTCATGCACGCTTTAATTCCTCCTGAAAATATCTATGTGTATAAGGGAACACCGCAAAGCATCACCCGCATAAATCCGTTTCCATACCAGCAGCCTGTTTGGTTCGTTGCACCCGAATTTTTTGCAATCTTCTTTGCAAAAGAGTTCTTGCGGCTTTGCCCCTTTATTCCTAACACCCCGACCAGGGCCTTGGCGGGGCAGATCCTTCCACAAACCGTACATCTCCTCCGCTCTGTCATCGGCCAATTTGTTTTACCCGGCGCTACTTTTCCGCTGTAAAGAAAAACCTGCGGAAACCAAGTATAACTCCGCCGCTTCTTCTGACCGGATAGATTTTCGTTGCCCTATTCACAATTTCATTTTCAAATTCTTCCCCACGCTTTTCTCCAAGAAATGCGAGATAAGGACGTATCCTTGTCCCCTTCACCCATTCTACTAAAGCTTTGTGGTCTTCAAGGTTATGGTAATATTTTGTTTCCCAGATATCAAATCTGGAAGAGCAGCTGGTCAAAATCTCAAAATATTCGTAGGGCGTGAGCGTTTCGTTTGGCGGCAGTGTCATACTCTGGAGTCCCCATTTCGAGTCCGCAGCCACCTCTTCTATGATCTTATAAAGCGGTTCTTCTCCGTTCATCGGTATCTGCACCGCCAAAACGCCGCCGTCGTTTAACTTGTCCATCAAAGCGGGAATTAATGTATCGTGATCAGGAATCCACTGAAGACAGGCGTTAGAAAAGAGCAAATCGTATTTGCCCTCTAAATCCAGCGCATTGCAGAGACAGAATGGTATATCAGGATGTTCTTTTTGCGCTTTTTCAATCATATTAGGCGAGTTATCAACCCCAAGGATATCAGCATCCGGGAAAATTCCTTTCAGTACAGCGGTACTGTTGCCAGGTCCGCAGCCGATATCGGCAATGGTTTTGGGATGGCTGTTGATCACCCGCATAGCAAGGTCTACCGCCGGTTGCGTCCGTTGATTTTTAAATTTCAGGTATTGATTGGAATTCCAGTCTGCCATATTAAGCACCTCATAATGTAGAAATGATATAGCTCATACCAGAGTCAATATGATTGTTTTTATTATTTTTATTATAGCACTGTTTTATGGGATTTTCTACTGATTTTTTGGGGTGTGCTTGACGCTTATGAAACTTTATGTTATAATTTGAAAAATTGAACACAAAAGCTATGATAAGAAATAGTAAGCATCTTGGATTTACAGAGAGAAGGCGGTCGGTGCGAGCCTTTATTGAACAGATGCCCAACCCATCTTTGAGCTGTGAGCTGAAATTTTCAGTAAGCCTCACCGGGTTTTCCCGTTATAGAAATATGGCATCGGAATTTCTGTCCTGTGCCAGAGAGTGCGGATTTTATCCGAATTTAGGTGGTACCACGGACTTGTTAATAGTTCGCCCTAAGCTGATGTAATCTTGGCTTAGGGCTTTTTTGTGTTCAAAAACAAAAAACGGAGGTATCTTTTATGAAATTAGAAAAACTTGTCGGAGATCGTTTCCGGGAAAGGCCATCAGATTGTATCGTTGACAGCCACGCTTTTATGGTGCGTGGGGGCTATTTGAAGTATGTGGCAAACGGCATTTTTTCGTCCTATATGCCGCTAAAAAGAGTCACACGCAAAATTGAACAGATACTGCGTGAAGAAATGGATGCCATTGAGGGACAGGAAGTACAATTCCCTGTCGTTATGCCTGCATCTCTGTGGCAGGAGTCCGGCAGATATGAAAGCATTGGCAAAGAGATGGTACGCTTCAATGACCGTAACGGCAGTCCTCTTGTCCTTGGAATGACACATGAAGAAGCTGCCGTCCAGCTTGTGCGTGATTACGGGCAAAGCTATATGAAATACCCCTTTATGGTTTATCAGATCCAAACTAAATTCCGGGATGAAGCAAGACCAAGAGCAGGGCTGATCCGTGTTCGTGAATTTACGATGAAGGATGCTTATTCCTTTCATACGAGCCAGGCAGACTTGGAAGACTACTACGCACAATGTCATAAGGCTTATGAGCGCATCTATGCAAGGGTAGGCTTGCCGGAGGTTATTTCGGTCGCTTCCGATTCCGGTATGATGGGCGGTAACATTTCTCACGAATTTATGCTGCTGACACCTATCGGAGAAGATTCTATCGCCATCTGCCAGGAATGTGATTACCGGGCAAATATGGAAGCAGCAGAGTGTATCATCCATAATCAGGCAAATGATGTGTCCGATGTTCTGACTTTGGTACACACACCGAATATCCATACCATTGAAGAGGTTTGTGACTTTCTGCATTGTGATAAAAAGTCCTCCTGTAAGGCGGTAGTCTATCAGCGTAATTCCGATGACAGCTATATTGTCCTGTTTATCCGTGGTGATCTCGAGGTAAATGAAACCAAGCTCACAAATTATTTAGGCTGTGACATCCATCCGGCAGTTATCACTGAGGAGTCCGGGCTAAATGCCGGATATATCGGCCCTGTCAATTTGAAAGGCGATTTTACCGTTTTATTTGACCGTTCCCTTGAAGGACTGAATAATCTGTCCTGTGGTGGAAATGTAAGCGAATACCATTACACAGGACTTGATATGGTCCGTGACATCGAAGGTGCAGAGTATCACGATTTTGCCAAAATACAGGAAGGTGGGATCTGCCCGCATTGCGGAAAGCCCTCTATTATAGTTTCCCGCGGTATTGAAGTGGGTAACATCTTCCAGTTGGGAACTAAGTATACCAGGTCTATGAATATGACCTACATTGATAGTAACGGGGAAACACAATATCCAATCATGGGATGCTATGGGATCGGTGTTGGCAGACTGGCGGCCGCTATTTGTGAAGCTCACCACGATGAGTACGGTCCAATATGGCCGCTGGCGGTTGCACCGTGGCAGATCCATCTTTGTGCCGTTCGTTCTGATGATGCTGAGGTTCGGGCTTATGCTGATAAACTGTATAGCGAGCTGCAAAACAAAGGCGTTGAGGTCATTTATGACGATCGCAAGGTAAGTGCCGGGGTTATGTTCTCAGATGCTGATTTGATTGGCGTTCCATTTAGGGTGATTGTCAGTCCTCGAAATATGAAGCAGAATATTGTTGAAATCGTCTCAAGAGATCGGAGTTTTGCTGTCAATGTTTCTATGGAAACGGCAGTTCAAACAGTATTGAATATCCTGCTTGATGCCCAATAATCAACACATCCTTGTAACAGCTGCTCATAGTTAGATTCAATTTAGAATCAAAAGGCGGTAGAGAGGTTTTGTGCCTCTCTACCGCCTTTTGCCTATTCAGTGTCAAATCGATCGTCATATTTCTTTTGCCCGATTGTGGACGCTACTCACCTTGCCTGCCCATTCCATTAGATCTTCAGTTTTTAACTGCTCGGTCATTCCTTCGTTTCTTATTCTATTCTATCAGTCAAAAGAACATATCCTTTACCTGTTCATTCAGACCGGTAAGATGATTACTTTCCTCTGGACAGCAGATTGGTGTAGAACCATTGCTTGTGCCAGCAGAATATACCGCGGGTGTCGTTGTCCCAAAATGCCGGTGGCACACTGTTTTTTAGAAACAAATGCAAAAACAGGGATATCTGGACAACGAAAAGCAAATGTTTTTCATAACATTCTTACCCGTTATATAAATTTTTCTTTCCGTAATTTTTCATCTCACCCGCTCCTGATAAATCCATTCTGATTTTTTAATATCATCTATAATAATCCCTTTATTTCAAATATGCGCCTCAGAGCCATTCCCCATACCGCCGAATATATGCCTTTTTCACCAATGTCACCAAAAGCATATACCCCAGTACAACGGCAACCAAAAAAACAAAATAGATGGCGGGAAGGGCAGCCAGTTCCAGCGCCGTGCCCAGTTGTGTAAAAGGAATAACAGTGACAATACCAATTCCCAACATGGACAAGAGCGTCACCGGCACAGAAGCATGACTCTGCACAAAGGGGAGCCTGGGAGTACGGATCATATGGATAACCAGGGCCTGCGTCCACATGGATTCTACAAACCAACCCGTCTGGAACAGGGCGATGTAGGCTGCCTGGACAGCCGGGTCGGTGAGCTGTGAATAGAGCTGCCCGCCGGTAAACATGGGGCAGATCACAAAATACAGCAACAAATAAGTGACAATGTCAAAGAGCGAACTTGTGGGGCCGATCCAGAGCATGAACCTGCCAATCCCTGAGGCACTCCACTTCCGGGGAACTTGCAGATAATCTCGGTCTACATTGTCCCAGGACATAGCTGTACAGGAAATATCATAGATAAGGTTGAGTAAAATCAAATGCAGGGATGCCATAGGCAGAAAGGGCAGAAACGCACTGGCTGCCAGCACCGAAAACATATTTCCAAAATTAGAGGAAGCCGTCATCTTGATATACTTTATCATGTTGGCGTAGGTCTTACGGCCCTCGATAACGCCTTGTTCCAACACCATCAGGTCCTTTTCCAATAGAACTACAGAGGCGGATTCCTTCGCAATGTCCACGGCGGTGTCTACAGAGATGCCCACATCCGAAGCCTTCATGGCTGCAGCGTCGTTGATCCCGTCCCCCATATAGCCAACACTGTGCCCCCGCTCACGCAGCACCCGGATAATCCGAGCCTTTTGCACTGGTGACAGCTTGGCAAATACAGTAATATTTTCCGCCAGTTCTCCTAGATCTTGGTCGGAAAGGGCGTCCATCTCTCCGCCCAAAAGGATTTTATTCACGTCCAGCCCCACCTGCCGGCAGATGGCGCAGGTAACCTTTTCGTTGTCACCTGTCAGAACTTTTACGGTGACTCCGTAATCCTTCAACGCCTGAATGGCCCCTTTCGTAGTTTCCTTGGGTGGGTCCAAAAAAGCCAGAAAACCAATCAGAACCAGATCCTTCTCGTCTTCTACGGAAAACTGGCCTACGGGCGCAGGATTGGTTTTTTGTGCCACAGCAATAACGCGCATCCCTGCTTGATTCAGCTCATCAGATTTTTCCAGTACCAGTTTTCGTACATCGTCGGTCAGAGGATGGATTTTTCCGCCGCACTCTGCAAATGTGCAGCAGTGAAGC
Source organism: Candidatus Falkowella caecavicola (assembly GCA_904420125.1). Taxonomy (GTDB): domain Bacteria; phylum Bacillota; class Clostridia; order Oscillospirales; family Ruminococcaceae; genus Falkowella; species Falkowella caecavicola. The sequence goes on along the minus strand of CAJFUK010000006.1, from coordinate 5,463 downwards.
ATCTCCTCTACCGCGCCTTTTGTGACCAGCTGGGTTTTTCCAGCGACGTCCTGGACTACTACGCTCATCCGGCGGCGCTCAAAGTCAAAGGGGATCTCGTCTACCTTCGTGTACTTTTGAACTAATGCTTCAGAACCTATCTCCTGCTGTTTGGCAATTACGGCGATGTCAATCAGATTTTTCAGTCCAGTCTGGAAATAGCTGTTGAGAAACGCGTGACGCAGCACCCGGTTGTCTTCTTTACCGTCCACGTTCAGGTGGTATTCCAATACCACTTTATCCTGCGTGAGCGTACCCGTTTTATCGGTGCAGAGAATATCCATAGAGCCCAGGTTCTGAATGGAGTTCAGGTTTTTGATGATCACATGCTTCCTGCTCATGGCCATGGCGCCCTTGGCCAGAGATGTGGTGACAATCATAGGCAGCATCTCCGGGGTAAGCCCCACAGCAATGGAAATAGCAAATAGCGCCGCCTGCATCCAGTCTCCTTTGGTAAAGCCGTTGATAAACAATACGATCGGAACCATGATCAGCATAAAGCGGATCAGTACCCAAGACACGGAATTGACCCCCTTTTCAAAGGTGGTCTTAGGTGGCTTAGTGTTTAAGCTTTTGGCCATAGTACCAAGCATGGTTTCATTCCCCACGGTCATTACCAGGGCTTCTGCACTGCCGCTGATGACGCTGCTGCCCATAAAGGCGAGATTTTCCATCTCGGTCAGAGAACTTTTCCGGATCCCCGCCGTACCGGACTTTTCCACCGGTTCACTTTCCCCGGTCAGCGATGCCTGGCTGATGAATAAGTCTTTTGCCTGAAGAATGCGAAGGTCAGCGGGCACCATGTCGCCGGCCGACAGATACACAATATCCCCGACTACAATCTCCTCCATGGGAATCTCTACCTGTGTACCTTCCCGCTTGACACAAGTGGTAGTATGAATCATATTGCTGAGTTTTTCCGCCACATTGCCGCTGCGTGTTTCCTGTACAAAGCGCAGAATACCGGAAATCACTACCATAATAGTGATAATGCTCACGGTGGCATAATTCCGGTCATCGGGGACAGTAAAGACGATATCCGTAAAAACGGAGATAGCAGCTAACGCCAGCAACACCACGGTAAAAGGATTGATAAAGGCAGAGAACAGCTGCTTGATCATGGTATTTTTTCTGCCATATGTGAGGATGTTCTCCCCATATTTCCCCCGGGAAGCTTCTACGCCCTCCGTATCAAGGCCGTTCGGCGGCGTCCCCATCTCTCGGAGTAGTTCTGCTGTTGACTGAAGAGCAGCTCCATACAGCTTTTCCCGAAGTTCATTATTTTTATTTGTGACTACCTGAGTGGCCACTGTGATAACTTTCCTGTTTTTCATTTTTCTGTACCTCCCAACTTTTGCGTTTTACCGTTGTTTGGAAAGGATACAGTGCGTGGAAGAAGAATTGATAATGTTAAGCAAGAATGGCACGGTAAAACAGCGCCATTTTCTTGTTTGTTCTAATCCTGCTTCGCTCATGAGAGCCCGCACCGCAACTGTTTCCCGAGTCCATTCTTTTCACCTCACATTTTACTGGTTTTGTAATCTATATCATCGCCCTAGGGCGTTATTTCCGAAAAAAGGGCGCAAAAAAGCCACCGCATGTAAAGAAACACTCACAAAGCGGTGGTAGAAATCACGCAGCAAAAGCACTATAGCAATGCATACCTATGCCTTTGAAATGTCCATCGCTTTGTAATCCGGTTATATCTTCGACTGTGATACACAGTCCATCACTTTCCTTTCTCTGAAAATAAAAAAGCCCACGCGTTCGGTAAGAACACGCGGGAGAAAACTCACATCGCCGTCCGTTTGAGCTTTAGCTCTGCAGGGCGGTGAAACTGCATTATGACACGCCTTGCATTCGACGTGCCCTGTTCAAACCAGCTTATGGTGTCTCCACCATTTCGCGGCAACAGTCCATATCCCTGTAGGAGCCTTACCTACCGAACATATTGAGTATACCATTATTTTTTTGAATTGTCAATCCAAACCCGAATTTTAATCATGTTTCTTTTTGGCATGATTGATAGCGGATTCCATAAGCAATGTTCCGATACCCCAATTTCATTTTTGTTGGCAACTCGAACATTTCACAGGCCGCCTTGATGCGACAAATATTGTGTATTCTCCTTATTTTTGGGCAAGATTGTAACTTTGATCAATTCTTCGGTAGATCTCTTCTATATTCACCGTTTCATCAAGGCAGATCGTAATCCAATGTTTTTTGTTCATATGGTATCCGGGTAAAAATCTTATATGATCAACCGTAGTTTCGATCTCCTCTGGCTTGATACGCAGGTCAAGAATCTCGGCAGGCTCGTCTGAATCAAATCCCAGTTTTCTGCGGGATACCGTAAGAAGAGCAACATACCATTTCCGATTGTCTTTTCTTCGCACGACTGCGTTATCAGGAAACTTCTGCCACAGATATTCAAGTTCATCGCCGTATGTATCTCTCACATAAGCAATAACAGCTTTGGACTGCGTACTTTTGAATTTTTCGGGATCAAAGCAGGTTTCTGAGATTTCTTCAAGCACAGTCTCAAATTCGGTCTTGACCTGCCCGACAAAAGGCCCCGCCACACCGGCAACACGATGAAGCACATATTCGTCACCACTCGTATTGTCAACAACGCCTGAATGTATAGTTCCTTCGGTGTCTATTGTCACGGTCAATTTCATTTGTCCTCCAACCAAATCAGTGTGATAAATATAACCGTTATTCACTTTTTCAAAGCCGAAAGACAGCAGCTTTTCCCTATTCAGTTTTCGATTTTTGAATACTTCTTCAATCATATTACATGACTCGCTTTTTATAAATATACCGCCTTCAAATGTTATACCATTGCCATTAGCGTTTTTATGGAATGAAAGAAGCTCTGTTTCTTTCAGCGTGAATCCAAGTTTGTCAAGCAGTTTACAGGAAGGCTTGTTTTTCAGTGCAGTTCCGGCAGTAAAAGCCTTTACTTTTCGCTCTTTTGCCATATATTCCATAACCGCTGAACAGTTCTCAAGTGCATATCCCTTACCGTGATAATCAGAATGAAAGCAAAAACCCAAATCATAGTTTCCTCTTTCTTCGTGAAAACATATATAACCGATCATCACGTTATCGAACAGAACCGCATAGAACAGCTGCGTCTCGGCAAACTGCTGCGTAAGTACAGCGATTTTCTCATTCTCAATGGGCAGGGACATATCGTATATGGCATATTTAGATTTCCGAAAATCGATGGCAATTTTCTGCATTGATCGCCAATCATCTGGAACCAGTTCTCTGATCAGTAATCGATCTGTTTTAAGCTGCATTCTTTTGTCTCCAACTACGAAAAATTTTTCTTTATTATAACACGCAAATATGACTTTTTCTACCGATTTTATAAAGTAGGAAAGGCAATAGCTTACACAAACGTAAAACACGGTGACGGGGAGAAATAATCTCACCCGTCACCGTGGCTATTTTGATATCACCTAAAACTAACTTCTGAAAAACAATTGACTCTTTAGTTTTAGGATGATTCAAATACTGTTGCCGTTTTTGTAGCAGAAAGCGTTATAGCCGAAAAACTCATATGACAGGTTTTTCGTAGGTATGAAATCATTCCCACTCGACAAAGCATAATCAATTTTGTTTAGAGATTATTCTCTGTCGTATTTGTGGTGCTTTTGATGATTTGATGTGTCCATATTATCCTGCCTATATGGGCTAATGTTATCAGTTTGTTATCGGGGTTGATAACACGTGCCCGCAACTGTGGATAATAGCAATATACGCCGATTCAAATTATAAGCGATTTTGCTTAGAAAATCAAGATACACTTGAAATCACTTTTCAAAATTCCTGCAAATAGTCTTCCTATAAAAATAAGTTAGAAAAGAAAATTACAATTTCCTTGCCTTAATAACAAAAGCCGTTGGCAACATTAATGCTTTTCTACCGAAATCATTATCTGCCTTTATTGCTTCTTCTCTGTCGGTTTGCTCAATGAGATTGTCAATCATGAAGCCATTTTCAGTTAGTGCATTGATATATGTGCTAAGCATACGGTTAGACAGCATTATTTTTTTATCGTTCATATCGGCACAATACCATTCTTCGTTAAAATAGGAATTGCTGAATATCAGCCTGCCGTTCTCAACAGAAACGCACTTATGTATCGGGTGCGACCATCCAAAAACAAACACACCATTATCTTTCAGATATAAATGAATACGCTTAAATGTTTTATCCAAATCGGTAGTCCATCCAATTCCATAAACTGAATAGACTAAATCAAAATGATTACGGGGCAATCCGCAATCATTTTCCATTGGCGAGCAAATAAGATTAGCAATAACTCCTTGTGAATTTAGAAAGTCTCTCGTGCGCTCTATTTGATTGGAAGATATATCTAACCCCCATAAATCAGTAGCACCTCGGTCAGCGACATATTTCAAGGAGTGACCATTGCCGCAACCGATTTCAAGAACGCTTTTGTCCGATAAATCTTCGAGTAAGTTCAGTTTATCCTCTGACGGAAGAAAACCGCCCCAACTTGGCAGAGCAGTTACCCCTAAGAACTCGCTCCCGATTGTATCCCAAAACTCAGTGTTTGCCTTATGTGCTTCGACTACATTCATATTCTTATTAGCTGCCTGACCTAAAATCTTATCACCGACAATATTCTTTTTCATTTTTTCCGCTTCTTTTACAAGTTTCATCATATTTTCCTCAGCTTTCTGTTTGTAGTCAGTGTCGGTCAGCTTTTTTCCCGAAAACAATTCGTTGAGATTTATTTTAAAAATTTCGCAAATCGGTAACATAAGTGACAACTCCGACATTCCGTTTCCACATTCCCACTTGCTTACAGTTTTATCACTAATATTAAGAATATTAGCAAATTCACGCTGAGTTAAATTCTGCTGCTTTCTCATTTCAGCAATAAACCTCCCGATTTTAACTTGATCCATACCTGATACCCCCTTTCGTTGAAGATATTGTATAATAACTGTTTGTTCAATTACACCCACGAATCGTAGAATTTTTATTATTTAGTCAGGACGGTAATACACTTTTCTTCTCCGAATTCAAACAGACAAACACCAATATACTAAAATAGTTATAACAATTTTTTACCAGGTTACGCCACACTCGCAAAAATAACATAAAGATAAAAACGCATGACGGCAGGGAAAAACAATTTCCCTGCCGTCATGCGTTTTTATTACCTGCAAACCTCTTGAAACTTACTCCCACTCGCTCCTGCCAGAAGTTTTCTAAACAGATTTGCTTATGGGATTTAGCTCAGGGTATCGGCATTATTTTCATTATTCAGATAGTAGGGGCTATCTGATTTTATGTTGCCATGGTGTTGCCAAGAGTCCCAGCCTCAGTATAGCGGATTGTGTAGTGAGACTCAATACACCGAAACCACAAATTATGTTT
>CAJFUK010000005.1 GCA_904420125.1 Candidatus Falkowella caecavicola | reverse complement strand
GAACTCGGCTGGAACCCGCATGGTTCCAAGGGTTTCAGCCGTTTGGCACTCCGCATAGGAAACCTGATTTCGAATCCGGACCCTTCAGCCACTTGGGTACATCTCCGTAAAATTCACCCAATTATTATAAACGGAAACGGGAAAAAAGTCAAGCCTTCTCTGATCGTCTCTCCATCTAAAATTTTTGATTGGCCTGGTTCCTCCGTGCACCGAGTCGTCGGCAACAAGAGCATTAAACTCATTGGCTCGATTTTTTGACAGATATACATGGACAGGCGGACTGTGGTGTAAGCAGTCCGCCTGTTTGTTCCCTTTTTTATTTTGCCTTGGTGCGAACTTCCTCCTGCAGCGCAAGAATCAGCGCATCGACCGAAAGGGTTCCCTGATCGCCGTCTTTACGGGAACGGACGGAAACTGTACCGGCTTGCGCCTCTTTATCTCCTGTTACCAACATATACGGCACTTTTTCCAGCTGTGCTTCCCGAATTTTGTAACCAATCTTTTCATTCCGGTCATCAAACTCGACTCGGAAGCCAGCGGCTTCCAATTTCTGAACCACGCTCTGCGCATACGCGGCCTGGTGTTCTGAAATCGGCAGGACTTTTATCTGTACCGGCGCCAACCAGAGGGGGAATGCCCCGGCAAAATGTTCCGTTAAAATGCCAATAAACCGCTCTACAGAACCAAAGACAACCCGGTGCAGCATAGCAGGCCGGTGTTTGGCGCCGTCTGCGCCTGTATATTCCAGTTCAAAGCGTTCCGGCAACTGATAATCCAGCTGGATCGTACCACACTGCCATGTTCTGCCCAGGCAATCCGTCAGATGGAAGTCCAGCTTGGGGCCATAGAACGCGCCATCTCCCTCATTAACCTGATAGCTGTACCCCAGCTCCACGATCGCGTCCCGCAGCGCGCCGGTCGCAATATCCCAATCTTCCTTCTCGCCGATATGGTCTTCCGGCATGGTGGAAAGCTCGATATGATAGGTAAAACCAAAGGTCTGATACACTTCGTTAATGAGTCTGACAACCCCTTTGACCTCGTCCTTGATCTGATCCGGGGTCATGAAAATATGCGCATCATCCTGCGTGAAATTCCGCACACGCATCAGCCCGTGCAGCGCGCCGGACAGCTCGTGCCGGTGCACCAGCCCCAGTTCTCCCATTCGGAGCGGCAGGTCTTTATAAGAGCGCATCTTTGTTTTATAGACCAGCATGCTGCCGGGGCAGTTCATGGGTTTAATGGCAAAGTCCTCTCCGTCGATCACTGTCGTATACATATTGTTTTTATAGTGGTCCCAGTGCCCGCTACGCTCCCATAAAGTGCGGTTGAGAATAATCGGGGTGGCAATTTCCTGATAACCCGCTTTGCGATGTACTTCCCGCCAATAATCAATCAAAAGGTTTTTCAGAATCATCCCCTTGGGCAGGAAGAATGGGAAACCAGGTCCCTCATCCATGATGGTGAACAGCTCCAGCTCCTTGCCGATCCGGCGGTGATCCCGTTTTTTCGCCTCTTCCAGCATGGCCAGATACTCCTCCAGCTGAGACGCTTTGGGAAAAGCGGTTCCATATACCCGGCAGAGCTGCTTGCCTTTTGCATCCCCGCGCCAGTATGCGCCGGTACAATTGGTCAATTTGACCGCTTTGACCGCCGCTGTTGTCAGCAGGTGAGGACCGGCGCACAGGTCGGTAAAATCTCCCTGCCGGTAAAAACTAATGTTTTCTCCCTTGTCCGCATGTTCCTGCGCAAGCTCGACTTTATATGGTTCTTCCATCTCCCGCAGCTTCTGCATAGCGTCCGCCGCCGGCAGTTCAAACCGTTCCAGCGGGAGCGCCTCTTTGGCGATCTTTTTCATTTCTTCTTCAATCTTCAGAAGATCTTCCGTGGAAAAAGGCGGATCGATATCAAAGTCATAATAAAATCCATTGTCAATGGCAGGTCCGATTGCCAGCTTGACTGTAGGATACAAGCGTTTGACGGCCTGGGCCAAAATATGGGAGGCAGTATGCCAGAACGCTTTTTTTCCGTCCTCATCGTCGAAGGTGAGAATTTGCAGCGCACAGTCGGCGGTCAGCGGGGTACGGATATCACAGACTTTGCCGTCAATTTTACAGGCGCATGCCGCTTTATACAAACCCATGCTCAGGTCTTTGGCGACGTCGGCCGCAGAAATGCCGGGCGCATATTCTTTTATTATTCCGTCTTTTAATGTTACCTGAATCATTTCTTTCTTCCTTTCCTTTTGTTTGCAAAATAAAAAGCGCCTCGTCCCACGATTGGGGCGAAGTGCTTGACTCCACGGTTCCACCCAAATTCCGCACCGCTCTTTTTCAGAGTTGCGGATCTTGCTGCGCAGATAACGGCGCGCGACCGTCACGGTTATCCGTGCCTCTCCGGAGTGGTAAGTCATGCACCGGGCTGACAGCGCGCTCTCAGCAGCTGCGCACCTCTCTGGTTCAACTCTTTATGGGATGACTCTTCTCCATCAGCGAAATACTTATATAAAAGATGTTATTGCTATGATACCACGCCCGGCGCGGCTTGTCAAGCGGGAAAAGCGCTCTTTTTACCTGAAAGGGGCTATGCGGGCCAGCATATCAAAATATCCAAAGTTCACAGACGATCTGCATGGATCCGTGGAGGGGATGGGTCCTGTTGAGGGCATCATAAAGAGGAAAAGCGCGGTGTGCAGGGGGCGGATACAGTTTGGAAATCCTACTTGCCTACGCGGCTTGTCAAGCGGGAAAAGCGCTCTTTTTGCCTGAAAGGGCCACGGGGACTGCATATCAAAACATCAAAAGTTCACAGACGATCTGCGTGGATCTGTGGAGGGGATGGGCTATGCGGGACTGTTTATAAAAAGTTCATAAACGATCTGCGTGGATTTTGGGAGAGAATGGGTTCTGGCGGCGGCATCAAAAGAGAAAAAAACGCGGTGTACAGGGAGGCGGATGCAGTTTGAAAATTCCGCTTGCCAAGCGCGGAAGAAGCGTGGAATATCCGCGAAAAATGGCAGCGGGATATGAGTATTTTGTAAACTTTTTTGGGACGGATTGACCGGGGCTTCGGACTGTGCTATAATCCGTATCGTTACTGGAGTTAATGGCGATCCTGCCGTTTAAAAGGTTGCAGGTCCGGTTGTTTGGGAAGAACATGGAAAAGGCACCTGTATCCGGTACTGCCGCGCGGGCGGGCAGATCCGGGGCGTTTGATTATTTGGAAAGCAGGATGTAGACAGGACCAGCCACTGGCCGAAGGGAAAGAAAAGCTTTGCCTGCATTGGATTGTGATAGGGAGGATCCGTATGTTAGAACTGAAAAATATAAAAAAAGACTATCCGGCCGGGGGAGAAACAGTGGAGGCATTGAAGGGAATCAGCCTGCAGTTCCGTAAGTCCGAGTTTGTATCCATTCTTGGACCGTCCGGCTGCGGTAAGACAACGATGCTGAATATCATCGGCGGGCTGGATCAGTATACGGAGGGCGATCTGATTATTAACGGAAAGTCAACCCGGGATTTTAAAGACCGGGATTGGGATGGATACCGTAACCATTCCATCGGCTTTGTGTTCCAAAGCTACAACCTGATTCCCCATCAGACTGTATTGCAGAATGTGGAACTGGCGCTGACTCTTTCCGGCGTGTCCAAGGCGGAGCGCCGTGCGCGGGCAAAAAAGGCGCTCGAAGAGGTGGGGCTTGCGTCGCAGATGAGGAAAAAGCCCAACGAGATGTCCGGCGGCCAGATGCAGCGTGTAGCGATTGCCCGCGCCATTGTCAATAATCCGGATATTATACTGGCCGATGAGCCTACCGGGGCATTGGATACCGAAACCAGCCTGCAGGTCATGGAGATCCTGAAGGAAATCTCCAAAAACCGCCTGATTATTATGGTAACGCATAACCCGGAACTTGCGGAAAAGTACTCCACCCGGATTGTCCGGATGCTGGACGGCAGAATTATAGACGATTCTGCGCCCCTGTCTCAGGAAGAAATTCAGAATGAACGGATTGCGGAAAGTCAAACGGCGGCCGGGAAAGCAAAGGGAAAATCTGAAAAGAAACCCTCCATGTCCTTTGCCACATCTTTTGGGCTTTCCCTCAAAAACCTGTTTACCAAAAAGGGGCGTACTGCGCTGACTTCTTTTGCGGGCAGCATCGGAATCATTGGGATTGCCCTGATCCTTGCGGTTTCCCAGGGAACAACGGCTTATATCGATACCCTTCAGGAAGACACGCTTGCTTCCTATCCGCTGACGCTGGAGGCGCAGACCATGGATCTGGGCGCGTTGATGGAGTCTTTCATCGGCGCGGCGCATGCGCAGGGCAGCCACGATCAGGATGCAGTCTATCAGAAGCCCATGGTATACGATCTGGTCAACGCGCTCAACGCAGCCGGAACCACGGAAAATGATCTGCGGTCGTTTAAAAGCTATCTGGAAGAGGAAAGAGCCAGCACAGAAGGGGAGGGAAGCCTCCATGACGCGATCAGCGGGATTCAGTATACCTATGACATTGATTTGCTGGTTTATACCCAGAACGTAGACGGCAGCATCATTCAGTCGGATTCTCAGGCCCTGATGCAGGATCTGCTCTTAGAATACTTTGGAATGGATATGTCCTCCATGATGGGGATGAGTGAGGACTATGGCCTGGACAGCATGTATGCGCTGTCCCCTTCGGGTGGGTATCTGCATCTCTGGCAGGAAATGCTTCCGGGAGACAGCGGCCAGATGATCAATCCGCTTTTGGAAAAACAGTATGACGTGGTTTACGGTTCCTGGCCTACGGCATATAACGAAATTGTGCTGGTGCTGGACGAAAACAACGAGATCGACGACATGGCCTTATATGCGCTGGGGCTGAAATCCAAAGATGAAATCGACGCTATCATGGACGCGGCTGTCAATAAAACCGAAATCAAAGTCGAAGAACAGAAATGGACCTATGAGGAAATCTGCAGCCGGGAGTTCAGGGCTGTTCTGAACGCAAACTGCTACACACTCGACGAAAGCACCGGCCTGTATACGGACCTGCGGGACACCTCCGCCGGTCTGCGGTATCTCTATGACAACGGGATCCCGCTCAAAGTGTCTGGCATCATCCGTCCGAATGAAGACGCGGTATCGACCATGCTTTCGGGTTCGATCGGATATACCAGCAAGCTGACCGAATATGTGATCGAACAGTCCAGGAATTCCGCAGCTGTCGCCGCACAGCTGGAAAATCCTTCGACGGATATTTTTACCGGCCTGCCCTTTAAAGAAAGCGCCGGGGAACGGACGGATGAACAAAAAGAAAGCGATTTCCGCGCTTATATCGCCGAGCTGGATGAAGCAGGCAAGGCGGAGACCTATATAAAGATCATGAGTATTCCCACACAGGAGCAGACAGATGCGGTTATTGCACAAACCGTTGGTTCCATGACCCGGGCTGAGATGGAGCAGACCATGGTACAGGCGCTTTCACAGCAGACCGGTATGGGGGAAGATGAGATCCGGTCCTATACCAGCGCGATGCGGGATGAAGAACTGACCGAGCTGTTTACCCAGATGGTGGAGGAACAGTTTAAAGCCCAGTATGCTTCCCAGGTACAGGCGGAGATGGGAGGCCTGAGCACCCAGCAGCTGGCCGCTGCGTTGGACATGGCCATGGAAGGGTATACGACAGAGCAGAGCGCTTCCTATTATGATGCAGTGCTGGATTTTTCCGATTCCAGCTATGAGGATAACCTGTTGGCTCTGGGGTATGTGGATCTGGATGATCCGGCTTCCATCAATCTTTATGCTTCTTCTTTTGAGAACAAAGATGTGATCGAACAGGCGATCGCAGACTATAACAGTACGGCCGGGGAGCTGGAGAGAATCGAATACACCGACTATATCGGGCTGATGATGTCCTCTGTGACATCGATTATCAACGCCATTACCTACGTACTGATCGCTTTTGTTGCGATTTCATTGATCGTATCCTCGATTATGATCGGCGTTATTACCCTGATTTCTGTACAGGAGCGGACCAAAGAGATCGGGATCCTTCGCGCCATCGGCGCTTCCAAACGGAATGTTTCGAGTATGTTCAACGCAGAGACGGTGATCATAGGGTTTACCTCCGGCACGCTGGGGGTACTGATTACCTACCTGCTTTGTATCCCGATTAACATCATTCTTCGCCATTTGACCGGCATCAACGCGCTTGGCGCTTTCCTGCCCGTTCCTGCGGCGATCTTGCTGGTGCTGATCAGCATGGCACTGACCCTCATTTCCGGAATCATTCCTTCCAGAAGCGCAGCCAGGAAGGATCCGGTTGTCGCACTGCGTACAGAATAAGACGGGAAATTTCAGGATGGATTGATGCCAGGCCGGATCTGTATGGCCGGGGCATCTGATATGGGAGGCGGCAACAGATGGAAAAATTACAAAAAATATTGGAACAGGCCGGGATCTTTGAGTATGGGCTGGTCGATACGGAAACAATCCAATGCACGCAGGACGTACGGGATATGTGCGAGGTGAACACCTGTCGGCAATACGGGAAAAACTGGGCCTGCCCTCCGGCAACCGGCACGGTGGACGAATGTCAACAGCGGCTGAAACAATATGAGAAAATGCTGCTGTTCAGCGTGAAATATGATTTGGAAGATTCCTTTGATTATGAGGGAATGCAGGCAGGTGCGGCGGAGTTTAAAAAGGTCTGCCGGGAAGTGGACGCGGCTGTCCGTCCCTATCTGGAGGATTATCTGATCCTTTCCAACGGGGCATGCAGTCTCTGCAAGGAGTGCACCTGTCCGGACGCCCCCTGCCGGTTTCCAAAACAGGCATACGGTTCTCTGGAAGGGTACGGGATTTTCGTCAGCGAACTGGCCAAACAGGCGGGGATCCATTATATTAACGGCGCCAACACAGTGACTTATTTCGGAGCTGTGGTTTGCCGGGCGAAGGATATGGAGGAAATTTTCTCCGCATAGGTCATTCCGGAATCCTGCAATCACCTGTATAATCATGCCGATCGATGGAATGGTTTTATGCTTATTGAAAAGAAAATGAAAGGTCTTTGCGTTTGCAGACGCAAAGACCTTTTTATTTTGTCAAGTCAGGAGAAACAAAGCTGTCGTTTTTTGAGAATTTGATTTGGGAAAATTTTTTATGCAGTAGTCGAGTAGGCCTGTCGCGTTAAGGTTGGTTACGGTTTTTTTCTTAATTGAGTCTGCTCAATCCTGCCATGTTCTTGCGCATATTTTTTCAATTATTTTTCGTCGGATTCTCTATAATTTCAGCACCGTTTAATAATGGTTATTTCACGGTTAGCGTATCAATTTTTTTCTCTTTTGATAAAATGAATTTAATGATTCATTGAGTATTATTGCTAAAGGGAGATTAGATATGCCGACGGACAAGCCGCCTTTTACTTTTCATATGCAGAGCGATCATTTAGAAAAAATGCGTTATATTGCAAAGCAGGAAACCAGAAGCTTAAGCAATTTACTGGAACACCTTTGCTGTATATATATCCAGAAATATGAACAGGAATGCGGAGAAATCCAACTGCCACAACTGCCGGAATCCAAATAAACTGCTGTTATTGTAAGGAGGACAGTCATATGTTACAGGATATACCGTACAGCACACTTCAGGAAGATGAGCGCGCCTATCAGATTTTGCAGCTCCATGATCAGAAAGGATGCAGCTTTGCAGAGATTGCCGCAAGATATGGACTGTCAGCTTCCAGAATCAGAGCCATCTATTCCAGGAT
>CAJFUK010000004.1 GCA_904420125.1 Candidatus Falkowella caecavicola | reverse complement strand
TTCTATGGAACAGCGGAGAGAGTTTCTATACCGCGCCATTCTGGCAGGTAGCGGCTTACCAGTATGAGTCCCAGAACGGGTTGACAAAGGCAATCATTGGAGCAGAATTCAAAGATAAAAATCCGGCCGGATTGACCGTTGAAACCATTCCTGCCGCCGAGTGGGCTGTATTTACGATAAACTCGAAGACAGGGTTTGACAACGTAGACAAAGCATACGCACGTATATTCACCGAATGGTTTCCCCAAAGCCAGTATAGCCGCGACACATCCGTGCCGCATCTTGAAGTGTTTCCCGGAGGAAATGCGGATTCCCCGGATTATGAGTGGGAAATCTGGGTTCCAGTTAAAAATCGATAAAGAAGAAATGGCAAAAACCTAAATATTGCGAGAGTTCAATTCCCTATCAAAATTCTATAAATTGATTCTTTCGTCTCATCCTTTTAATCCGAGTGTTCCCATGAACACTCGGATTTTTTTTGCGAAGTATCGTTATGAATGTCTGTACCAGTTGAGAGCCACGATACACAAGTCGCGTTCAGGATTTTTGTTTTATTACTGCTTGGCGCTCGAGTTTATGGCGGGCATCTATTTTGTAGCGTAAACCCAGCGGCTTAGAGCCGAGCAAATTCGCACACTCACGTTGAGGGTGTGCGGTTTCTTTTTATCCTGCGCTGAAGCAGGCATCTATTTTGTAGCATAAACCCACACCTGCGGTGAGCAATGCGTGATGAGTTGCTCATCGCTTTTTGTTGTGTAGCTCAACCGGAAGCGAGCATCTTTTTCCTCAACTAAACACACCTGGGGTGAGTCAGTCGCGCACTGCAGATTTTTGTATTGGAAGCTTTTCTGCCCGCGTTTGTAGCGGGCATCTTTTTTGTCAATGCTTCCCAGTTTATCGAAAGAAGTCAATTGCTGTAGAAGCGATTGACTTCTTTCACATTTTTGTGATAGGATGTGAGTATAACTCATTACCGGCTTTGAAGGGGTAGACTATGCAGTACGAATATTGCAGCGGAGCTGTTTTATACACAGAAGTCAATAGTATCATACATTATGTTTTGGTTGTAGAAATGGACGGACATTGCGGATTACCCAAAGGTCACATTGAATTAGGTGAAACAGAAATACAGGCTGCATTGAGAGAGATAAAAGAAGAAACAGGCATAACAGCGAAGATTTTAGATGGCTTTCTTACAAAAATTGAATACACAATGAATAACGGCAATATCAAACAGACAACTTATTTTTGTGCTGAATATGAAAATCAATCAATAAAATATGATAAACATGAAGTTTTGGGCGTACAATTGTTGCCGTTTGATGAAGCGGTACGGTCTGTATCATATCAAAGTGTCAAAAATGTTTTAATTGAAGCAAATCAATATATCACTCGCAGCAAATAAGCATAGTCTCTGGTGTGAGGTTTTATAAATAGCGGTCGAAACTGGTGATTCAAAAAATGAAACTACTCTGTTCTGAACCCGGAAATTCTTATTTATTGTCTTTAACAGGATATCTTTTTGTCAACGCAAAACTATCAATGGACACCAACGTTGATATAAAAACAGATATCCATTTTATATTTACAGGCAAAACATACAACGTTGCGGATCTGATATGTTTCTCTTGACCAAAAGGAGTTAATATATGATTGATTTCAAGCAGTATATAAATACGCATTTACTACAAAGAATTACCATCGGACAGAGCGGCGCAAGTGTGTATGAGCTGAATAATTCGTGTATAGCCAAACACATTCAACGCAAGACACTGGAATCTAACTCTCTTTGGGATTCATATCAATGCGAATTCCTGTTTTACACTCATTTTTCCTCATCAACATACTCTTTTCTGCCAAAGATATACCATTGCTATCAATCGGATGATGAAATTCAAATCATCATGAAGAAATATCGGCCTCTAAACCGGTATCATTTAGAGGATGGGTTACTTGAAAAGATCTTGGCGGTCCTTGCTCAGATCCACTGCTTGCCGATTCCGGATTTTCTCCCAAATGTAG
The DNA here is from genome assembly GCA_904420125.1 of Candidatus Falkowella caecavicola. Taxonomy (GTDB): domain Bacteria; phylum Bacillota; class Clostridia; order Oscillospirales; family Ruminococcaceae; genus Falkowella; species Falkowella caecavicola. Next base: position 22,494 of record CAJFUK010000004.1, on the reverse strand, counting down.
ACGCAAAACCATTAACGCTGGATCAGGCAGATATTTCTCAATATCTACTTGGCTGGCAGGAAGTTGTGGAAGAGCACGGACAAGAGTTTTCCAAATGCGATCTATACAAGATTGCTGAAAACATTAATGGTATCAACAAAAAAGTGCATAGTACAAAGAGAGCACTCTGTCATGGTGATTTTCATTTTGAAAATCTTTTAGAGGATGATCATGGAAATATCATCGTTTGCGATTGGCAAAATATAAGTCCTGGTCATGTTTCAGGAGATATTTCTTTTTTACTTAGCCGATTGTCTGCTGACGGATGCAATATCAACAAGGAAAAGGCAATTCAAATCTATTGCAATTCTTCGAATACAGATATCACGCAAGATGAAATTGCCATACAAATGAGTTTGGCTAATCTCAATACTTCGTTTATGTTCTGGCATCACTATCTTCACGGTTGTTCTGCGGAGCGGGTGCGTGATATTTTTGAAAAAATGGTTTTGGATTTGGATTACCTCTTAAAAACATAAAGATGAAATACGGAAAATTGATTTTGAGATATGTTAAACGGCGTCATCAAATATCTCCTTTTTCATTATTTCTATGCCATTTAACGAAAAAACGCTAAGGCATGCATTCTGTATCAAAGTAGTTGTCTGCTTTCAAGTAAATAAAGGCCGAAATTTGGAACGGAGAAATGAGATCATCCAAATTTCGGCCTCTTTTTCTATGCTGCGCTTTATGCTTTTAAGTCATTTTTAAAGATTTACTCTTTTTACAAAAATGAGACATCCAATAGTAAAACTGAGAAAATCACAATGTGAAAATGAAAACGGCGTCGACTTCTTATGTGATTTTATTATATTCATTAGTCGGTCAAGTCATATATCAGATATTTCTCATGATACTGTTACGCCTGTCGCCGGACATTTCAAGTTTTTAAATGTTCATGGTCTGATGCGCCAACGATCATAGACTTAAAAAAATGTATTCGGATTATGGAAAAAATCGCATCTTGATGCTATGATCAGCGCCCGACACAGACTATCCTGATTGCTTCTTTCAGCCGGTATGTAAACATTCCTGCGTGAAGCCTGCCTGGATCCTGACAGTGTCCTCGCGGGTCGTTTGTCAAGGTATATACAGGCAGGGGATAAAAGAAGTTTTATGTGCAATCTCCGCAGCTATGACGGATATGTATCGCTCATCAGGCTTTTTATGTTTCTGTTCAATTGGGTTCTTATGATAACCGGAGGACGAAGCTTTGTCAAAGCCTTTACGACACAAAAAAATTCACGAAATACAGTCAGACAGCAACGGAAAATAACTTTACTTCTCCTTGGCTTTGTGACATAATAGAATAAACATCGAGCCGTGATATGGAGGATATTTGTAAGGCAGGGATCCCAATCGTGACCGTCCAGGGCGTAAATGGCGGTATATTTATCATGGAGGACTTCTTTTTTGATACAACCGTGTTCACCGGACAGAACTAACGGCCATTTTTACGGGTTTGAAATCGTGGGGCAGCGTTTGCAGAAAAACGCCCACAGAGAAAAATTTATATGAATCGTGACATATAGTTGTCGTGTTTGGGGTGATATCGTAAAGAAAATTTCGGAGGCGTTTTCTATGGAGTGTACGTTTAGCGGAGTCGATATTTACAGTAAAAAGCCGGAAGTAGTGTTCGCGTTTTATAAAAAATTCGGCTTTCCTGTTCTGGAGGAATCTTCTTCAGAGGATCAGTGATACGGCTCCATGCTGGCTTTGCAGGATGCTGACAACAACCGATGATCTGGATTTGGCTTCGGGGAGATGATGACAGTAACGTTGCTGTCATCACTTTGTCTTTTCTGCAAACGGAAAAATGGATGAAGTATTGAAAACATGATTGCCGCAGGAACAGAGTGGAAGTTGCCATATACAACAGATTGGAGCGGCAGAGAGCTTATGCTGCACGATCCGAGGGCAATGGATTACTCTTTTTATAAGAAAATGGAGGTAGTGATGATGAAGACATTATGTGGACTAGACTGCAGCGAATGCGGATTGAAAAATCAATGCGGCGGATGTGCAGAGACGAATGGACATCCGTTTGGCGGTTCCTGCATGATTGCCGTATGCTGTGCCAATCATGGCTGTGAAAATTGGGGTAAATCCTTTGAGGCTCCCTGCAAATTGAAGAAGCAATTAATCGCAGAGTTCAATGCGCTCGGAATCGAGGATATGGAAGAAGTTACCGGTCTTAATGCTCTGTATGGTGCTTATATAAACCTGCAATATACACTTCCCAGCGGACAGAAAATCAAATTCTGGGATGACGATAGAATCTATCTTGGAAATCAACTCTGTAAGAAGAACAGCAACAGATGTTACGGCCTTACAGCTGATGAGAACTATCTTTTAGTCTGTGAATATGGTGATAACGGTTCTGATGCCGAAATCGTCGTTTATAAAAGGCGGGGGTAATACATATAGTTGATGCAAGATGCGACTTCTCTGCGTTGGATGTTGCGTATAAGGGGACTGATGGTTTCGGTGCCGAAATCTGACGATGAAAAGGAGCGCTAAAAATGATACATAATTTCCTGGATTTTTGCACCGCGCTTTTGGAATCCGGCTTCTCTATGGGCGGCAGCAATGCAAAGGGCATCTATACAATCATCCCTTGCCAATGGCAGGAGCAGAAGGATATTGACTCCCCAATAAAAGGGCATACGGGAAACCCGGAAACCGATCCGTGGGAATGGCGTATGCGTGTGTTGGAGGAGCGGGACGATATCGCCTATTCTAAACTTTTCTTCCGTGCAAGCGGATATATCACAAAGGAATGGTATCCCCACTTTTTCGCTGTCCGCAGAAAAGGTGAGACCTTTGATGAAGCCTATGAAAGCGGTACTGTGAGCGGAATGGCAAAGCGAATATACAATCTTATCTCCGGCAGCGAAATTGCATTGCACGAAATAAAGCGGCTGGGCGGTTTTCACCGAGAGGACAACGCAAAATTTGAGCGTGCAATCGCTGAACTTCAAATGCGTATGTTCATTACCCAATGCGGCAGGATACGGAAAACAAACAAATACGGTGAGCACTACGGCTGGAACAGCACGGTATTCACCACGGTAGAAAATTTCTGGTATATGCGCGGCTTTTCTTTACCCGACCTTGATCCCATTGAAAGTTATGACAAAATCAAGGCGCAAATTCTGAAACTGAACCCGCAGGCAGAGCAGAAAGTAATTGATAAATTCGTAAGAGGACCGGCCGGACGATAAAGAGAAAAGGGAAGCTAAAATGTGGATGATTCGGTAAGCGGGAGGATATTTCTGTCGATTTATTAGAAGTTGGAATACATGTCAACAACAGCGAAAACTGTCGAGATGTATCCATCGGCTTTTGGATTAGCGTTTGGTTGTCATGCATTGAAGGATGACAATCCATATTACCCATTCAGAACTGCAAAAAGAGGGTGACTTTTTGTTCGGCCGTTGAGACAAAAGAAGCGAAAAACGCAAATCAAAATTCCGTTCCGCGTGATACAGCTTTAAAACGCGTGATGAACTTGAATGTGCCTTTTCAGTTTTAGAAAAGGGCGGAACGGTTGGGCAGGATATGTGTGAATGGCCATGGAGTCCATGTGCAGCGGTCGTAACAGACCAATTTGGAGTGAATTGGCATCTTACTTTACACAGCATAGTCTTCCTGCGGGGTAGACGCCAGCGAACAACAGGCGTGGTGTATGCTTGCTACATTTGGACAATCAACAAGAAGAATCTATCGAAAGTCAGCTGTATGAGTGCCAGGCGTTTGAAAAACAGAAGATTGCTTACCCGATGCCAGAATTATAAAATATTTATGTATGGCAGGGCTGCTGTTCTGCGGTAGATTGCAATCAAAAAGCCCTGCATGAAGTCGTGGAAAGTGGAAGTTCAAGCTTTTTGAATTGCTCATAGGCCGCCGGCAGCAGGTAAATGGGGGATGAAGCCGATTGGGGTTCAAGGAATTCCTTATCCGTATTTTGACCGTTTGTTCACTGGTAAAGGAGGCATGAAACATGATTGAACTGAAAAATATCAATAAGACCTTTAAGGTCGCAAAGCGTAATGCCGGCTTTTCAGAAGCGGTCAAGGCCCTGTTTAAGAAAGAATACACCTACATAAATGCCCTGCAGGACGTATCTTTCTCGATAGGTGACGGAGAAATGGTTGGCTATATCGGTCCCAATGGTGCGGGTAAAAGCAGTACGATAAAAATTATGAGCGGCATTCTGACTCCGGACAGCGGCGAATGTATGATCGACGGTCGTATACCGTGGAAAGATCGAATTGCCCATGTAAAGAATATCGGCGTCGTTTTCGGTCAGCGATCTCAGCTCTGGTGGGATGTCCCTGTGATCGACAGTTTTGAGTTGATTCGAGACATCTATAAAGTCGAAAATGCTGAATATAAAAAGACTCTTTCTCAGCTGATTGAGCTTTTGAATATTGGCGAGATCGTAAAGACTCCGACAAGGCAGCTTTCTCTTGGGCAGCGAATGCGGTGTGAGATCGCAGCGTCGCTTTTGCACAGTCCAAAGATTCTTTTTCTGGACGAGCCGACAATTGGACTGGATGCAGTTTCCAAGATTGCCGTCAGAGAATTTATCAAAACCATAAACAGAGAAAACAAAACGACCGTCATTCTGACCACGCACGACATGCAGGATATCGAAGCTCTTACCGAAAGAATTTTGCTGATCGGCAAAGGAAGGATCCTGCTTGACGGCTCTTTGTCTGAATTGAAAACACGTAACTCTACACATAAAACTCTGACGGTCGATTATTCGGGAGAAAAATTGCCGCTTTCTGAGCATATGACTGTCATCAAGAATATAGACGGTCATGCCGAAATCATCATAGACACGGTGTTCCTGACAGTATCACAGGCCATTTCATATATTTCCTCGAAAGTCGAGGTAAAAGATATGTCCGTGATGGGGGAGACCGTTGATGAAATGGTGGTTTCTTTGTATAAGGAATTTGAGATATGAAAAAGTATTTATCCTTTTTTAGAATACGATTCATAGCAGGACTGCAATATCGTGCTGCGGCCTGGGCAGGGATTGCTACCCAGTTTGCATGGGGCGGTATGACCCTCCTTATGTTCTGGGCCTTTTATCAGAATGGTGAAAACAGTTTCCCGATGACATTTCCGGAACTGTCAAGCTATATATGGATGCAGCAGGCTTTTCTTGCAATGTTTATGGCATGGTTCTTCGATCATGAAATCTTTGAGAGTATTACATCCGGTAACATAGCCTATGAACTGTGCCGCCCATGTAATATCTACTCGATGTGGTTCATCAAGAATATGGCAATTCGACTGTCAAGGATGGTACTTAGATGTTTTCCGATTCTGTTGGTCGCTGCATTTCTTCCGGCTCCGTTCCATATCACGCTGCCGCCGGACTGGTTGTCAGGTGTTCTCTTCCTGGTTTCGATCATACTCGGATTCCTGGTACTGATATCATTTTCAATGTTAATCTACATTTCCGCATTCTATATGATATCTTCCGTGGGAATACGAATCCTGGCAACATCCGTTATTGAGTTTTTTGCGGGTGCAGTTATACCGATTCCGTTTTTCCCGGAAGCATTGCAGCCAATAATGTATGCGCTGCCCTTCGCTTCGATGCAAAACACCCCGTTCCTGATCTATACAGGACACATAGGTGAAATCAAAGCCCTGCAAAGCATAGCCCTCCAACTGATATGGTTTATAGCACTCATGATCGCGGGACGCATCCTGATAAAACGGGCTTTGAAAAAAATCATTGTACAAGGAGGCTGAGCGATGAAATTGTATTTCAAATATGTTGCCATGCTGTTGAAATCCCAAATACAGTATAAGGCATCGTTTATCATGACCATACTTGGACAGTTTCTGGTTTCTTTTACGGCGTTCCTGGGTATCTATTTTATGTTTTCCCGGTTTCACTCCGTCAATGGATTTACATTCTCTGAAATACTGATATGTTTTTCCATTGTGTTAATGGCGTTTTCCGTCACGGAATGTTTTGTCCGGGGTTTTGACGTGTTCCCCAGGCTGATTCAAAGTGGAAATCTGGATAGAATTCTGGTTCGGCCGCGAAATGAAATATTTCAGGTATTGACTTCAAATATGGATTTTTCCCGCGTTGGCAGGTTATTTCAGTCGATACTGATGCTTGCATATGCCATTCCGACCAGCGGAATCATATGGACGTTCGATAAGGTTATGACCGTAGTTCTGATGCTGATTGGCGGTATCGCTGTATTTTCCGCTCTGTTTGTTCTGTACGCGGGGATCAGCTTCTTTACAATCGAAGGCTTGGAATTCATGAATATCTTTACGGACGGCAGCCGTGAATTTGGAAAATATCCATTGTCCATTTACGGCGACGGAATCTTAAAATTTTTTACCTATGTGATTCCAATTGCACTGTTTCAGTATTATCCATTCCTTTACCTTATCGGAAGATCAGATAATATTGGGCTGATATTTCTTCCGCTGCTTGGATTTATTTTCATGATACCATGCTATTGTTTCTTCAAGTTCGGTTTGAGGAAGTATAAATCTACCGGGTCATAACATAGGACAAAACACATCCAAACGGAAACAGCTGGATAAAGCCAAGTAAAAAGCAGAAAAGTTTTACAAATTAATATCATTTCCATATTTGCATGAGTTTCTGGGAAAGGGGTAAATATGAACCGCGATATAACCATTATCCGACAGAACATACCTGCCGGCAGACGTATTCTTGTTACGAGTGATATACACGGTCATTTGAACCATTGTGTACAGGTGCTTAAAAAAGCCGGATTCTGTGATGAAGATCTGCTGATTATCATTGGTGACATCATTGAAAAAGGTCCTGAAAGTTTAAAAACTTTGCGTTATATCATGGAGCTTTATAAAAAAGGAAATGTTATCGTGCTGGCTGGCAACGTAGATTGTTTGCGCTTACAAATGATTGAAGGCATTCATGACAATAATATCAGTGATTTTTATCATTATCTGCTTTCACAGCGAAGGTGGAAAGGAACCAGTATTTTTGATGAAATGGCTGCTGAATGCAAAATTGAAATCCATTCCGCACAAGATATTCTGTTGTCAAAAGACAGAATCATGGAACACTTTAAACCGGAACTTGACTTTTTAAGAAACCTTCCTACGGCTTTGGAAACACAGAACTATATTTTTGTTCATGGTGGAATGCCGCAAAAGGATTTCGATCATATAGATTCTCTCAACATTGACAGCTTTCTTAAGTATGATCATTTCATGAATACTGCCCTGCATTTTGATAAATATATTGTGGTAGGCCACTGGCCAGTGGCTCTTTACAGTGATAAAATTGCGCAATTAAATCCGATCATCAATCAGGAAAAGAAAATCATATCCATAGACGGCGGCTGCGGCCTGAGAAAAGACGGGCAACTGAATCTGATTGAAATTCCAGATATAGACTGTGAGATTGACAAAATAACCACCTATAGTTATGACCAACTGCCGGTTTATACAGCCCTTGAAACACAAACCGGCTCAGCAAATTCCATAAATATCACATGGATAGACAATGAAATTAATGAGCTGAAAACAGAAGATGATTTTACATATGCAGAACACATCAGCACGGGCAGAAAGCTTTGGATTTATAACGATTATATTTATCAAGAACATCATTGTGATAATTATACAGATTATCGTCTGCCCGTTAACCAGGGAGATAAACTATCCATTATACAATCAACGTCAAAAGGTTATATAGCCAAAAAAGACGGGGTTATCGGCTGGTATTACGGTAAAGTTGAGGAGATGGGTAAACAATGATTATTTCTGCTTCACGCCGTACAGATATCCCGTCCTATTATTCTGACTGGTTTTTTTATCGCATTCAAGAAGGATATGTGTATGTTCGCAATCCTATGAATCCGCATCGGATCAGCGAGGTATCCCTATCTCCTGATGTTGTGGATGGGATCGTTTTTTGGACAAAAAATCCCGCGCCTATGCTTCATCGTCTGGACGAGCTGCGGGATTATACATATTATTTTCAGTTTACATTGAATCCGTATGGGTCCGATATTGAAAAAAACATCCCCTCTAAAAAAGAGTTTGTTATACCGACATTCCAAAAACTCTCTTCGATGATAGGCAGGGAACGGATCGTATGGCGGTATGATCCGGTATTACTGAATGAGAAATACACGATGCAGTATCATATTCAGTATTTTGAGTTGCTCTGCGATAAACTTTCAGACTACACCAAAAAATGCACCATTAGCTTTATTGACCTGTATAAAAATATTTACCGCAGTATATCTCCGCTGGGAATCATCCCCCTGTCTCATGATCAGATCGAGGAATTGATGGGACATTTCAGTGAGATCGCGAAGGAACATAGAATTTATATTGACACCTGCGCTGAAGAAGTAGATCTCAGTAAGTTTGGGGTAGAGCACGCCAGCTGCATAGACGCACACCGCCTTGAACGCATAGGGAACGATAAGCTGGATGTCGAGAGGGATAAGAATCAGCGTGCCGCATGCGGCTGCGTTTCAAGCATAGATATCGGTGCGTATAACACCTGTAAAAACGGTTGTGTTTACTGCTATGCCAACTTTAACCAGACTCTTGTTCACGACTGTTGTGGCAAGCACCATGTAAGATACCCTTTGCTTTATGGTGAGGTATCCTCAAATGATATCATAAAGCCAAGAGAGATGAAGTCCTGTAAAATCAGTCAAATGAATTTGTTTGGAGAATAAAGAAACCGCTTCGATGACCGGAATCATATACCCCCATACGCATTGGGTAATAACGTAAGAAGTCTGTCGAAGGTCAGCTGGCAAGTACAAGGCTTTTGCCGTACTTGCCAGAACAGGCAGGGAAAGTTTTCAATAGAATCATATCCTAGCTCCTGAAAGGGGAGGGGATTGGGATCGGGAATCAGGGGGCAAAAAGTGAATACAAAAAATAAAAACAAGCGAAATAATACATCAAGGTAAATAAAGAGGATTCAAATCCAATGATCGATTTATGATACAGTTACGATCAACCGATCAAACGAATTATGTTTTTGAAAGCACTTGCCATATACCTGGGTGCATTTTCTGTATTGTGCAAATTTGTTTTTGGCTGTTTCTTCGTCTCCATAGACTTTCCACGTGCCAACATATTTGGCACACGCCGCTTTGTTTTCAATAAAACCGTCTACATCCTCTGGAGGATAACCAAGAAATAAACCGATTTCATGAGGAAAATTTTTGTTTTCATTCAGCCGGTGAATCAATTCTTTAATGCAGCGTTCCGGACTGCCGATGGGATAGGCTCTTTCCGTTAAAATTCGGACAGCCAACGCATGCGATAAATCTTTTTTTAGCCGCGCAGGGCGATACATATAAATCAGCGCTCGTTTGCCGTCAAATTTAAGCGGCAGTATCCTTGCACCCCGTGGTACAAGCCGGCTGTTTAAAGTGCGAATGCGTTCTATGACTTCTTTTTTGCTTTTTATCTGACAGGTAAATAAATTACCGGTTTTCAGTCCGGCCATTGTGGGCGAACATTGTGCGATAATCATTTCTTCAGACACGGCAGCAGTCCTCCTTTCGATAATTTTCTAAAATATTTTTTAATGCGGTCATAGAACTGGTATGACAGCGTTCAATTTGTACATCCTGCCCCTTGGTGGCTTGGAGGACAGAACGAAGCATTTTGTGAGACATTGTACTGGTGAAAAGAATAAGCAGATCGGGCGCCCCTACATTTTTCATATTGCCGGTCAGTTTTGGGTATATCTTTGCTTTGTGGTTATATTCCTCACAAAGTTCCCTGTATTTGTGGACCATACATTCATTGCCCCCGACAATGACAACACTCATTTTATCAACTCCTTTTAGTTAGCATATGCTAACTAAATAATAAAAATTATTGTCTCCCGGTAAATCTTCCTGTGCGTATTTATATTCTACCTGATAGAAAGTTTACCCAGAGACAGGTCATAAAAATCTTTCCTCATTCCTGTTTGTCTGTTCCTTACAGTCATGATGGATTTTTAACATATGCCTGAAGAGCCCTTTTGATAGGCCCTGCGGCAATGTTGTACGATACAATTCCGATGCCGGAGAAATAATTTGCATTCGTTATTACCTGGAAAACAGCCCCTTTTTCTGATATGGAACCTGTTCCACTGATAAAACAGCATAGCCGGTTTCGCCGATCGCTGTTTTTAGTTTTTCTTCATCTATATGGCTTTCCGACAGAATAATGGTTTCTCCTTTTTTTCGGGAAGATGTCACTTTTTTCACGGAAAAAGTGCGGCGAATCACATCATTGATATGTGATTCACACATCCCACACATCATTCCGTCAATTTTCAGGGTAATCTGAATCATTGCGGTTCTCCTTATCACTTTTATTCTTTTTTATGCCTTCTGCAGCATTTCCGCTCAGTTATCATACCTGTTTTTTTTCGTAAAATGCTTTTTTGGATTTCCTGTATGAATGCTTTTAATTGGCAAACAATACGGGCAGAGGTGATTCAATTGCAATATACAAATTTACACGATTTGATTTTGGGCAGCAGCAGCACCAGGAGATACTTCCTTTCTCTGCCTACGGATATGCAGATGCAGCTTCATGAATATAATGATCTGATTCATTCGGCTGCGGAATTACATGCGCAGGTTGGTCTGATTGACCGGTATCGTCATGCTGTTGCCATTGCAGACAGTATGAATGGTTTTCTAAAGAAAAAGTAAACGCGTGTGGATTACCGTTTGACGGTATTTTTTTAAAACAGGGGAGATGCAAGCGCTGCTTGCATCTCCCTTAGCATCAATCAGCGCTTATGGCAGGAACCGCCCATAGGGCATCCCTGACAGTTGCAGCAGCAGGAGGATTTGCCTTTCTTTTTATTTCGTACCATACTGAAGACGATGGCGGCAACAATCAGGATCAACGCAAGGCAGATGATGATGGTGGCGATGTTTTGGGCAATCCATGCAAACATAATGCGCGCCTCCTTTCCATGGATAAGGCTTTATTTAACTCGTACTTTTGTTGTCAGCTTAGTTGCTTCTTTATATGGTCTGAACAGCATATACAGTATGCCGGCAAGGAGCAGGAGGGCCACGATGAATCCGACCACATGCAGATTCCCGGTAAAGGCAGAACCAATCTGGAAAATGATCAGCGATACCACATAAGCGAATACGCATTGATAGCCGATTGCAAACCAGGTCCATTTTGCATTGTTCATTTCACGTTTGATTGCACCGATTGCCGCAAAACAGGGAGCGCAAAGCAGGTTGAACACCAGGAAGGAGTAAGCACTGACACCGGTAAACACACTGGCGAGCGTGGCGTATACATTGCCGGATGCACCGTAAAGGATTCCCATGGTACCCACGATATTTTCTTTGGCAACCAGTCCCGTGATGGATGCCACTGTCGCTTCCCATGTTCCAAATCCCAGGGGTTTGAAGATCCAGGCAATTGCACTGCCGATCGCTGCCAGAATAGAACTGTCAAGTTCATCTTCTGCAAGCATACGGAACCCGTCTTCGGTAAACCCAAAATAGGTAACAAACCAAATCACGATGGTGGACAGCAGAATAATGGTACCGGCTTTTTTGATAAAGGACCAACCGCGTTCCCACATGGAACGAAGCACATTGCCGACTGTAGGCAGGTGGTAAGCTGGCAGTTCCATCACGAAGGGAGCTGGATCACCGGCAAACATCCTGGTTTTTTTCAGCATAACACCGGAAATAATGATGGCGGCCATACCGATAAAATAAGCAGAAGTGGAAACCCATGCAGAACCTCCGAAGATGGCGCCTGCAATCATAGCAATAAAGGGGACTTTTGCTCCGCAGGGGATAAAGGTTGTCGTCATGATCGTCATCCGGCGGTCACGTTCGTTTTCAATGGTGCGGGACGCCATGACACCGGGGATACCACAGCCGGTACCGATCAGCATTGGGATAAAAGATTTACCGGACAGACCGAATTTACGGAACACACGGTCCAGTACGAAAGCAATACGGGACATATATCCGCAAGCTTCGAGGAAGGCCAGCAGCAGGAACAGAACGAGCATCTGCGGAACAAAACCGAGAACCGCACCGACACCGGCCACGATACCGTCGTTAATCAGACCGCTGAGCCATTCCGCAGCACCGGCTGCCTCCAAACCGTTTCCAACCAGCACAGGGATACCTGGTACCCAAACACCGTATTCTGCCGGGTCGGGTTCTACATATCCATATCCATCCAATGTTCCAACCGCTTCAGCCAGATCCTGTCCAGTATAAGTCACTTCTTCTGTGGACAGGTCTTCCTCATTCTCAATCTCAATAGTGGCTGTATCGGTTGCTGCAAACTGGGCGGCATACTGTGAAAGCAGAGCCGAGGCGTTGTCTGCGTCAAAATCTTCTGCTTCAGTGTCCAAGGCAGCTGCCAGCATTTCAGAACCTTCTGCTTCAGTTTCGATAAATGCGTTGACAGCATTCATCGCTTCGGTATATTCGTCGACCGCGGCCGAATAATCCGATGAACCGATGCCGAACAAATGCCAGCCGTCTCCGAATAATCCGTCATTCGCCCAGTCGGTTGCCATTGTACCTACAGTGACCATTGAGATATAATAGACCAGAAACATAACCACTGCAAAGATCGGAAGACCAAGCCAGCGATTTGTGACCACCTTGTCGATTTTGTCAGACACAGACAATTGACCGGCATTCCGTTTTTTATAACAGGATTTGAGAATGGACGCAATATAGAGATAACGCTCATTGGTGATAATGCTTTCTGCGTCATCGTCCAGTTCCTTTTCAGCAGCCCGGATGTCCTCCTCTATATGGGAAAGAGTGGCCTGATCAATATGTAACTGATTAAGAACCTTATCATCGCGCTCAAAAATTTTAATTGCATACCACCGCTGCTGTTCCTCTGGCATATGATGCACAGCCGCTTCTTCTATATGCGCAATGGCATGCTCAACGGTGCCGGAGAAGGTATGCATCGGGACGGTGGTTGTATTTTTGGCAGCATGGATAGCCGCTTCTGCTGCTTCCATAATCCCTGTGCCTTTCAGGGCAGAAATCTCAACAACCTTGCAACCAAGCTGGCGGGAAAGCTCTGCAGCGTCAATTTTGTCGCCGTTCTTTCTTACGACATCCATCATGTTGATAGCAACCACTACAGGGATTCCCAGTTCGGTAAGCTGGGTGGTCAGATACAAATTTCGTTCCAGATTGGTACCGTCAATAATGTTTAGAATTGCATCTGGACGTTCGCCGATCAAATAGTTACGAGCGACAACTTCCTCCAGCGTATAAGGTGAAAGGGAATAAATCCCCGGCAGGTCAGTAATCACCACGCCGTCATGCTTTTTCAGTTTACCTTCTTTTTTTTCTACCGTTACGCCAGGCCAGTTTCCGACAAACTGGTTGGATCCGGTGAGTGCGTTGAACAAAGTCGTTTTGCCACAGTTCGGGTTGCCCGCAAGGGCAATTCGTAAATCCATCTCATGATTCCTCTCTTTCTGAAATTAGCATATGCTAACCAAAATGCTAAAATATAGGGTGCCCCCCTATTTGAACCGTTTTATTCCACTTCGATCATTTCTGCGTCGGCCTTGCGGATGGACAGCTCATAGCCCCGCACAGTCACTTCAATCGGATCACCCAAGGGTGCTACCTTGCGAATCTGTACGGACACGCCCTTTGTTAACCCCATATCCATGATTCGGCGTTTCACAGCGCCTTCTCCATGCAACTTGACAACCTTGACGGTATCGCCAACATTGGCTGCTTTTAATGTCTTCATTGACCTTTTCCTCCTTACCTGTATTGCATGCGTCTATTCAAAAAATCACACCATGATTTTTCGTGCCATTTCTTCGCTGATGGCGATTCGTGCTTCCTTGACGTTTACAATCACATTGCCGGCAAGGGTTGTGATGATGGTCACATTGCTTCCGACGACAAAGCCAAGGTTTTCCAAATGCTTTTTTACTTCGGGACTTCCGCCGATCTTTTTAATGGTATTTTCTTCACCGATACTTGCCAATGCCAAAGGCATCATAACAGCACCTCGCTTTTTTATTAATTAGCAAACGCTAACTCTGCGACGTAAAATCAGGTTAGCCATTGCTAACCATATATATCATAAAGCAATTTTTTCCTTTTGTCAAGCCCCTAACAATTTTTTTCCTTCTGAACATTTAAATACTGGGAACTTGATGGTTTTAGAGAAAAATCCACTATGGTTGGTGTGCCAGACTTACAGCCAACCGATATCTAAAAAATTTTTAATGCAGATCTTGACAAAAGGGTTTGAACAATGCCATAATCTATATATCCATTAATAAATATGGAATCAGTTTGTAGTGTTTTAATGGTTGATGAAGAGGGGATTTATATGAGAGGCTATAGGGATTATCAGAAAGAATTAGATAACAGAGTCAAATGGATTCGTGAAATATTAGAACAATCCGGTTCTAAAGGAATCGTCTATGGCAACAGCGGGGGAAAAGATTCTGCCCTGGTTGGGATCCTCTGTAAGGCAGCATGCGAAAACACTTTAGGCGTTATTATGCCCTGCCAGTCTAAACGAAATTTTGAAGAAGACACAAAAGACGCGCTGACGGTGGCAGAGCAGTTCCAGATTGAAACCATTACAGTCGATCTGTCTGATGTAAAAACCGCATTAACAGAAAAAATCACAGGAGTTCATGCGCTGGAACCATTGGCCAGTGCGAATATTGCTCCGCGTTTAAGAATGACCACTTTATATGCAATTGCCCAAAGCCGTGGGGCGATGGTGGCTGGGACTGGAAACCGAAGCGAACTGTTTGTCGGGTATTTTACCAAATGGGGTGACGGCGGCTGTGATTTTAACCCGATCGCCGATTTGACGGTTTCAGAGATTTATGCTTTTCTTTCCTATCTGCAAGCACCGCGCTCTATTATTGATAAGGCCCCGTCGGCCGGTCTTTTTGAAGGGCAGACGGATGAGACCGAGATGGGTGTCACTTATGATGCGATCGAACAATATATGACAGAGGGAAAAACGGATCCGGATGCACAGGACATTATTTGCAGAATGCACAGCCGGAGTGCGCATAAACGCCGCATGCCTTTATTTTATGGTCAGGAATAGGATTATTTCCATGGCAAAGATTTTAAATTTCCAGCATGATAAAAGCGCTTGTTAAAATTTTTAACAAGCGCTTTTATATGTTTTATATGTACGATTTAATCGCTGTAAGCTTTATGCAGCACTTCATACGCAGTATCTGCATCTGCTCCGCGAAGCAGAAGAGAGATATCCTGATCAGAAGTCACAATCATAATCACGTCAATTCCTGCCTCATTTAAAGCAGTAAACGCTTTGGCGGCTACACCGCACTCAGTCGGAAGATCTTCTCCGAATAGGACAATTTTTGTATTGCCCCCGCTCACCATAGGCCTGATATCCGGATATTTGGTACGCACCTGGTTGGTAATCTCCAGCAGAGCCGGTATATCCTCTTCACTGACTGTAAATGAAAGGGTCATACGAGGACCAGTTGTTGCTGTTTTAGAGATCATATCTACGTTGATATTCCGGCCGGCTACACTGTTAAAAATGGCAGACAGAAAACCAACCTGGTTCGGAATCCCTTCAAACGTGACCAGTGCAACATGTTCTACCATATTCATTCTGGTAATTAAATTCATACAGGACACGCCCTTTCTTTATTGAACTAAGTCAGACATCGTATATAGACCCGGTTCACGACCGGCCAGATATACGGCAGCATTGACTGCGCCAACAGCAAAAATTTCTCTGGATCCGGCACTGTGGGAAAGGGTGATTACCTCATCCCGTCCGGCAAAAATGACTTCATGCTCGCCCACAATCGTGCCGCCTCGTACGGCATGAATGCCCAACTCCCTCTTTCCGCGCTTTTTTCGTTCTGTATGGCGGTCATAGACATACTCTAAATTTCCTCCCACCGTTTCATTGATTGCGTTGGCAATCATCATAGCGGTACCACTGGGCGCGTCTAACTTTTGATTATGATGTTTTTCTATAATTTCAATATCAAACTGTTGCCCTAAAACAGAGGCAGCTTTCTTGGCCAGCTCTACCAAAAGGTTTACGCCCAGAGACATATTAAATGAGAAAAAGACAGGAATTTGTTTCGACGATGTTTTGATTTCACTCGTCTGGTCTGGATTAAAGCCAGTCGTTGCGATGACCAGCGGCAATTTTTGATTCTTGGCATAGGTCAGCAGGTTTCCAATTAACATCGGATTACTGAAGTCAATGATTACATCTGCCTCTACCGTGCAGGAAAACGGGTCTTTAAAAATCGGAAAATCCGCATAGGGGACAGTGACAAGGTCAATACCGGCTACAATCTGACAATCTTCCCGCTGGGAAACAATATCCGCGATGACCCGTCCCATCCGTCCGCATGCACCACTGAGAATGATTCTTGTAGGTTCCATTCCTTTACACTTCCTTTTTTATTTAAGATTAAGCGGAAACTGATCAAAGAAGAGATAGCTTTCGCATTTCTTCTGCCAATTTTTCACGAGCAGTTTCCGTCATCGGGTAGAGGGGCAAACGGCATTCGCCTACGTCTTTTCCCATCAGATTTAGAGCCTCTTTGACAGGAATCGGGTTGACGTCAGAGAAAAGAGCCCGGATTAACGGCAGTAATTTCAGCTGCAGCGCAGCGCTTTCCTGCACCTTTCCTTCAAAGAAAAGGGAACAGATGTCATGCGTTTCCTGCGGCATAATGTTAGAAAGAACCGAAATAACGCCAATACCGCCTAAGGCAAGAATCGGCACAATTTGGTCGTCATTTCCAGAATATACAGCAAGATCGTCGCCGCAGAGCGCTTTGATTTCTGCAATGGCAGAAATGTTGCCGCTTGCTTCTTTCGCTGCGACAATATTCGGGTGCTTACTTAATTCCTGATAAGTAGCAGGCTGGATATTGACACCTGTGCGGGAAGGAACATTATACAGAATGATAGGCAAATCGACACTGTCTGCAATTTTTTGATAATGTGCAATCAATCCGCGCTGCGAGGTTTTGTTGTAATAAGGCGTAACCAGCAACAGGCCGTCTGCGCCACAGTCAGCGGCTTCCTGCGCCAGCATGATCGCGTGGGCAGTATCATTGCTGCCGGTGCCGGCAATGACCGGCAGGCGGCCTGCGCAATGTTTAACCGCCGCACGGATGCAGTGAATATGTTCTTCGTTATCCAACGTGGAAGATTCACCTGTGGTTCCGCAGATAATAATACTGTCGGTGTGATTCGCGATTTGCCAGTCAATCAGCTCGCCGAGACGTTCGACATTGACCGAACCGTCCGGATGCATCGGTGTTACAATCGCAACACCGGCACCCTTAAAAATTGTTTTTTTCATAAAAAAACCTCCGTTTTGTCCGGCAATGATGCCGTCATTCCCTAAAAACAGGGTTCTTATATCTTATGCAAGATATCCCTTGGCTGCCAGCAGTTCTGCCATTAACACAGCGCCGCCTGCTGCACCACGAAGGGTATTATGGGACAAACAGACAAATTTGTAATCATACTGGGAGTCCGGCCGCAGACGGCCGATAGAAACCGCCATACCGTTTTCCAGGTTCCGGTCCAGTTTTGCCTGCGGGCGATTATCTTCCTCAAAATAATTTAAAAATTGCTTCGGAGCAGAGGGGAGTGCCAGAGCCTGGGGCGCACCGCTGAAAGCGCTCCATTTTGCTTTGATCTGTTCCATGGTGGGCTTTTTATCAAAGCTGACAAATACCGCAGCCGTATGTCCATCAGAAACCGGAACACGGAGACACTGCGTTGTAATCGACGGGGTGGTCGCATCAACGATTTGATCCCCTTGGATTTTGCCCCAGATCTTCAGCGGCTCAACTTCGCTTTTCTCTTCTTCTCCACCAATAAAGGGGATAACGTTGTCAACCATTTCCGGCCATGTTTCGAAGGTTTTTCCAGCACCGGAGATAGCCTGGTATGTACAAGCCAGCACTTTAGTGATGCCAAACTCCATCAGCGGATGCAGAGCTGGAACATAGCTTTGCAGGGAACAGTTGGATTTTACAGCAACAAAACCGCGTTTGGTGCCCAAACGTTTTCTTTGCGCTTCGATAATAGCCGCATGGTCATCGTTAATTTCCGGAATAATCATCGGTACATCAGGGGTATGACGGTGAGCGGAGTTGTTGGAAATAACCGGGCACTCCAATTTTGCATAGGCTTCCTCCAGCGCACGGATCTCATCTTTTTTCATATCGACTGCACAGAAAACAAAATCCACCGATTTCGCAATTTTTTCCATATCCGCGGTTGCATCCAGCATTACCATGTTTTTCATATTTTCCGGCATCGGAGCCTGCATGGCCCAACGCGAACCAACTGCTTCCGCATAGGTTTTGCCTGCACTGCGTGCAGATGCGGCCAGCGTGGTTACATGAAACCAGGGGTGGTTTTCAAGCAGTGTGGCAAAACGCTGCCCCACCATACCAGTTGCACCGATAATTCCTACATTAAAAGATTTCATTCTTCGTTCATCCTTCCCAAAACTCATTCACTGGAATATTTTCCGGGGATCCCTGTGGCTGTGTTACCTGCGAACTTTGCCAAAAAAATAAAAAACCGGTTGAAAACCGGCATAGAGTACAGTATAATAGAAACGTTGTCTGTAGTATCCGATAGCGCTCCATCATACGGTTGATGATGACAGTTACGTGCCTGTTCAGCAATGTAACCAGAAAAACAGCAGCCATTTCATGTTTTTCTTCGGCGACTGCACCTTTCCTGTCGGCTGAAAACGACCATGGCAGCCTAACCGTACAGTACTCATTGAAGACGCGACCTCTATCCCCTTTTCTATCATATTATAGCATCGGATTAGAGATGTGTCAAATATTTTCAAGCTTTTCACACAGGTTTATTAAATCTGACAGTTTCTGATCTGTCCGATTTGCAGAAAGTAGTGTCATTAACGAATGGATGAAAGGAATATCCGAACTCATGCAAATGAAACGCAGTGATTTTTATTTTGATTTACCAGAAAGTTTGATTGCCCAAACGCCGGTTGAACCGCGCGATCATTCCAGGCTGTTGGTTATGGATCGGCAAACTGGCAAGATTGAGCATAAACATTTTTATGATATTGAAGACCTGTTGGAACCGGGCGATCTGTTGGTTGTGAATAATTCCCGTGTACTTCCTGCACGGCTGTTCGGGCAAAAAGAGGGGACGGGTTCCAACATAGAGTTTTTACTGCTGGAACAGAAAGAAAAAGATATCTGGGAAACTCTGGTCAAACCTGGACGCCGTGCCAAAACAGGCGCAAAGTTTTCCTTTGGCGGGGGTGTTCTGCAGGCAGAGGTTCTGGATGTAGTCGAGGGAGGTAATCGGATAGTCCGCTTCTCCTATCAGGGAAATTTCTTTGATGTGTTGGATCAGATCGGCCAGATGCCGCTGCCGCCCTATATTAAACAGAAACTGGAGAATAAAGAGCGTTATCAGACGGTATACTCAAAGGATCCGGGATCAGCAGCAGCGCCGACGGCTGGCCTGCATTTTACGCCGGAACTGATGGAAAGGCTGCGGGAAAAGGGCGTGGGTATTGCCTCTGTTACGCTGCATGTGGGACTTGGAACTTTTCGCCCGGTGAAAGAGGACGATATTACCAAACATTTGATGCATTCAGAGCATTATCTGCTCCCGGAGGAAACCGCGGAAGCGATCCGGCGCACGAAGGCCAATGGCAAACGGGTGATTGCCGTGGGTACGACCAGTTGCCGGACGCTGGAGAGCGTGGGGACCTTTTATGGTCAGATACAGGCAGCTGAAGGCTATACTGACATTTTTATTTACCCCGGTTATCCGTTTCAGGTGATTGATGGACTGATCACCAACTTTCACCTTCCGGAGAGCACGCTGATTATGCTGGTCAGTGCCTTTGCCGGATATGAAAATACCATGCACGCTTATCAGGAAGCTGTGCGGGAGCAATACCGCTTTTTCAGCTTTGGGGATGCGATGTTTATAACAAGCAGGACGCCCGATCGTAAGTAAGAGAATAAAAAACCGCAGAAATAAAGGGGTTCTGAGCTCTATTCTATCAGCGGTTCCGATACAAAAAAGCGTATAATAGTATTATGTTTGCAAGTGATACAATGAAGGCTGGAGACATGATAATAGATGCCCTTGAAGCCAAGGGTCTTACGCAGAATTGGCTCGCCGAACAAATGAAACAGGTCAAGCAAAACTTCAACAAGAAGCTGCTGCAGTTCTCGGGTGCAGGGTTGCCCTTATAGAAACCGGAAGCAATGAAGAAATCAAAAATCGAAAGTGAGGCACTGGTCCGCGTGTCCGACTTGTAGGTGTCATCTATGACACCTACAAGTCGGACGCTTTATGCCACACTCTTCCGCTGGATGGTTGGTTTATGGAGCTGTACCGTGATCAGGAAGGCAGGTATTTTGTCGTACATTACACCGAATGGAAAAGCGGTGTAAACCACATATCCCCGTGTAGCGAAGAAGACGCTAGACGGCTCTATGAAGAGCACGGCAATAGCGAAGACCCAGAATTCAATATTTGATGAATAAAGTATAGAAAAGAGAAACGGCAGGTCTTGGAATGACCCGCCGTTTTTTTATTCCTCTCTCAGCGCCTCTTGCGCTTCTATCTGCTGTGAAAGACGATAGATCTCATCCTGACTTCCTGTTGAAGTAATTCTCAGAAGCATTCTCCTAATTCTCGCACCAAGCGTTCCGTAGTCGGCCCTTTCGGGATTTAAGCTAAGGAGCCGTGATAAAGAGATACTTTGCTGTGTGCCGCACTGTTCGTTAAGAACGAATGTGGGTAGTATGTAAAACCTCCATTGGTCGAGTATTAGGGGATTTGCTTTGTTCCTATCCTCGCAGGAGAAAAGGCAGAATGTATAAAGATCTGATTGCCGTATGATCTCGTCTGAGTATCCTTTCTCGCTGATCCATGCCCGTGTCGGCCGGATATTGAACTGTACCTTCGGTGGTTTTCTCTGTTCCCAGGATTGCAGGTATGCAGAAGATTTTACCTCAATCTTCCACCTGCCATTGTATAGAAGATCGTACGCATCCCATTCCTGTCTAGCCTGAGTGGTGTCCAAGTCAAGTGCGGTTGCCGTGATGAACTCAGCCATCACTCCGCGAAGCGCGTTGTTCAATAGGTCCGATGCCTGCCATGCCCAAAAGTCATTGAGCAGGTAATTTGTCGGCATCCCATCAAAATAGAAATGTTCGTTGCCTGTCAGTGTTTCCATATGTTTACCTCCAAAGATTATGGGACTATATGTACCATCAAATTTTACCTACATAATTGGAAACGGCAAACTTACGAAACGGTAACAATTTGCAATAAAATTATAAAATTCGTAATAACACTTGACGGTTACAATGTCGTAAGTTTTAATGATATTAAAACCAAAATATTATAAATTAAGTAAGAATTAAGGCGATAAAAACGGTATTAGAAATAGTCGAAAAGCAACTACAATATTATACCATATTTAGTTTGTATTGTCAATTTAATGTGTCTAGGAGGAAATGGAATGAAAAAGTTATCATGTAAAGAACAGAAAGCCATCATGGAACTCGGCCAAATAGAGGTTCTCATTGAGATGTTCGGAAACTGCCTTCTGCAAGAACCTTGGGACAGGCTGGATTGGGATCGTCTGAACAAAATGGAGAACGCCTTCTATCTGCTGCAAAATCAATTTTCTTTGAAGAAGCAGAAGATTGAGAGTGTATTCGGGGAAGGGAGGATATGAACGAAATCACGATAAAGACCGAGATGTATAATAAGTGCGTAGTAATCTCGGAGGAGAACGAGAGGAAGTGGAAAATCCGCTCCATCATCGAAAACGGAAAGGTCTACTACTTGCGGAATCGACATTGCTTCCTATATGGGCTATGCAGCCCCAAGCAAGGCCGTGGAGCAAGCGCAGATATAAAAAATCAGGATGCCGGGATATCTAACCGCAGAAAAGGCGTGACCGATACCTGGTGCTTCGAACGAGAGAATGAAAGTTGTCGATGATTTCTGGCAGTGGATGTTTGGAGAGGTTATTCCAAAAGCAGAAGCAACTCTGCACAACCAGCAGGAGAAAGGGCTCGGCGGCGAGGCTTTCCCTTCTCGATTTGATGCGATCCCCTTTCAGACCAACTTGCTCATAGAAAGGTTGGACCAGATCATCACAGACGCGGTTCTTTTGAAATATGAGATGCGTAAGTCCATGTAGAATATAGAAAACAGCGAGTTTCGGCTCGCTGTTTTCTTGTATGAAGAAAACCACTCGCTAGGCGAGTGGTAGAAAAGAAGCCTATTGGCGATAATGAAGAAAGAAAACCTCCTTTTGTTGTATAATGAACTTGCGGTCTGGCAACTGCAAGAGACAACAAAAGGA
>CAJFUK010000003.1 GCA_904420125.1 Candidatus Falkowella caecavicola | reverse complement strand
TGCTCTTTTTATTTGCAAACCTCCGAAAAATCAAGGTAAAACGTAACTTTTACAATAAAAAAGGAAGGTAGTTTTGACACTACCCCTGCAAATAAAGCTTAAGTTGATGTCGTATACGGTTTAGCTGCACGGAAACATGATTGGCGGTCATTTTATAACGTCCCGCAATATCTGTTATGCTTTCTGCATACCAATACCGTCGGACAAATATGTTCCGTTTTACAGGCGATAGTCTGCCAAGAAATTGATTGATTGCATATAGAACCTCCTTTCGGTCAACTGTCTGCTCCAGATCGTCGTGTCCCGATACACATTCCCCCAACTCGTCAAGTATAAGGGCCATTTCTCCGCCACCCCTCTTATCAGCGGTATTATGTTTGTATCGATTAAACGAAATGTTTCTTATAATTTTACCAAGGAAAGCAGAAAGAACGGATGGCTTATGAGGCGGTATGGCGTTCCATGCACTTAAGTAGGTATCACTGACACATTCTTCTACATCTTGATTGTTGCCCAGTATGTTTTTCGCAATGGAAGTACAGTAACTGCCATATTTTTCAGATGTAGCAGGGATCGCCTGTTCATTTCTGTCCCAATATAGTTGCACAATCTGACAGTCCTCCAAAAAAATCCCTCCTTTCTGGTTTTCTCCCTTTCACTTATATACACAACTTTCAAATCAAAATCTTACACTGGTTTTGAAATTCCTGTTTAGCAATTATATATCATGGAAATGATAAGGCTACCACCCATTTTTGAGTGATAGCCCTCTCTATTCTGGTAGAAATCCTGGCCGGGAATACTCCCTGGATGCCGCAGGCCGATTCCTGGTTGGCGATATTTTCCCAACCCGCCGTGTGTCACGCGCCCAGCCTACAGCATATTTCAACCAGTAATGCTTCGCCTGGGGACAACTGGGGACAACAAAAATCAATAGATGCAAGACTCTTGCCTCACACAGATTTCCAAAGGAATTGCTTAACACATGTAAATCTACTAAAAACAGTACAAATATTTTAGAAACAGATTTTCAGCCGGAAGAAAATAAAACTTTTATTCCGGCGGTTGGTTCATGGTGGAAGTAAACGCTATGCTTTTGGCCGTCAGCTGAACCCATGCCGGTTTGAATCCACTTTTTATCGCGTTCCTTGCCGAACGGATATTAGACCATGCGCAGCAGTAAAATGGGACAATTTCCCGTTTTAAGATTTCGACGGCCAGCCGGCTTGTAAGCGCAGCGGCAATACCCTGTCTTCTGTAGGCCGGCAGGACGTCAACTCCGATTTGCCACATGGTGTCACAATCTGCCGAACAACCGGCAAGGCCAACAAGCTGCCCGCCGTCAAAAGCGCCGATCGCCATCCTGTCAAGATGCCTGCGCTGTTCAGACAAGGCGTTGTGCCACTGCGGCAGATAATAACTTTGAAAGTCATTGGGCTCTAAAAGTCTGGTCGGATATTGGCAGGAAAGCGGCTGAATGATATCCGCATCCGGCAAAAAATACTCGGCCATAAAGCAGATACAGGCTTTATGTTTTTTCACTTCTTCGTTTAACACATACATGTTAGGCGTTTCAAAACAGTGTGCAACCGGATATGTATCCAGATATTTTTGTACAGGTCCGGCAAGATCCGCTGAGACAGATGCCACAATATTATTACCATAAGAAGTCAGGTCACAGGAAAAGGGCAAATCCAAATATTTTCTTGCCTGGGGATGAGGGGCAGAGATGACAATTTTATTTTGGTCGGATAAAAAATCCTCCATCTCACAATGACTGTCGATCGATGACTGCAGCATGGCGGTTTTTAAGATATCCTGATTGGTCACGGTATGTTCTCCCTTAGTCTTGTTCTCTTTTAAAATACATATCCCGGCGCCCCCCGATCAGATCAGGGAACACCGGGACATTCTGCTTCATCAGATTTCTGCGCAGATCAGATCGCCCATCTCTGTACAGCCAACCACTGTGCAGCCTTCATCCTTAATATCCACTGTACGATACCCTTTTTCCAGAACAGTCTCTACCGCACGTTCGACTGCATCCGCTTCTGTATCCAGATCGAATGCGTACCGGAGCATCATGGCGGCGGACAGAATAGTCGCTACGGGATTGGCTTTATTCTGTCCGGCGATATCCGGTGCAGAGCCATGAATTGGTTCATATAAACCGCATTTTGTGGCGCCCAGGGAAGCGGACGGGATCATACCAATGGATCCGGTGATCATGCTGGCCTCATCCGACAGGATATCGCCAAACATGTTTTCCGTCACGATCACGTCAAACTGGCCGGGATTACGAACCAGCTGCATGGCACAGTTATCCACCAACATGCAGGTGAATTCCACTTCTGGATATTCTTTTGCGATCCGTTCGGAGACTTCTCTCCAGAGGCGGGAACTTTCCAGAACATTGGCCTTATCGACCAGTGTGACCTTATTCCGGCGCTTCTTTGCCATTTCAAACCCGGTCCGAACTAAACGCTCAATCTCGCTGACAGAGTAAATAATGGTGTCGTATGCGGCCTTTTCTCCTTTATCGTTGGTGATGATTTCCCGTTTTCCAAAATACGCACCGCCGATCAGTTCACGCACAATCACCAGATCCAGGCCGTTTTCTGTGATATATTCTTTCAACGGACAGGCGCCGGCCAGCGGCTTGAACAATTTGGACGGCCGGATATTGGCATATACTCCCAGTTCGTTTCGAATGCCGAGCAGGCCGGCTTCCGGCCGAAGATGCCCCGGCAGCGCGGCAATTTCTGCATCGCCGACCGCACCGCCAACAGCGCCCAGGAGCACACTGTCGCTTTTCTTACAAATGTCAATCGTTTCCTGGGGAAGCGGCACACCAGTTGCACGATATGCACAGACCCCCATCAGCACTTCCTGATAGGTGAACTGGTGCCCATATTTTTCTGCGACTTTATCCAGAACTTTCATTGCCTCTGTAACAATTTCCGGACCGATTCCGTCGCCTTTGATGACTGCGATGTTTTTCTGCATCTTTATTTCCTCCTGTTTGAGCTGTTGTCTATTTGCTTTGAATCGAGGGCAACAGACCGCCGGCCGCCATAATTTCTTTGATAAAATCCGGGAAAGGCTGTGCCTGATAGGTTTCATTCCGGGTCATATTGGTGATGATGCCGGAGTCAAAGTTGATTTCCACTTCGTCTCCCGCCTGAATTTTTTCCGCAGCTTCGGGACATTCCAGAATCGGCAGACCAATATTAATCGCATTTCGATAGAAAATCCGCGCAAAGGTTGCCGCGATGACACAGGCAATTCCGCTTTCTTTAATAGCGATCGGCGCATGTTCGCGGGAGGAGCCGCATCCGAAGTTATCGAGTGCAACCATGATGTCCCCGGCCTTAACCTGATGGACAAACTCCTTATCGATATCTTCCATACAATGGGAAGCCAGCTCTTTATGATCGGATGTATTTAAATAACGCGCCGGAATAATCACGTCGGTATCTACGTTGTTTCCATATTTATGGACAAAACCATGTGCTTTCATTTACAAAACCTCCTTGATTTCTGCCTGCCGGATTACATGAACTCTTCCGGGGAGCTGATCTTACCCGTTACCGCGCTGGCGGCTGCGACTTCGGGACTGGCCAGGTACACTTCACTTTTTACATGGCCCATCCGACCGACAAAATTGCGGTTTGTGGTTGCGACTGCCCGTTCGCCTGCGGCAAGGATTCCCATATGGCCGCCCAGGCAGGGACCACAGGTTGGAGTGGAAACAGCACAGCCTGCCTGAATGAATATTTCCAGATATCCGGCTTTCAGCGCATCCAGGTAGATCTGTTGGGTTGCCGGGAAGATGATGGCCCGTACATGTTTGGCCACTTTCCGCCCTTCCAGAATTTTTGCAGCAGCGGCCAAGTCGGACAGACGGCCGTTGGTGCAGGAACCGATGACCACCTGATCAATCCGAATATCTCCCACCTGGTCGATCGTTCTGGTGTTTTCCGGCAGATGCGGAAATGCAACGGTTGACTGAATCGAGGACAGATCAATATCATATACGGCGTCATATTCGGCGTCCGGATCCGCAGTATAGACGGTATACGGACGATTCACACGTCCCTTCATATACGCTTCTGTCACTTCATCCACGGCAAAAATACCATTTTTAGCACCTGCCTCAATCGCCATGTTGGCTATGCAGAGACGATCATCCATCGACAGATTTTTCAATCCTTCGCCGGAGAACTCCATAGATTTATACAAGGCGCCGTCTACGCCGATCATACCGATAATATGCAGAATCACATCTTTTCCGCTGACCCATTTGCGAAGTTTGCCGGTCAAGTTAAATTTGATCGCGGAAGGCACTTTAAACCAGCCTTCGCCGGTTGCCATTCCAGCTGCCATGTCCGTAGAACCGACGCCGGTAGAAAAAGCACCGAGCGCGCCATATGTACAGGTGTGGGAATCAGCGCCGATCACCAGATCGCCAGCGGCGACCAGCCCTTTCTCCGGCAGAAGCGCATGTTCAATCCCCATATCGCCGACGTCAAAATAATTGACCACCCCATGTTCGGCGGCAAAGTCCCGTGCAATTTTCACCTGCTCAGCAGATTTAATATCTTTATTGGGCGTAAAGTGGTCCATGACCATGGAAATTTTGTTGACATCAAATACCTGCTGAAAGCCGGACTTCCGAAATTCGTTGATTGCCACCGGTGCGGTCACGTCATTTCCATGCACAAGATCCAGTTTTGCTTTGATTAACTGCCCGGCTACCACATGATCAAGTCCTGCGTGCGCGGCCAGGATTTTCTGGCTCATTGTCATACCCATCTTGAATCTCTCCTGTTCTATTTATAAATATTGGATGTTTTCGTTATTCTTCAAACGGTCCGATTTCTCCGCGTTCCAGGGCGGACACGCCGGTTTTCACCAGCCGGCGGATACCATATGGTTCTACCAGCTGCACAAATGCCTGGATTTTGCGGGGACTTCCGGTCAGCTCCAGAATCAGGCTGTTTGCCGCTGTATCCAGGATATTGGCACGGAACAGGTTTGCAACCTCAATCAGTCCGGAACGGGTTTCCGGAGAAGTGCCGGCCTGGATCAGAATATGCTCCCGGCATACGGCATTGTCCGGGGCTAACACGCGGACTTCTTTGATATCGACAAGTTTGTTTAGCTGCTTGCAGATCTGCTCGAGCGTATCTTCATCGCTGTTGACAACAATCGTCATCCGGGAGACCTTCGGATTTTCAGTTTCAGCTGCAGAAAGACTGGCAATATTGTAACCGCGGCGACTGAAGAGCCCGGAGATCCGCAGCAGGACACCGGAATTGTTATCCGCAAGAACGCTTAAAATATGTTGGCTTTCCATTCTGTTTCCTCCTGTTCTGAATCAGTCGTCGATGGTAATATCCAGGATCGGTTCACCAACCGGTGCGCCCGCAGGAACCATCGGCAGTACGTTTATATCTTTATCAATCACACAGTCAATCAGGACAGGTCCTTTTTCTGCCAGTGCCTGCTGAAGAACATTCTCCACTTGATCTTTTTGCGTAATACGGAATCCCCGGATGCCAAAAGCTTCGGCCAGCTTCAGATAATCGGTCGGCCGGTCCAGCGTTGTCTGGCTAAACCGCTTGCCGTAAAACAGGCGCTGCCACTGCCGTACCATCCCCAGCACATGGTTATTAAATACCAGTTCGATGACCGGGATCTGATATTTGGAAAGGGTAACCAGTTCGTTCAGATTCATATGGAAGCTGCCATCCCCGGCAATGTTGACAACGGTTTTATCCGGGTTTCCTACCTGCGCTCCGATGGCCGCGCCAAGACCGTACCCCATGGTTCCCAGTCCGCCGGAAGAAATAAAGCTGTGTGGTCTGCGGTTTTTGTAGAACTGCGCTGCCCACATCTGATTCTGTCCCACCTCAGTGGCAATCACGGCATTCCCATCTGTCAGCCGGTCCAAAGTCTCCAGCACATACTGCGGAGTGACATCCGTTTCAGTCTTTCCGATTTGGCGAAGAGGGAATTCCTTCTGCCAGCCGGCAACCTGTTCCATCCATGCCGCATGCGTTTGCTTTTTCAGCATTCGATTCAGTTTTTCCAGTGTTTCCCGAATGTCCCCAATCAGGGTGTGATCTACCTTAATATTTTTGTTCACTTCTGCCGGGTCAATATCAATTTGCAGAATCTTGGCCTGAGGCGCAAACGCACTGATTTTCAGGACCACACGATCGCTAAACCGTGTGCCGATGCCGATAAACAGGTCGCAGGCTCCGACAGCCAGAGAAGCAGTTTTTGTGCCGTGCATACCAAGCATGCCGATATAACGGCTGTCTGTCTGATCAAATCCACCCTGTCCCATGAGAGAAGAGGCCACCGGCGCATCCAGCAGATCCGCCAGCGCTGCGACTTCATCCGCTGCATCCGAGAGGATTACCCCGCCGCCGGTATATAGAAAAGGACGCGCACTTTTCTGAATCATTTCTGCCGCTTTCTCCAGTTCTGCCTGCGTAAAACCGATATTTTCTTTGGGAAGCGGGATCGGCGGCTGTTTTTCATATTCTGCTGAAAGAATGGTTACATCCTTCGGAATATCGATCAGGACAGGCCCCTTTCGGCCTTCATTGGCAATATAGAAAGCCCGCCGGATGGTGTCGGCCAGATCCTTGACGTCCTTGACGATAAAGTTGTGTTTGGTGATTGGCATGGTAATCCCGGTAATATCGACTTCCTGGAAGCTGTCCAGGCCAAGCAGGTTGCAGGAGACATTTCCGGTAATCGCCACCACGGGAATAGAATCCATATAAGCAGTCGCAATGCCTGTTACCAGGTTGGTTGCTCCTGGACCGGAAGTGGCGATGACAACACCAGTTTTCCCAGTGGAACGGGCATAACCGTCCGCAGCATGAGCTGCGCCCTGTTCATGGGCGGTCAGGTAATGGGTGATCCGGTCCTGATACTGATACAGTGCATCATAAATATTCAGCACCGCGCCGCCTGGATATCCAAAAACCGTATCAACACCCTGTTCCAGCAGGCATTCAATCAGGATCTCAGCGCCTGTCAATTTCATTTTGAATCGTTCCTTTCTTATATAAAGATTGTTTTTGTCAAACGGGCTGCACCGCCGTTTCCAACCACAGTCGAGATGAAAAGAAGTGCAGTTTCTGGCAGTACCCACACAGGATAATCAAAAAGCTTCCGCCTCTTGCTTTCAAGAGGCGGAAGCTGTATCCGCGGTACCACTCTTATTGCCGGATATTTCCGGCCGCTCATCCGTATCTTTGGTCATCAATACGACTTACCTGTAACGGGGAAGAACCGTCTGTACTTACTTACCGCTGAACGGGTTCTGCACAGATGCTGTGAGGGGAGTTAATAGCATAACGGCCTGTCTGTCTTTCACCAGCCGACAGCTCTCTGCACAAGCGCTTGTTATACGTTATACCTCATAAACGCATTTTACTGTATATATTTATGTATATTATTTATCATACGCATTTACAGAGATTTTGTCAAGCGTTTTGCGTGAATTCCGGGTAATTTCCCCACTGGAAAAATCAGAAAAAATTTTCTGTGTTTATTTTACACAAAAAGTTTTTATTGTCTTGTTTTTTTTTATCCGAACCGCTATAATAACAAACAGAAGCAGTGATATCCCCTTTGCTTTTCAGAATCTATACCGCCATCTATTACGATACACAGGAGGTCGCTATGAATCAGAAAAAAACATCGGTTTTTCCCTTTCGCAATCTTAAACTACCATTGGAGGAACGGATCCGTGACCTGCTCTCGCGACTGACGATTGATGAGAAGGTCGGACTGCTCTCCGGACATCAGCAGGCGGTGGAACGCCTGGGCATATCGGAATGCACAATCGGTACGGAAATTGCCAGAGGATTGATCAGCCATACAGAAGGGGAATACAGCACAGTGTTTCCTCAACCGATTGGCCTGGCCTCGACGTTTGATCCAGAGCTCATGTACGAGATCGGTGTGGCAGCGGGAATGGAAACCAGAGCCTACCATCAGAAAAATCCCCTTCGGTCCCTGATGCTCTTCGGACCTACAGTCGATATGGAACGGGATCCGCGCTGGGGCCGGACAGAGGAAGCCTATGGGGAAGATCCTTACCTGACCGGACAAATGACTATACCTTACACCAAAGGACTGAAAGGGAATCATCCGTTTTATTGGCGCACAGCACCTCTGCTCAAGCATTTTTGCTGTAACAATAATGAAAAAGACCGCAGTTCCTGTTCTGCGAACATTGAGCCGCGAACCAAACACGAATATTACTATGCTGCTTTTAAGCCGGCCATCACCGAAGGAGGGGCGGTCGGCGTTATGGCTGCCTATAACGCGCTGTCGGGAGTTCCTGCTTTTGTCAATCCTGATTTACAGACCCTGCTCAAAGATCAATGGGGAGCGGCCATGGTTGTCAGCGATGGGTCCGGATTTTCTCAGACGGCACTGACCCATCATTATACCAAAACCCATGCAGAATCTCTTCGTGCAGCCATCCGCGCGGGTTCAGACTGTGCGTTGGATTCCGCGGAAATGGTCGCCGCTGCTGCAAAAGACGGACTGGAAAAAGGAATCCTGACTTCGGAGGATCTGGATCGTGCGTTGTACAGCATCCTGTTGTGCCGGTTCCATCTGGGAGAATTTGATCCGCCGGAAGACAATCCATATGCCAATACGCCTTTCTCGGTAGTCGAATGCGATGCGCACCGTGCCTTAAACCGCAGGGCTGCGCAGGAGGGAATGACGCTGCTGAAAAATGACGGACTGCTTCCTTTGAATATGGAAAAGGTGAAAAAGGTGGCGGTGATCGGGCCGCTTGCAGACAAGAATTACCGCGACTGGTATACCGGCATTTCTTCCTATGAATTTTCTGTTTTTAAGGGCCTGCAGGCGCTTTTGGGAGAGGAGAATGTCATTCTGGAGGAAGGATTTGACCATGTCGCTTTACAGTCCCGCGCAAATGGAAAGTTTCTTTCTGTCCGGGAAGACGGCAGTGTGTGCGCCTGTGCCGATCAAATCGGGACGACGGAAACGCTGATTCACCATGACTGGGATTTCGGATACAGCAACTTCGTATCCGCTGCCAATGGGAAGTTCTTGACAGATGCGGGCGTGATCCGGGCAGAAGATGATTCTACCTTCCAATGGTTTGTACATCCGATTTTCAGTCCCCGCAAATATGGAGAATACCTATGTTTCCGCAACTGGCAGGGGCGGGACATCGAGACCAATGCACAGGGGGTTCTTGCAGTCGGTGAAAAATCCCGTATGACAGAACACAAACAGTTCCTTCCCGTCCAGGTATCTTCCGGTGTTGAGCGGGCGGCCCAGGTAGCAAAAGAAGCCGATGCGGTCATCGTCTGCCTTGGAAACGATCCTTTACAGGTTGCACGGGAGGGATATGACCGCCCGGATCTGGTACTTCCCCGCCATCAGCAGGAACTGATCCGGGCTGTAACAGAAGCCAACCCCAATACGGTTCTTTTACTGGTGTCCAGTTATCCCTATGCGATAGGCTGGGAGAAGGAGCATGTTCCGGCGATTGTCTATTCCAGCCATGCAGGGCCGGAACTTGGGCATGCAGCGGCGGATGTTCTGTTTGGAAAATACAATCCGGCCGGCCGCTGCCCGATGACATGGTATCAGTCGGCTGAGGAACTGCCGGAGCTGCTTGACTATGATATCATTCAAAATAACAGCACCTATCTGTATTATGATGGGCAACCACTGTTCCCGTTCGGACATGGGCTGAGTTATTCCAGTTTTGTATACCGTAATTTGTCGGCTATATCCCAAAGGGATGGTGTGCATATTTCCCTGGAAGTACAGAATACCTCCAGCATCGAGGGAGATGAAGTCATACAGGTGTATTTCCGGCCGGAAAATCCAAGGATAAAGCGTCCGCTCCGGCAGCTTTGCGCGTTTAAGCGAGAGCATTTCAAGGCGGGAGAAACCAGAACCATTACTTTTAATATAGAAAATCGACATCTTGCTTTCTGGGATGTTACCCGTGAAAAGTTCTGCGTGGAGAAAGGTACATATCATTTTATGATCGGCGCGAGCAGTCAGGATATCCGCTTGGAGGAAACCCTGCAGATATCCGGAGAACGTATCCCGCCCCGTGACCTTTCTGTCAATACGCTGGCGATCAATTATGATCAGAAATATTCCGTACATCTGCAATGGTCCCCGACACAGCAGCAGCATTATGTTGTGTCGGAGGGCTGGTCGGGCTGGATCCGGTTTCAGGATGCCGATTTGCGGAACTATACCGGGATAGAGATTGCTGCGGCTGCGCCCAGCGGCCGGGTGAATGTTCGGATCACGATAGAGGACGGCACTGAGCTTGGGACGGTCAGCATTCCACCGGCACCAGGCATGGATACATTTACGGCTGTTTCAGGTGTGATCAAACCGGTTTCCGGGATCCATACATTGACGCTGCATTGCAGCGATACAGTCTGTTTATATAGTTTAAAACTGTTTTGATACCAGATGCAACAGGCAGACAAAAAGGCAGCCGCTTTAAAGCGGCTGCCTTTTTAACGTTCAAATACCCACAAATACCCATGTTGGGTGTCTTTACGAAGAGTGGCGCGGGCGACTGTTTTGACAGATCCAGCCCGGCACGGAGTTATTCAACAAAAAAAGAACTGACAATTTCTTCCGCCTGTTCTGCATTTTCACACATTAAAAGAAAGACATAATTACCGTTCGTAAAAATGCGGGCGTTCTGTGTGATCTCATACTGTGCCTCGTTATTGTTCTGAAAATAGGCTGCGACTTCATCCCGGGTAGCCGTTAAGGCATCGGTTACAGCTTGAAGCTGCCCTTCCCTGGCTTCTACGCCGATGAGGCGGGTCGCTTGTGTGATCAGCATGGTATGACGCACAAATACCTGCGCGCAAAGATCCTCTGTCAGTCCGAAGACTTTTTCCAGTTCTTCATCGGTAGCTTCACGCAGCCAGCTGGAATTCTCTCCGTCCAGCAGCTCATTATATACCTGATCAATCACTTCCTGCACGTTGACCGGCTCTGGTTCCGGTTCGGCAGAACTTTCCTCCTGACTCACCAGACTTTCTTCCGGCAGGGAAGACTCCTGTGTATCACTGCCACAGGCGGTAAGAGAGACGGCCATAACAGCGGACATGATAAATATAATCAGTTTCTTCATTGCTTTGTGCCGGCGATTCTTGTCCGGCAGCCTCCTTTTGTATGTTGTTTGGATTTACATGGATTTTGCGCGGTTAATTCCTTCCTGTATAGCGGAAAGAATGACCTCCCGCTGCTCATCGGTCAGCGGCTTACCGTCTAAAATAAGAAGGCGGGATTGACGCAGTTCTTTCTCCCAACATGCGGTGAGAAGCGTAATATCATGGCCGTCCTTAATGGATTCCTCCTGTAAAAGGTAATCGGCTGTCACGCCAAAGACCTTGGACATCCGCAACACCATCCGGTTATCCGGTTCGCGCCGTCCCTGCTCATACATACCAATTGTGCTGGTAGACACGCCAAGCTGTGCGCCAAGCTGCGATTGGGTCAGCTTCCTTTCATGACGAAGATGTTTTAATATTTCCAAATTCATATATATCACCTGCATTTTAATTAATTTCACCATTGTGTAGAGGACACTCCGTAAACCGGCTGGAGTTTAGCGGATGGTTATTCCTGTATAGTAGTGCTTTAGAATTTCGTCGTATGTATAACCTGCCTCTGTTGCGTACAGATTAGCCCCGTACTGGCTCATGCCCACACCGTGACCATGGCCGCGGGTTGTGAATACAAACATATCACCCCCTTTAAGTTCTATAGAGAAGCTGGTGCTCCGAAGCAGCCACTGGCCATCCTCTACCAGGGCAACTTCCCGCATTACACGGCCATCCAGTGGGACTTCTTTTCCGCTGGATGATCTGTAGGTGTCTTCTCCGCCAATTCGTATTGCTGTCACATAACCACCATCCGTGGTTTCTATAATTTCAAGCCAGTCTGCCGGATCTCCGTCAAGCGTGATTCCCAGATTTTCCGCAATCATTTTTTGCAGGTCATCTGCGGAAATTTCCACTTCAACGTCCCAATTAGGATCTAAGTTGTCATATACGCTTTCTACGCTGACAAGATAGGGAACCGCGCCGCCCCATACATCCTCCGATGACGCCGTATAACCGGCGGATGAAGCGCTGTATACTGTGTTGGCAAGTTCTCCGTTATAATAAACCAGCTGGTCTATGACCTGGCTGACGGCTTTTTTTATTTTTTCATCCGGTGTTTTGGAGGGAAGGGAAGGAGCCCGTCCCAATTGATTGCAATAGGCGATATATGTATGACTGGCGACAGCCTGCGCTTTGATGGCCTCTTCAGAGAAAGACGACCCCACCTCCATAGCAACAAAACGGCAAACCACGTCAAAAGCATCCATTTTTTTGCTGGTACCGTTTACAGTGACAATTAAAGTACCGTCATAATCAGGATCTATGATTTCTCCGTCTTCGTTGTCCTCGTTGTCCTCTTTTTCTGAAGAGGACGTTTCATCAGAGGTTTCAAAGTTGAAAGATGGCGGCGTCCATTCATCCTCCGGGTCAGTTGAAGGGAGAGAAGACACAGAGGATTCCGAAGAGGTTTCTCCGGTCAGCCAGTCAGGCAGGCCGTCACCATACAGACTGTCCCATAGATCAAGATCTGCATTGCTTTGAGAAGATTCAGGAGCAGAAGATTCGGGAATACTTTCTGAAGATTCAGGGACAGAAGGTTCAGAGATACTTTCCGAAGATTCAGGGGCAGAAGGTTCAGAGATACTTTCCGAAGATTCAGGGGCAGAAGGTTCAGAGGTGCTTTCCGAAGATTCAGGAGCAGAAGGTTCGGGGGTACTTTCCGAAGATTCAGGAGCGGAAGGTTCGGAGGTACTTTCCGAAGACTCAGGAGCGGAAGGTTCGGAGGTGCTTTCCGAAGACTCAGGAGCAGAAGGTTCGGAGGTACTTTCCGAAGATTCAGGAGCGGAAGGTTCGGAGGT
>CAJFUK010000002.1 GCA_904420125.1 Candidatus Falkowella caecavicola | reverse complement strand
TCTTCTTTTGAACCTCCTACCCCGGCCGAAATGCTCGACCGCTACCGTGATCTCGTCGAACGCGGCTATATGTCGGAAGAAGAGTTCCAACAAAAGCGCCTTGCTTTGCTTGGGCCCGACTCCCCAAAACCTGACGAATCTTCTGCCCAACCCTCCGCCGACTCTTCCAATATTGCTTCCCAACTGACGGACCTTGCCAACCTTTTGGACCGCGGCCTTATTTCCAGAGATGAATTTGATAGTCTGAAACAGGATCTGATGCAGTCAAGGCTCTGATCCCAGCAGCAGTCTTATTTGAGACTGCTGCTTTTTTATTCTGTTTGAGTTATTTCTGCCTCAATCGACATCATATGGCTGTCCGGCCAGAAATCATGGGTACAGGATAGGGCCATGACCCGGCTCCCCGCTGCAATTCCCTGTTTAACCAAAGCTTCTGCCGACAGGTAAAAACTGCATCCCGCATAAATACGCAAGTCTCCCAACGCCTGTAACCGCAGACTCTTTTTTTCTCTGCATTTTTCTTGCAGCAGGCGCTCTGCCCGCTCTTGTACCTGGGCCTGATTCAGTGTGCCGTCTGCGGATTCTATATATTGCAGGCGGCCCCATGCGGCAATCTTCTGTGGATTTTCCGCCAGATAACGTGTCTGCTTCTGGTCGTTATTTTGTACTAACAGGATCGCGTTATAAGTATTCTGCCGGATATCGCTGGTATATTGGTATTCGGTGAGCAGATCATTGTCTCCCAGCAAAAGATTGCTCTGCAAAGAATCTGTATGTACATGTTCCAGCTTGCCGAAGCAATCTCGAAGCAAAAATTTCTGTCCTGACTGAAGAGCGGTCTCTTCTAACGCTTCTTCCAAAATGGAAAAATTGCTTCGGCGATCCCCCAGGATTGTCCCCAGCTTGTAAGTGCTTGGATCACGAACCTGATAGGGAAGTTGAAGATCTTCACAAATTTTTGTAAAAATTTCTGAGCTGCTGGCATAGGAAAAACTTCGCATATCCATATTGTTCAGGTATCGCCTTTGGTCATAAGCATATACTGTCATACGTCCGTCCGACCCACAAGAAATATACATAATAAAACCGCTGAATAGTCCCACCCCATCGGAATACAGCTGAATGCGCCCGCCATGCGACAGCCGTATCGTAGGGTCTATGAGTTCCAGCATCAGACAACCGGGCCGGTAGGCCACCGTATCTGTCCATTGCACCCGGCAGGTTAACCCTGTCAGATCAATCAGCCGGTCCCTCTCCCGGTCTTCTGCAATAATCTGTAGATGTGGCATCAGTCTTCATCTCCCTTCTTCTGTATTTTTCCAATCACTGCAAAGGTTTTCCCGCCCTCTAGGCGGATCATACAAACCCTGTCTCCCACCAAAAGACCGCCGTTTATATTCCGAAACAGTCCCCGGCCGTAAATGGCATCCGGATCTCCCTCATCGGCTTCAATATAACTTCCGTCCGGTAGCCGTTTCATCCAAAATTCCATCTTTTCTTTTTGCCCGCTGCAAGTTGCCAGAATGACTAAAAATGGTTCGGTCAGACACAGCCCGGAGCCAACCTGAATGGTTAGCGGCGTGACGGAAATCACCTCCCCGATCGTTCCAGACGCTATTTGCCAGGATGGCATAATCTGATCTCGATAGTTCTGTATTATTTCTAAAAAGCGATGTGTTTCACGCATAAAATTACCTCTTTCTTTTAAATTTCAAAGTGTTTGAGATGGTTGTATACACCTTCTGATTCAAGTATAGCATGTTAAAAGTCTCATGGACTCTCATCTTTACCTTGTATTTTTATAAAAAATATGATAAAATAAAAGAAATACTGTATGGCGATTGCTATTGTTATTGTCCCCGGGAGGTGTTGGAGATGGATTTTGCAAAAGAAGAAAAATATCATCGCCAAAAAATTATTTTTCGGCGTAGTCTGCTGTTGTTTGCTGGAATTGTGGAGTTATTATTAGGAATTATTTTCTATTTCCTGTCGAATTATGTTCCTGTGGCTTCCCTCGTCTCGGTCATTTTGATTGCCTATGGGATCTATTGTCTCCACCAGCGATCTGAATTAAGTCCAGATATGCCCATGTGGATGGATAAAACCGGATATATTTTCCTGTTTCAGAGCCATGAAAATGATCCGACTCCCAATGTGGCGACCAGATTCCATCAGCCAACGCCTGAAGAAATGGAAGAGCGCTATCGCGATCTTCTGGAACGTGGCCATTTGACCCAGGAAGAATACGAACAGAAATGCCGGGAAATAGGCCTGCATATCCAGGAAGAATAAAATGAGGCATTCTAACAGTCTTAAAAACAGATCATAAAAATAAAGATCCCCGGTTATCGCCGGGGATCTTTATTTTTAAAGCACTTGCACACTCTTCTGTGTGACCCAGCCAAGCCAGTCACCCTCCGGCGTCGTAATATGATATGGATGGCTCCTGCCTTGTACAATCAGGCTGATCTTTCCCTGATAATTGGAGAGCATCCTGCCAGGATTGTTGCCGTAGCTATCTTGATAGAGCCGTCCATTCACCCGTACAGAGCAGCCAACATACGGATGTTTGTCCGGATTTTCTGGCTGTTCTTCCACTGTATTTTCCATCGTCTCTCCATCCGATTCCTTCTGGAAATGGAGAACAGTTGCCCGTGGGCGCCGGTATTCTTTCAGATAAATCTCATAAGCGACATCCTCATTTTGGGCAATGTAACTGTAGGAAAAGCTTTCAATTGATACCATCATATTTAACCGAAGCTGCGAAGCGATAAAACGAACAGGTTCCCGATCCGCGCAGATTTGTTCAAACAGGTCGATATAAACGCGGGGAAGACGGAATTTGGATCCGGTAGCCGCTGCATAAGGCCGGCCGTTTTGGGTCGGAAAAAAACTTTTAATCTGGAATTCTCGTAATTGTGGCGTTCCCAGTAAGCTAACTTCTCCAAAAGAAACTACTTTTTGGGTCTCATTGCTGTTCTTTTGAGAAATCGTTACTTCTTCCGGATTCACTGGCAAATAATATTCCTTATTGTGATAAACGAATTTCATTGTCATTGTCATCGTCACACCTCCTTATTCAATTTCAAGGTTGAGGGATATCCTGTGTATCCCCTCTCTGATGCTGCAAACTTTCTGTAATCGTCATTCATATACCTCCGTAAACAAAAGTAAAAGCCAGCCGATGCGGGAAACATCGGCTGGCTTTTCCCTGCCGTCTGTCTCAGAAGGCTTCTGCGGCATATCCACGATACTGGTCGATTACGCCTATAACGACAATACCAGTAACAATCGCAGCAATCATGCTTTTCTTCATCATCTATCTTCCTCTATGTCTTTCAAATCATTGATGTTGAAAAGATGATACCATGATCTAGATTCTTTTGGAATCTTTTTACTCCTAAAAACAGATAGAATGCGGATACCTTTTTTTATGTCCTCTCCAGTTTACAGGCTGTTCTTTACGTTCATCCTCCAGCCGTTGGCGAATTATCGCAATGACCAGCGCTTTTTCACGCATGGGAAGGTTGGCAATGCGAGACGGTTCCCAGTGGAATTTATGCAGCGCAAAATAAGCGTACATCGTCTCGCCGTCCCCTTCCTTTATGAGTTTTTTGCTTCGTCCACCGCCTGTTCCAGATTCTGATCGAAACCGGATAGCTGAGAAATCCGGTTGGAAAGTTCGCTGATTTCTCCCGCCAGCAGCGACTTATACAAAAACTGTTCCGGTGTAGTACAACCAGCCGTCCGGATGCTCTCTGCATCTTTAAAGTTTGGCTCCACTGTATTATTAATCACAACCAGTTCATTAAAACGTTTGATGTCAAAATTGATTTTACGATGCCGTCCCATCAAAACCGCCTGTTTCTGATATTCCCCGAATTCCTCTCCGGTCATGATGCGGGTAAGCGTGTTGCGCAACTTCCCGCATAATATCGACAAATTTTTCAGCTCCTGCCATCGTCTGTTTCTCCCTTCAAAGGTTATTCTGTTGCACCGCTCATTGGATTTCCAAATTCGTCCAGAATGTCAAAATCGTCAAAGGTGAATTCCATATCTTCTTCCAGGACTTCACTGTCTACATCCACGCTGGCAAGAATCATGCTGTCAATATTGCAGTTATAAAGTACAACTGTCTGCTTACCGATCGTGCTGGTCGGGTCATCGTTCTCCACCGTCACTGTGAAATAGACGTCTTTTCCGTTTTTGGCATAATCCAGCGCCATTTTGCGGAATTTACTGGTTACATAATACAGGGTAAAAGAACCGGTGCCATTCCAACCGTTGGCCTTATGCTGAGTGCCTCTTTTGCCAAGCGTTTTGACCTCTGTTTTCTGTTTTTCAAATTTGGCTTCGACTTTTTTTACAAATCCGCCGAACTCTACGTTATTATCAATATCAAAAGTAATTTTCCCTTCCTGTCCGGAAATGGTATCCTGTGCGCGTAAATAGGCCATTTATTTTTCCTCCTTATTTTTTATTAGGCAATGGTCACGGTCATATACAGTTTTTCCAGTGCATCAACCGGCTGTATTGCCAAATCGACGATAATAGTGTCTGCATCATTTCCTGCGGTTACAGTAACATCTGCGGCAGAAAAATTCTGAATACCACCCATGCCCTGCAGTTGATTGAGATAGCCCACCAGTTCGCCTTTAAAGACACTGCGTCCACTGGCGTCATTATTCACTTTACCGATATACTTGTTTTCAAAAATTTTGCGAACGCTGTTGGCGATATCGTCCAGGCAGCGGATGACGCGATTTTTGCTGAAAGTATAGGTTTTCTCCGGAGTAAAGGTATGCAGTGTATTGATATCTTTTTCAACCACTACATTGCCATCCTGCCGGTAGGTCAGCAGCAATTGACCGTTACGGAGAGCTTTCTCCAGATTTTCCGGAATAGAACTGATTTTGGTTGCACCTTCGATCACATGATATGTATTGCTTTCATTCAGTTCAGCGCCTGCGGTCATACCGGCTGCATAAACACAGAAACCCTTTTCGTCCACAGTCTCCGACGCGTCTGAAAAGCCCTGACTCACTGACAGAATGCCTTCATAGTCGGCCTCCGGATAATTGATCAGAACCGCCTGTACCTTCTGTCCTTCTTCTTCACGCAAACGGCGTACGAATGCGACTGCTTCTTCCTTGAGTGTCTCTTCCGTACTCGGTATAGCCATCGTGTTAAAGAAAATATTTTGCAGAGCCGCAAAATATCCCGTATAATCCTCTTCTTCTTCTCCGTCTGTTCCGCCGGTCAGGGATACGGCCGCGGCTGCGACAAGTTCTTCTTCCTCAGCAGCGGCAAAATCCACCCATGTATTGCCCTGCAGCTCTGCTGCCGAAGAAACTGTCTGACGATCCTTTTCTGCAGTATCAATATAGGTGACAACCTGAAAAGCGGCTTCCGCTGTTTCAACCGCTACACGGATCCGATTACCAAAACTTCCCGGATATTTCGCGGTGACCTGCAAACCTCCCGTACTGACTGTCGCCTTAACTCCGCCCTGATTCATGCGGTAAAGGATTGCAGTTGTACAGTTGCGGAATGCCAGACGTATCCACTGTGCGCCCTCGTCTTCTGTTGTGAGTCCAATCATAGACTGCAGCTCCGGTAGATCTTCTGTCGAAATCTGAACCAGTTCTCCTTCTGCTCCCCAGGGAAGAGACATGGGCATTGTCATTGTCCCACGAACGCCGGACACGTATGTGTTCTGATCTGCCCCTTTGATATTGATGTATGCACCTGGACGTACCTTAGTATAACTTGTAAATGTTCCTCCTGCCATTTGTTTTCCTCCTGTTATTTTTTGTTTGATCTCCATTCGACTTTGCGTTTCCGGTGGGATTTCAGCCCTGGCTTTTCAAATCTTTGCAGGGCGCCGGGCACACAAATAGGAATTGGCGTTTATTGTTATATGAATTTGCAGATCAGCTGAGCTGTGTATGAACGGCTGCCTTCTGCATTTTTACGGTGTGGCTTTCTTCTACCAGCCGCAGCGGGTAAACGATCTGAAAAGACAAAGCGCCGTCTTTAATCGAATAGCGGCTGTTTGTGCCCCGTACAAGTCCGTCTGCGTCAATGATCCGCAGCAGTTCAGCCAGAATATTACCTGCCGCCGCACAGTCCTCATAGGGGGTTTTAGAATTTTCCTGCGGATAATAATGTACAATCATTCCGTATTCCCGCAGGACATAGCCGTTGAGCTGGTTTTTCTGTTTTACCTCTCCCTGTTCAATAAATAGACAAGGTGTTTGAAATCCCTGCATCACCCTTTCTTTGTAAATTGGACAGGTAAACCCCTCCGCCAGCCGTCTGGCCACTCCGCTTTTGACAGTCTCCCCTTCAATCAATTCTCATCACCTCCTTTGACAGCTACGCAAAGCGTCGTTCTTCAAAAATAACCTCTATATGTGTCGAATAATGAATTGGCACGCCTGCATAACCGATATATTCTGTCAATGTTTCCGCTTCTCTCCGCTGGACCCGAATAAAATCCCCTTTTCGAATATCTGTTTCGGGCGGCAGAAAAAGCTTGCCCCGCATCCGTTCCGGATTGTTTTGGGTACAGATATTGTAGGGTTGATCCAGGTTCACCTGGTAAGGAAAGCTGATTCTACAGGGAAGATCCTGTAAAACCGGGATTTCCTGTAACCCAGAAGCAGTGGTGCCATCTGGATTTTTCCCTTCTTCTGATCGGTAAACGGAAGCTCGATCCTCAAACAGCTGCGCAATCAAACGTGAGACCATGCCGGATGAAAAAATGCTCATATAAAGTTCATCCTCCGAAAACCGTTCAGTTGCTG
Source organism: Candidatus Falkowella caecavicola (assembly GCA_904420125.1). Classification (GTDB taxonomy): domain Bacteria; phylum Bacillota; class Clostridia; order Oscillospirales; family Ruminococcaceae; genus Falkowella; species Falkowella caecavicola. The sequence continues at coordinate 55,565 of CAJFUK010000002.1, read as the reverse complement.
CCGGTAGTGCAGCGTCAGTTCTTCCGTACTGTCTGTATGCGGCGTACGAAGCGTAACTGAGGTGTCTCCTACTTTGACAGTTTGCGCCGCTCCTGTGGTATCGACCATTCCCGTACGTTCCCGCGCCCGCTTCTCTGCCAGTTCCACAGCCATACCAGCCCATACATAGGTAAGCGGTTCCGGTATTTCCTCATTTTGCTCAAAACCGCAGTAATTACGGATTGTCTGCGCAGTTTCTAAGACCGCCTCTTCTAAAATATCCTCGTCTTCTATCTGCGTCCGGCCGCTTACCAACTCCATGATATCCAATCCTGAAACCTCCATTCTTTTTTATCCCACTTTCCCTTTCCCGCCGGACTTCTCCGACTTTCTTCCTTTTCATAGACCGTTATCCGGCGATACTGGACGGCTGATTTCTCCTGCCCGGATGCTGCCACCGCCCAGGCAGCCCTCAATCCCGGCAGCAAGGCCGAATGATCTGTTCCCCAAAACGATCCTTCACAGACTCTTTTGTCTGACTCTTACCCCTTTACTCAGTCTGCTCCTGCCCTTTTCGTTCATTTCTGTGCGTGAATTAGCCGGCCGCTAACACCCTGGGGTTCGCATCTCACGGCTGTCTGTTCTTCTGATGCTTGAACGATTCTGCATTAATCAGAGGTAGCCGCGGCAGTCGTATGTAGATAGATCGCGCTTTTCTTATTGTTCAGAACAAAAGCGTCGTAATAAAAACGTCCTTCTACCAGCCATCCGCTGATTCCCGGCGGATTCTCATGCACACGGTATTCTGCCAGTTTAACTGGGGAAACAGTCGCTGCCGGATGCGTCAGCAAAAATGCCGTGTTTTCCGGCAGATAACTGGCTGGCGTCAGAATCAGTGGTACATTGTCGACTGTACCAATCTGCCCCTTGAGAAGCATCTGCTGGGAAAGATCACCCGATTTAATGAACGTACCGTCCAGTTTAATCAGTTTAAAGAATGTCGGCGTAATGAACGCAACCCGCCCATGCAGCGGCACTTTGGCTTCTGTCAACGCTGCCGTACCATCCAGAAAAACTTCATAAGCGTTTGTTTTTGTGACAGCACCCACAACCGGAGTGGTAGCGGCCGCAATCTTCTCCAGACGGTACTGATCAATCTCCGGAATGACTGCTTCATCCATTTGTCTTGCCAGCGCGCGTCCTGCTTCCATCGTCATCATGGTATCGGAATAATTGCGCCGGTCAATCGTGAAAGTAAAGGAACGATCCCGGGAAAGGGTCAGTGTCTGCACGCTGTTGGAAAGTTCTCCCGGCGTGCCGTACCGACTGGTTCCCTGCAGGGTATAGTTTCCCATCGTGGCGGCTGGAATCGAATACACATTGACCGTGTTGACGCCATCAAAATCATAATCGTTGTTGACTGCCGGTGTGGTCAGCGCCTCCAGTGAAAATCGTTCATCGACATTCTGTGCATATTTTTGTGCGTAATTTACAGTTGTTGCCATAAAAAGTCCTCCTTGTAATCAATCAAATTTAGTATTGTTTGCTAAAACCTTGTAAAAAGGCATCCACACTTTCTCTCTTCTGTGGCGCGCTTGGTCTCATAGAAGTTGGAGTCTGATGGAATAAATAAGGTTTTTCTCTTCGGATGTTTTCTATTTGTTCATCCAAACCGCTGTTGATTTGCCCAGATGAATCCAGTTCAATTTTGCTTCGGTCAATCAGTCCAGCCGCTACCGGCAGATCCAGACACTCTGACCCCAGTGCCCGCTCAATCGCCAGATCAATCCGCAGCTGCCGTACTTCTTCCAAAGCGGCCGTTTTTTCCTGTCGTTCTATTTCCAGCAAATGAGACAATTCATCGGTTGTATCGAGATCTGTGCCTGTCATTTCTTCTTGCATCTCTGTTCACCTCCTTTCCGGCGTTTACATCCAGGGATGATTGGCGGCGATCACCGCATCCGGAATAATCCCCACACTTTCTTTACAGTTAGCAATTGCCTCGCTTTCTGCGATCAGTATGTCCCTATTGAGAATTAATTCCACCTTTTCATCCAAATAATTTCCTTTTCCGGTAAAGAATAAATATTGTTTGACAAACCATAAAAGCTCTTCAAAACTTTTCTGGAACTCGGTCTCTAAAATATTGCAGTCCATATCCAGATCAGCATACCGGAATTTCAAAGCAGTTCCGGATGCATTGCCAAGTTGTTCATTCTGACTGTCCACCCCGCGTCCAAATTCATAAATATCCCTGCGCGCCTGGGACAGCATGCCTTCTACCGCTGCTGTATTGGGGTCGGCCTGTAATTTATCTACATCCCCGTTTTCATCCAGAGACACAACACGGTATTCCTGTAATTCCCGCAGAAACATTTCCAGATCCTGTCCGCCATAATTAACCAGCTTATAAATAAATTGGGGCAAATCGGCAAGCATGTCCGCATAAATAGAGGCCTGCAAATCATAGTTATCCACAAGGCTTTTGATCAGGTTGACCAGAGGTTGTTCTTCCTCGTTATATCGGAATGGAATAAAAGGAATTCTTCCCCAGTTCCTCGGCTGTCCGCCTAATAAAAAATGGGTCTGTGAAGCATCGGGAAACAGCTTTCCTCCCTGGTAGATATACGCATCCATTCCGTTGGAACTCCAGTACTCTGCATGTACAACTGTGGTCTTTCTACGCCCTTCATAGGCTTCTTCCGTATAAACCCGCAAGAGTCCCTCTAATCGTTCACAAAAAGCATCCTCCCATAAAGGAATAATCTCTTCCGAAGGAATTTTCTGAAACGCAATCTTTCCTCCCGCAAAATAGACCTGCAACCAGGCAACCCCTTTTGTAATCGCTTCTTTCCCCAGGTTTTTAAAGATTCTCCAGAAATTCCGGTCAAAAATATCCTGTAGTTCTGATTTCAGACTTTGGTTCTCTGTCAGGATACTCGGCATTTTCCCAAGCAGGTATCCGGTTTTCTGATCGGTCAGCTTCCGAATAAACGGATGGGCCAACTGTTGGTTGGACCGGTTTTTCAGCATTCTTCCTGCAATTTCCCGGCGTTTTTCGTAGATATCGGTCTGATTCCGATAATACCGCTCCCCAGTCAGCATCCAGGCCCGTTTATCCGATCGAAGCCATTCGTCGATTCTGGCAGCCAGTATTTGTTCTAATTCCATAGGGGCCGCCGCTGATAGTTGTGCCGTAATCCGTTCTGTCTCTGTATTTTGAAACATTTTCTTCCTCCTCTTTGCTCTGCATGTCTGATTATTTTAAAATTCGTATGCCCTTGCCTTTCCTTTGCCCCTCAATTCCATACCGCAAAGCGGCCATGGCATCATCCTGTATTGCTTCGGGCTCGTCCAGATACAGTCCGCTGTAGCTGTCCTTTTTCCATTTCCACTGTGAAATCTCCCGTATTGTATTGGTACAGTCCGGATGGATCAGAATCGGCCTTGCTTTCAACCAATCAATCTGTGCACTAATACTGCCGGGTTCTTTACAAACAGCCTGTGCGCGAAAACCAGCACGTCGCCACATGCGGATCCGATCCGGCTCAGCCGAATCACAGTACATCAGCCGATCTTTTGGAATCTCTGTCGCCATTCGGATAATTTCATCCGTGTCCTTTTCCTGTACATACAGCTCCCGTAAAATATACAGTGCCCCGTCTCGAAAACCCAATACCAGAATCACATTAGCATGATTGTATCCAAAGTCTTGTCCTACCGATATATCATCATAGAAATTCATATTTTGTGAAATATCTTTTACTTTCCAGTTAGTCAGAATCAGCCCCTCAGTCTCACCCCATTCTCCGAGTCCATAGATTCGATATCCTTCCGGATCTATTTCCTTTCTTCTGGACATACGCTGCCTGTATGCGCTGTCGATAAAGCGATTGTCCAGATATGTGCTGTGATGAATCAAAACCTGTGGATCGTAGCGGTCAAAAAACACCCGTTTAATCCAATGGGATGCGCTGACCGGGTTAAAGGTGAGTTTGATCTGATAAAACAAACCCGCCGGAAGCTCTCCCCGCAAACGGTCATCTAAAATTTCAAAATCCTGTTGGGTCAATTCTGTTGCTTCTTCAATCCAAATGTCTGTGAGCTTTCCCTGTGCAACCGTAATAGATTTCAGCTTTTCTCTCTCTACACTGTTACGCATCCCCCGAAACAGAATCTGACTACCATTTTTGCATTGAATAGACATCGGAGATTCCCGGACGATAAACAGGTCAAAAACGCCCATACGCCGGATGGCAGCAGAAAGTTCTGCAAATGTACTATATCGATTGGAAATTTCCGCTTTCCGGATGCACAGCAAATTTCGTTCCCGTTCCTGGAGTAGACGAAGAATGTATTCCTGGGCCGTATCGGCTGATTTTCCGGAGCCTGCGGATCCTTTCATAACAATATAGCGGCAGCGGGATATATGCACCGGATGAAACACCGGATTAGATTGCAGTATGATCCTTCTCATCCGTATCCTGACTTTCGTTGGAGCCGTATTCCACATGAACTTCCAGATCCTCGGACGGTTTGACAGATGGTTTGACGGCAAAAAGCCCAATATGCTTTCCCAAAAGTTCCAGCGCCCTGACCTTATCATGCAGTTTTACCGAAATGCCGGCGGATGTCTGCCGGACATACTCGACGGCTGCCCGTTGCCCTGCAGAGAGCTGTTCTGCCGGTATCGCCTGCAAAACCTGCTTTCCTGTGTCCTGTTCGGTGATCTGTAGATAATCGGTTGCCTTTGCAAATGCAATACTGCTGAGTTCACCAATGATATCCTGCTCTGTAACCTGTATTTTTTCTTTCCGTTCCTGGATCTTTTTTTGAATATAACTGGTGCAGGCCGGCATCTGCAATAAACGATAACCGCTGGATGTTCCGTATCCAGAACGCCGTGCGGCGGCAGCAGCGTTAAAATCCAACAGATACTCATCACAAAACAATTTCTGATGGTCATTCAAAATTTCTTTTGTATGCAATGATGTCTCTCCTTTTTCTATTTCTTTTTTTGTGATATAAATTATTTAAATTTCATTAAATATGAAATTTAAATGAAAAAATAAAAACAGACTTATTCAAAATTCTGTAGTTTCTTTAAAATATTTGCATGAACCCGATAAATTTGTGCTTTACTGTACCCAGCCTTTACGCTGATCTGAATCCAACTCATACCGTGAAGGTACCGCCAGCGAAAAATCTGCCGTTCTTCTGATGGCAATGAAGCAATTGCTGTTTCTATCCGAAGCTGTTCGGCGCATAATTGATTTAAAATTATATAGTATTTCTGAATTAATTCTTCCAGCTGTATAGCTGTGTTCCTGTATAATTCCTCTGACATAGCCCCTGGTTGATCCCCTGTTTTCTGTAGATCAGAATCCGGTTCTGATTTTATCGAGAATATCTTACTGCGCAGCCTGTGAATTTCTGCTTTAATCTGTCTGATTTCCATTGCATATACCCGATAATTCTTTAAGGTTTCTTTCGTCATTGTATAACCATTCCCCCCTATTTCTTTGTCCTTGGATAAAAAATTGCTCTGTATCGTATTTTCCGACTGCCCACATTCAGCCGGGTCATATATACTCTCCCTCCTCATCAGAAATTCGCTCTAACCATTTCTGAACCATACGCTGTATTTAACATGACTTCCAATACTGACGACGATCATCTGCATTTTCGGATATTTTACATTGATCCAAATCTATATGCAGTCCCTGACAAATATAAAAGTAGTCTTCTGCATACAGTGGTCTTTGTCCAGTCAAAATATCATTGAGTTTCCACAACGGCATATGAGCCCGTCTTGCCAGTTCGTCTAATGTCCAACCGTATGTTTTTCTCGTTTTGTCAATTGTCTGAATAATGTCCGTTGGAATCCCTCTCCTTTTCATAAAATGCGAACTGTATACATATTATAGAATGATATTTTCATAAAGTCAAGATATTTTTCATAAGTTGTGAAAAAATATCTTGCTTTTCTTAGATTTATATGCTATACTAAAGAAAATGAATCAAGACTTAAGACAGAAAAATGGGGAAGCTGTAGATAGGCAAAAAGAAAGGATTGAATATTCTGTATGGGAAGCGTAAAAAATGAAATTGCGAGGAATTTAAATTATTACCGCAAGAAAAAAGGGTTAACGCAGCGGGAACTTGCAGATCGTCTGGGTGTTAAACACAATGCCGTGTCCTCTTGGGAAAATGGAAAAAATTCAATTGATATTGAGTTTTTATTCCGGATCTGTGAAATCTTAGATATTTCTGTCGGAGAAATGTATGGGCGTTTTGGATCAGGTGGGGATGAAAATGCTAGTTTTACCACGGAAGAAAGAGAATACATTAAAAAATACCGTCTGTTGGACGAACGGGGTAAAAAGGCGGTGAATGCGTTGCTTGATGTAGAATACCGCTATTTGCAAACGGATACGGATATAGCAAAACGTGTCATTCCATTTATTTCTGAAAATAGTACCAATAACGTCAGGGAAATTCCCGTCTATGTTGCGCCAGCAGCAGCTGGGATTCCTCTGCCAATTCCAACAGAAGATTATGAGCTTTGGGAAGTCGGAGACGATGTTCCCCCAGAAGCCAGCTTTGGCATTCGGCTTTGCGGAGACAGCATGCGGCCCCGATTTGAAGACGGCCAGATTGTCTGGGTCAAGCAACAGCCTGATCTTGCACCTGGTGAAATCGGTATTTTTACGTTGAATGCAGAAGCGCTTTGCAAAAAACTGGAATATCGTGGAAACAAGCCTTATTTAATTTCTATCAATCGAACCTATGCGCCGATTCCAATTGGAGAAAACGATGATCTGCGGGTGGTAGGAAAGGTATTGGGTTAGGGTTGCATATAGGTAAAAAGCCGGTTGTCGTATGACAACCGGCTTTTTACCTATATGCAACGCCAGAATAAACTTGGCTAACGGTCATGCCCTGCAGACAGATGTATTAAATCCCGCGGCTTCCAGCAAAAAATAGACGCCAATGATTCTCTACATACACACGATAACTTCATAGAACTAAACGGGACTTACAAGTACCAGAAGCAACACAATAACCGGATCTACTTTCTTCTCTCCCTGATCTGCTGCGCGACCTTTTCTAAATCCGGATCACAGAGTAAAGGCAAAATCTCAACCAAATCCTGCGGCGGCAAATCCCACCATTTTAACTCAAGTAATTGTTCGATTAAATCGTCTCCAAAACGTTTTTTTATTATACGAGCAGGATTGCCGCCTGCAACGGTATAGGGCGGTATATCTTTTGTCACCACCGAATATGCAGCAATAATCGCACCATCCCCAATTTTAACACCGGGCATGATCACACTTTCACGTCCGATCCATACATCATTTCCGACGACAATGTCTCCTTTAAATGGTAATTGCGACATATGATCGGGAGTTCTTTCACGCCAAACTCCCCCAAAAACATGAAACGGATAGGTTGTTACGCTGCTCAAGCGATGATTGGCCGGCCCCATAATAAACTTTGTACCGGAAGCAATCGAACAAAACTTGCCGATAATCAGTCGATCTCCAAACTCCGGATAGTTAAAGAGGACGTTATTTTTTTCAAAACCGGTCGGATCTACTGCATCATCATAATATGTGTAGTCGCCGATTAAGATGTTGGGCGCCTGAACGACATTTTTAATAAAGCACGAGGTTTTATATGCATTAGGAAAAATCTCGTTTGGGTTTGGGATATGATGCACTGCTGTTCTCCTCTCTCTATTTCCTATCTTTTGGGTCCACACTTTCATGCCGCCTGCCTTTTCGGACAGGCTGACAAAGCCTTTTGTTTTTATAAAGAACAAACCACCTTTGCCCAAATAGACAAAAGTGGTTTTTGGCGCGCCCAACAGGACTCGAACCTGTGACCTACTGCTTAGAAGGCAGTTGCTCTATCCAGCTGAGCTATGGGCGCATACGGGACAAAAAAATGGAGCGGGTGATGGGAATCGAACCCACGCGACCAGCTTGGAAGGCTGGGATTCTACCATTGAACTACACCCGCATATTAAAATTCTCTATTTCCAGATCAAGCGACGTTATATATTATATCAATCCGATCTGAATTTGTCAATAGATTCTAACAAAAAAATTCCTGGTTTTCATCATAGAACCGATATCCTGTTCCATGAAAAAAATCATGCAACTCTGTGGCATATTTTCCATATCCTTATCAGATTCTGCTGTCATTCTTAAACATACATCGGACATAATGATCAGGGAATCTTCTGTCTTTCTTTTCGAGGATTCCTGTTTCAGGGAATCCTCGAAAAGAGCGTCAGTTTATTTACTGTTTAACCAAACTTCTTCATTTTCATGCCGCTGTGGGCGACTCAATAGATCCTGTAAAGCATCTCGAAAAAATTTTCCCTGATACAGAACCTGATACAACTGCTCGGTAATGGGCATTTCGATCTTCTGTTTCTGCGCCAGCATCCAGGCTGTTTCTGTAGCTGTATAACCTTCTACGGTTCCTACGCGTTCTACTGCAACCACCGGGTCAATTCCCTGCCCAATCAAAATACCCGCGCGCCTGTTGCGGCTGTGCATGCTCATACAGGTGACAATAAGGTCACCGATGCCTGAAAGTCCAGCAAAGGTTTCCGTTTGAGCGCCCAACGCTACCCCTAACCGGGCAATCTCTGTAATACCACGCGTCATCAAAGCTGCTTTGGTATTATCTCCCAGTCCCGCACCATCACAAATTCCTGCACAAAGGGCAATGACATTTTTAAAAGCTCCACCCACTTCTACCCCGATCATATCATCACTGACATAAATACGCATAGAACCGTTCGACAATACATCCTGCACACGCTCTGCGGCCGCACGATGATTCGATGCAGCAACAATGGTAGTAGGCATATTACGTGCAACTTCTTCGGCGTGGCATGGCCCGGACAGGACAACAATCTCCTGGCCCGACATTTCTTCCTGAAGCACCTGAGACATTCGCTTTAAACTGCCTTTTTCCAGCCCTTTTGCAAGATTAATAACAACAGCATCCGAACGGATATGGGGTGCAGCACTTTTAGCTGCTTCACGCATAGCGTTTGTCGGTACAACCATCAACACATATTCTGCCTGTTCAATATCGGCCAGATTAGTAGTTAATACAATAGAAGGCGACACTGGCACTCCCGGCAGTAAACGGCGATTTTCCCCATAAGTCCGTATCTCCTGGATTTCCTTTTCAAATTTGGACCAGAGCACAACATCATGTCCATACTTATTAGCCATAACTGCCAGCGATGTTCCAAACCCGCAGCCTAACACAGCGATTTTTGCCATACTATTATCCCCTTTTTGATCATATGTACCGATATACTATTTGCCATTGGATTTTTTGTTAAAGCGGGCCTCTGTTCCGTTCAGCAGCCGCTGAATATTGCTGCGATGCATGAAAATCACCAATATCGCAATAGCCAGTGCAAACAAACTGTCTCTCAGGATTACATAGCCGTCTGCGTGCTGTAAAAATCGTAGCAGCAGCGTAGCGAGCGGATATGCTACCGCCGCACAAATGGAGGACAGCGAAACGATGCGGGAAATCAGCACAACGACCAGAAAAACACCTAAAATCATCATACATACAATAGGGTCAATAACGAGCAAAACGCCGGCAGACGTCATAATGCCTTTTCCACCTTTAAAGCCATAATACAAGGGAAACATATGGCCCAGTAACGCAAAAGCAGCTGCAATGTATTCTCCGGATGAAAAATCTGCCATGCCGGCAATGTATATAAAAAAGAATCTCCCCAATAAAACAGCAAAAATACCTTTCAGCAAGTCGCCCAATGTGGTGAGCACTGCTGGACCTTTTCCAAAGGTCCGCAAAATATTGGTCATTCCTCCATTGCCGCTTCCAAAATCGCGAATATCTCCCCTTTTTCTTTCAACCTGTTTTTCCCGATAAAGCGAATCGTCTTTCTTTAAAAGTATTCTGGAAATGATAATGGCAAAATTCAAGCTACCAAGCAGATAACTGACAAACGCAGTTAATAAAATGGCTAAAATCAATAAAAACATGGATGATCATGCCTTTCCTTAATCTTGATGCATCTTTCCCAATCGGAACCTCGCTCCCATGACACCCATTATTTGAGGCATAAACAGGTATCATTCCATGAAACATTGCTGTTTCTACTCTCCGCGTTCTCTGGAAATGATCCGAATAGGTGCCGCCGTCAATCCGAAGGTTTCACGGATCTGATTTTCCAGATATCTTTGGTAGGAATAATGAAACAGTTCTGTGCTGTTGACAAATACGACAAAAGTAGGCGGATTGGATGACGCCTGGGTCATATAGTAAATCTTCAAACGTTTTCCCTTATCAGAAGGAGGCTGTACCCGTGATGTAGCATATCCGAGCATATCATTCAGTTTGCCCGTTGAAATACGCATGCTGTTCTGTTCATAGACAAAACGGATCATTTCATACAGCTTGTCTAAACGCTGTCCTGTTTTTGCAGAGATAAATACAAACGGCGCATAGGACATGAAACTGAAATCCTTCTGCAGCTGTTTTTTGAATGTCTGCATCGTAGTAGTTTCTTTTTCCACTGCATCCCATTTATTAATTGCAATGACACAGGCCTTTCCCTGCTCGTGAGCATATCCTGCAACCTTGCTGTCCTGTTCGGTAAATCCAACGGTAGCATCAATTAAGATAACCGCTACATCAGCACGATCGACCGCCATATGCGCGCGCAGTACGCTGTACCTCTCAATGGAATCCAACACTTTGGATTTACGCCGGATTCCGGCCGTATCAATGAATACAAACTTCCCCATGCTGTTTTCGATTACTGTATCTACCGCATCACGGGTGGTGCCTGCAATATCCGAAACAATCATCCGTTCCTGCCCCGACAGCTTGTTGATCAGTGAAGACTTTCCAACGTTCGGCTTTCCAATGATCGCCACCTTGATCGCGTCCTGATCATATTCTTCTACAGCTTCTTCCGGCATATGAGCAAAAACAGCGTCTAGAAGGTCTCCGGTTCCATGTCCGTGCGCAGCAGAAACCCCAATGGGATCACCCAACCCCAAGTTATAGAATTCATATAATTCCATGGGCATTTCTCCGACACTGTCACATTTATTGACGCATAAAACAATAGGTTTATTGGATTTTAGCAGCATCTGGGCTACATCCATATCCGTTGCGGTAACACCGCTTTTTAAATCCGTCACTAATATGATGACCTGTGCGCTCTGGATGGCCAATTCAGCCTGGCGTTTCATCTGGGATAAAATCACATCATCGCTTGCCGGTTCAATGCCCCCGGTATCCACAAGCATAAATTGCCGCCCTGTCCACTCGCAATCCGCATAAATCCGGTCTCTGGTGACGCCAGGAGTATCTTCCACGATTGAGAGTCTTTGTCCAATCAATTTATTAAATAGCGTTGATTTTCCGACATTGGGCCTGCCGACAACTGCCACGATCGGTTTTGCCATTTCTATCCCTCCGTATTGCAAACTGTCATTTCATCCAACAATTGAAATCCATCATTTTCAACCGGCTGGATCGGAACGCCCAGATCACTGCTGAGCTGTTCTAATGTCATATCATCCAAAAAACAATCCCCTTCGCTGCGCAACATACAGCGCGGGATCAGCAACCGGCTCCCCAGCTCTTTTCCCTGCAATTGCCGCAGCAGATCAATCCCTGTGATCAAACCGGCTACAGTAATATTCTTTCCAAAAAAATCGTTGCGTATTGCATAAATATGGCATTGCAGGTTGGGCCATTTCTGCATCGCCATATTCGCCAGTTCGCAGATCAAACCATACGCTGCGTACCCCGTCGCCATAGAAATTTCTACCGCCGCATCGCTTTCCTCCAGCTGAGCCAGCGCAGAAGTAAATTCCTGTTTCAATAAAGTCATTAGCCCGACACCATTTTCCAGCTGATCATAATCCCCATAATACGTATCGTCCGGCAGAGGTAATTCCGCCTTCAGAAAAAATTCGTCGGATGGATAAGCCAGCCGCACTTGATGTTGACGGTAAAAATCTTCTGCAAATGTATGGATGATATCAATGATCTCTTTTGCCTGCTCCCGTGTATAAGGAGAGATGGCAAATAAACCTTCCCGGTGATCTGTCAGCCCAACCGGCACACAGGATATGGTACGGACAGACGGATATAAAGCCCCCAGATCCTGCAGGGAGCGCCTCAATTCATCCCCGTCGTTGATACCGGGACAAAGAACAAGCTGACAGTTTATTGAGATCCCGGCTTCTGCAAGCTTATATAAAAAGCGCAAAGATTCTCCTGCTTTTGGATTTTTCATCATTTGAACCCGCAGTTCCGGATTGGTGGTATGCACCGAAATATTGACCGGACTGATCTTCATGGCAATAATCCGGTCAATCTCTTTTTCAGAAATATTTGTCAACGTAATATAATTACCAAACAGGAATCCCAAACGCGCATCATCATCTTTGAAATATAGACTGTCCCGCATCCCTTTGGGCATCTGGTCAATAAAACAGAAAATACAGTGGTTTTTACAATGTCTCTGTTCATCCATCAAATAGGTGTCAAATGTCAGACCAAGATCTTCATATTCCTCTTTACGGATTCTTACTTTCTGCGGCTTTCCGGATGCGTCCAGATAAATAATCAGAAGTCTCTTTTCCGTGATATAAAATTGATAATCTAAAACGTCATGAATTTCATGACCGTTGACGCTAACTAACAAATCGCCGGCAGCCAAACCTGCACGGCCGGCAGGGCTGTCTATTACCACGCCATGAATCACAACACTCATTGATTCTCTCCTTTGGCATCCTGTATCTTATTTATACATTTTATTATACTGGTATTTAGAAACGAATGCAAGTATCTCAACATAGCTTTTGAGAAAATTGAGAACCCCTTCCAGGTTCATGTACAAAATGTATAAAAAAATAAGGAAGGACTTCTCCTCCCCTACCTTTTTTCTGCCAATATTTTCCACTGCCATAGGCAGAGTCTTTGACTCCAGGACTTACGCTTCCTTTTTGATTACCTCAACGCCTTTGTAGTAACCACAGTTTCCACATACTCTGTGCGGAACCTTCAACTCACCGCACTGCGGGCATTTAGAAAACGCCGGAGCCTCTAATTTCCATACAGCACTGCGTCTTTTATCACGTCTTGCTTTGGACACTTTTCTCTTTGGTACTGCCATCTGTCGCACCTCCTTATATGGAATAACGATTGTTAACAGTTTATCTTCAGTCTTTAAACGTCGATATCAGTGCAATCACATGAGCCATCGTTTAAATTCTTTCCGCAATGCGGACATAAACCTGCGCAATCCTGTCTGCACAGCATCTTAGAAGGCAGACTCAACAAAATATCCGATAACATCAACTCATCCAGATCCAAACGAAGATCCTCGACAACAATATAAACATCCTCAAGATCCTGTTTATCTGTACGTGAATCATTCAACTTCTGTACCAGCACATGACGGAAACGGTATTCATAATACCGGGTAAACTCCTCTGCGCATCGATCACAGAGCGTTGTGAACTCAAAACCAACTCGCATCTTCAGAGTGACAATTCCCGCCTTGTTATAAATCTCTCCAGAAAGCCGTACCGGCCCACGAAAAGGGTATCCGCCGAATAATTCATAATCGGACAAATCCATCGAATATTCAATTTCCCTGCGTTCACCGATAATGTCAAACAGCTGCTTTAAATCAACAAACATAACGACACCTCATAACGCTACAGTATATTATACCGATTGTATTCCTTTTTGTCAACAGAATTGTTCAAGTTTTTTTACAAAATCCAACCAGAGTTTTCGGCTACACTGGAAAAATATCAAGAAATTGTTTTTCCTTTTTTGCCGGAAGGTTTTTCTTGTACTTCCTGGGACCCGATATCGGTAAAAATAGCGTCGGTGCCATCCGGCATATCTAAGGGATTTTTCTCCTCCCGTTCCCGGTAATACGGGTCGATTACATATTTTTTTATATAGGGATAGGAATTAAAACAGACGATCAGGCCTACCGTGGAAAACAGAAGGAAGATAATAACGGGCAGAGAAAAGGGATAAAAAAATGCCGATGCGCCACCCAAAACGACAACAAAAAAAGTGGTAATCAAATTGGTCCGCACCCCAATAAAGCTTAAAAAGAAAGAATTTTTTAAAATATGCTTAAAGGGAAGCGCCGTTGTTACAATCATCAAATGCGCGTAATAGTTCATAAAGAGCAGAATGATGCCCAGGAAAAAGCAGATTCCCATCGCAATAATGGCAAACAGCGTACTTTCCATGCTCCAATAAAAAATAAAGGCATTGACAATCAAAAAAATACAAGCACAGTTTAAAACAAATAACAGAGCAGACTGCTTCCAGTTTTTCCGAAACGCATCGATAAAATCCGAAAACAAAAAAGCATGCTCTTCCCGCGCATAATTACGCAGTACATAGGTGAAACCAGCTGTTGCCGGACCGATTGTAACAATCGGAATACAAAAAGCTATATAGAGGAGATTTAAAAGCACAAGTTTCCAGAACTTACGAAAATAAATGTCAAAAAACAGAAAAAACCGTTTTTTCTGTGGTCCCCCTTTATCGACGCCTGCTCCCGGCTTAGAGTAATCAAACATACCGAAAAATCCTGCCAAATACTTTCCTCTCCTTTATCTTTTTTCACAGCCAACGCTTTCTGCTTTTCGCCTGCCCAATCAAACTCTGAAAACCTTACATAATCAATCAGAAAGTGCAGCCTTCTATAGCCATCGTATTTCTATTATGCGCGTTTTTGCTTGGTTTGTCAACTCTCTAAACAGACGCTCAACAGTCCATCTGTCATCCTGTGTTAAAAATTTTTTCTGAAACCTGTCGAATCCTAAAATTTTCAGAGCACCTTATCGGATGAAAGATTTCTCCTGTTCTTTCACCTGTTTTTCTATTTTTCTATAACGATTGTCTGAATGGAGTGCGGTTTTGCACAAAATACCCATTCCTCTCCGGAAACGCAGATCCGAAGCTCTTCTTCCGTGTCCAACGGATTAAGAACCACAACCACGGTGCTACCATCCGGATTCCGAAAGCAGAGAGTATTATTTGCAAAACTTCCTTCAATTCTCATAAAAGAAGCCTGAGGGCGTACAAAGTGGCATACATGCTTGATTAAATAAAACTCAGGATTGTAGATTAACCGGTCTCCATCGGTACAGAACAGAGAATTCTGGCGCCATCCCCAGGTGCTGAGTCCTCCCTGTTTCAAAACCATATTCCAATACACATAGGCCGTAACCCCATGTTCAAAATAAAACCAAAGCAAATGGAAAATGTATTCCATATAGCCCCAGCTGTTATTTCCATCGCCGCATTCATTTTCTGTCTGAATAATCTCTACATTCGGATAAGCCCGTCTCGTATCGTATAATGCATGTTTGCCGCCCCACTGATAGCTGATGCCGCGAATATACCGGCTTGCTTCTGGATCCCGCAGCACCAGATTGGCCATCCGGTTAAAATTGGTTTTCTGCCATTCCCATCCACCGTAATCCTCATATGGACAGTTCAGGGTTCCGAGCCAAATCTCCGTATCCATCCCGCTCTCTGCGAACAAAGGCCCTATATCCTCCCGGATAAAATCTCGCAGTTCCTCACCAGTCCAAACACAAGAAGGAAACTTCTGATCAGACACCGGCTCATTTTGTATATGCACTGCCTGGATATGTATGCCCTCTTTTTCGTATGCCTCGATAAATTTTTTAAAATACAGCGCATACGCTTTACGATAGGCAGGCTCTTGAATCAGCGTGCCGAAATTGTACGCACGAGGATGTTTCAGCCATGTAGGCGGACTCCATGGAGAAGCAAAAATTTGCAGGTTCTTCTGCTGTTTTTTTGCCATTTGAATATACGGAATCAGGCACTTCTTATCTCTTTCAATTGTAAAATGCTCCATGGAAAAATCGTTTTCTGTTTCATTTAAGCTATACCAGCTTTCCGCAAAGTCACTGGCACCAATCGGCATCCGACAATAGGTAAAATTACAGCCTTCTTCTGAAAACAGTTCCCGGATTACATGTTCCCGGTCAGCCTCCGGCAAATCCATTAAAGCGCTGTACCCCATTTCATTAAAACACCCGCCGAATCCACGGATTGTCTGCAGCTTTTCTCCCGTCACCAAAATATCCGCCTGGCCGGTTCCCTGGGCGGCGTGAATCTCCTGTCCTCTCCACTTGTCTTTTTCAGTTGTAGAAACTGCATATACCGTCTGTTTCATTTGTTATTTCTCCTTTCTATCTCCAAGGTGTTTGATTCATCTGCCGTTTAAAATTCTGCCGTTGCTTTCGGTATTTAAAATAATGACGGATTCGATTGATAAAATCGTTTCCAAAGAACAGCAAAAAGTTAAGGATGGAAACCAGAATGGCAATTCGCCCGCCCCAGTCGGAAAAAATGAAAGACATCAGTAGAATCAGCCAGTCAATATACGCCAAATATTTCATTTTTACGGGTAAAATAAAGAATACCAGCAGTTCGCTGTCCGGGAACAATTGTGCTGCAGCCAGAAAAAGGGAAAGATTAATATAAGAATTGGTGGCATATCCGGTAACCAGACCAGCTAAAATGGTCCCCAGAATACCGATCACATAATATAAAGTAAATCGAAAACTTCCCCATGCATTTTCCAGCCAGGATCCCATGAGATAATAAAAATACAGGTTGATCACGATCCACATAGGTGAGCTGGCCGGAGGCAGACAGATAAAGGAAATAATTCTCCAGACCTGTCCATTCAGGATATCGGGCACCGAAAAAGAAAGATAGCTGGCAAGGGATTGCATACCGCCCGATCCGTTCACCAATATCATATCAATCACATAGACCAGGGCATTGATGCCAACAATATAAAGCATTAGATTGGGAATACCGAAACGGCCAAATTTCCGTTCAGCCTTATCTATCCATTTCATAATGAAATCCTTTCTTACTGATTCGTGATATTTTTTATAAGGGTATTTTATCCAATTTTAATCTATTCCAAACACACTGTCAAGATCTATCCCGTTTTTCTTAAAGCCACCGATATCAATTAAGCATTGATTTTCCTTCTGCCAGGCAAAATAAAATCAAATAACAAAAGATATTCCCAGGATAAACCCTATACAGGAAAATGGAAACATAAATTTTTTCAGATTCTGTATAAAGGTTCTTGTGAGGGGTCACAATAACGGCGGAGGTGCATTGTATGAAAAATCTGCATTTTGGAAAATCAAAGCTGTCCCAAGCAATGTCCGGAAGAGGCTTTTATATAGCACTGGCAGTCAGCCTACTTGCCGTTGGCGGAGCCACCTATATAACAGTAAATAATACGCTGAACTCTCTGAATGAAGAGAACGACCTGCGTTTATCGTCACAACCAAGCACGGTCAATGAATGGTCCGCCCCTCAAAACAGCACAGCCACTGTTGATACGCCAGTGAGCGATGTGCCAAAGGAAAGCAGCGTGGACATGGAAGTAAGCAAAACCCCTGATGAGCCTGTCCAGGAAACAGCGGAGCCGGCAGAAGTCCCCATAGAAACGGCGACACATACAGAAACGCCGCAGAAACTGGACTGGGCGCTGCCGCTGACCGGAGACGTCCTCAACGGATACAGTAATGGCGAACTGGTAAAATCCAAGACGTTGAACGTATGGCGTACCCATGACGGCATTGATTTGAAAGCCGAGCCGGACACGCCGGTCAAAGCTGCCGCAGACGGTACGGTCAGTGAAGTCAAAGAGGATACCATGTGGGGAATGTGCATTACCGTAACGCATGACGGCGGATATTCCAGCCATTATTACGGTCTCAGCGCCAATACTGAAGTCCGAAAAGATCAGCAGGTTAAAGTAGGCGACGTTCTGGG
This sequence comes from Candidatus Falkowella caecavicola, assembly GCA_904420125.1. Taxonomy (GTDB): domain Bacteria; phylum Bacillota; class Clostridia; order Oscillospirales; family Ruminococcaceae; genus Falkowella; species Falkowella caecavicola. The sequence continues at coordinate 37,673 of CAJFUK010000002.1, read as the reverse complement.
GTATGTCGGCAATACAGCGCAGGCTGAACTGGCGGAAGATTCACATCTGCATTTTGCCGTCCGTAAAGACGATGCATGGATTGACCCGCTATCCCTGACAGAAACCTAATAAAATATCTATGTTTTCATGTTTGCCCTTTCTTTCCAGATAAGAACCGGAACCCTATTGTCCGGTTCTTTCTTTTTGACCAAATAAACACAGAGAACGCCACACCTTTGTACTGTTGTATCTGTATTCTGTTTTTTTATGTATTATAGAAAAAATAAAGAATCCTGCACATTATCCGGTATCAATCATAGAATAAAACAGGTAAAAATCTCTGAATAGAAAGGCTGATGGCAATGCTCCTCTACATATTGCTGATTATTCTGACAATCGCTTCTATCATTGGGCTGACACAACTTGCCTCTTCGCTGGAACGCCGGATGTTATATGGCAAACAGCGGCCGGATGTTTTCTGGATCCTCCCTCTCCGTGGACAGATTGCCGATCTGGAACTGTTGGTCAGTGGGTGTATTGCGGAAGCCAAAGAGAGCCCTTGCTGTACAGAAATTATCCTGCTGGATATGGGAATGGAAGAAGAAACCCGGAAAGTAGCTGGATGTCTTTGCGAACGTTTTCCAGGCCTGCAAATACAAACTGCTGCAGACTTTTCAGATTTCTTGGAAACAGGGGCGGCATAATCATCCCGCCCCTGTTCCATTCCAGCAGACAGATGCTGCAGGAATCATCGTAGGCTGACAGAAAACCAGGTCCGCCTGCGCAGGCAGTAATACCAGATTCCCAAAATATCCGCCAAAAGCCATCCAATGGGGATCGCCCACCAGATTCCAATCATGCCGACTGACGGAATAGATGACAACAGGTATGCCAGAACCACACGGGTTCCCAAAGAAGCCACCGTCAGGACAATCGACATGATGGACTTTCCAAGCCCGCGGTAAAAACCGTACAGTAAAAAAAGAATTCCGATCCCTATATAGCAGGCGCCTTCAATATATAGATACTGCGTCCCAATCCGGAGAATCTCGGTTTCTTCTGCCTCAATAAACAGAAGCAGAAGCGGCCGCGAAAACAGGCAAACGCATATGGAAGCGACCGCACAAAACACCGCGGACATAGCGCATGCAATTTTCACGCCTTTATGAATCCTCTCCGGTTTTCCCGCGCCATAATTTTGGGCAATAAATGTTGAAAAGGCGTTGCCGAAATCCTGTGCCGGCATATAGGCAAACGCATCAATTTTTACGACCGCAGCAAAAGCAGCGCTTGCAAAAAATCCAAAACTGTTCACCAGTCCCTGTACCATCAAAATACCAAAATTCATAATAGACTGCTGAACCGCCGTCAAGGTAGAATTGGCAATGACAAAACCTAATAATTTATGATGGTAGCGCATATGCTGTTTACCTGGACGGAGTTCCGGCGACTTGATCAGGAAATATATGACCATGCTGACCGCGGACAACACCTGCGCGATCACAGTCGCCCACGCAGCACCGGATACCCCCATCTCAAAACAGACAATAAACACGATATCCAAAACGATGTTCACCACTGCAGAGACGGCCAGAAAAAGCAATGGGACGACCGTATTCCCTACACTTCGCAGAATAGAAGCAAAAAAATTATAAAAGTAGATCGCAGGAATGCCGATAAAGACAACCTGCAAATATTCTTTTGTCAGACAGACAGACTCTTTGGGAATATGAAGCCAAATAATCAATGAATCCAACAGCAAAAAGGCTGCTATATTGATGAGTACTGTAATCAGGAGAATAAAAAAGAACGCATTAAAAATACTGGTTTTGAGTTCATCCAGCCGTTTGGCGCCAAACAGTTGTGAAAAAGCGACGCCGCTACCTATGCAGAATCCCAAAATAATAGAGGTCAGAAGGACCATTAATGAATAGGAGGATCCAACCGCTGCCAAAGCAGCCGCACCAATTAGTTTTCCAACAATGAGCGTATCTGCCACATTATATAGTTGCTGTAGCAGATTTCCCAAAATCATTGGCAAACTAAATAGCAGCAGCGATTTTCCAATTTTACCTTCTGTTAAATCCATGTTCACCTGTATCGTGCCTCACTGTCTCCGTATGTATTTTTACGCCGTCACAGAGCACAAACGGCCAGGTCCGCCTGTTTAAAGCGCTGCGTAAATTCTTTGCTTCATCAATCGGATGGGTCTGATGCCGACCCCATCCACACGCTGTACCATATATAAAAGCGTAATTTTGTCTACAGGGTCGTTGGAATAATATGTACCGGCCCATCCGTCCCAGCCATATTCCCCAAGATTTCCGACACCGCCCGCCAGATTCTTATCAATCATGACGCGGTTAAAACAGCCATATCCATACCCCGCAAAATTTTCCCAGTTATAGGATTGGATCTGCGTCGCATCCAGATGATTCGTGGTCATATACTGTATGGCATTTTCACTCAGCAGGCGATGTCCTTTCCATATACCGCGATGCATCATCATCGCTGCAAAATGGGCATAGTCATCTATGGTAGAAACCATCCCTCCCCCGCCTGATTCAAACGCCGGCGGCTCTTTAAAAAATCCGCGCAGGCCAAGATGCTGCCAATTTAATATTTCCAGTCTCTTCCGTTCCTGAGACCATATATAAATCTGAGATAATCTCTCCTGTTTTTCTTTGGGGACAAAAAAACCTGTATCTGCCATTTCCAGCGGATCAAACAGTTCTTTTTTTAAAAATTCGCTGAAACGCATACCGCTGACAGCTTCTATCAATGCGCCGGCAACATCTGTGCTGATTCCATACATCCATCTCTCTCCGGGATGAAAAGCCAACGGCGCACCGGCAGCTCGTTCCATCAGTTCCCTCGTGCAGATGACTGCCCCTTGTTCGGATTCCCGTCCCACGGCGTCATAAATCTCCGCCATTTTCCGTTCAACGCGGCCCTCTCCAGGATAACACAGTCCCGCCGTCATATCCAAAAGATCACGAATTTTGATCTCGCGCTTTGCTGGCACATAACCTTCTTCCGTATATACCTGCGGATTTTCAAAACCTTTTAAATACCAGCTTACATGATCATATAAATCCAGTTTTCCCTGATCATAAAGAAGCATAACCGCTGCTGCCGTAATTGGTTTGGACATGGAGTAAATACGGTAAATTGTATCATTTGCAATCGGAATCTGCCGTTCCTGATCCGCCAAGCCTACATGATGCCGGTATATCTCTTCTCCGTCCTTAAGCACTAAAACAGCGCCACCGGTAACCTGTCCTTCCGCGACCTGCTGATCAAGAATTTCTCCGGTTTTTTGCAGTTTATCAAAATTCATTTCCTTCACCTTCCGTCATCAGGATATTCGTTTTCATCCGATATCTTTCTTTAAGAGGAGTATAACACAAACTTCTATCTCTTTCCAGCATAATTTATCCGGATGGGGTAAAAAAGCCGGCGTGACATGCCGGCTTTTTTATGAAATAGATTTTTTGTTTTCAGCAGATCGCTGTTGACAAATTTATTGCTTCTTACCCTTTTTCTTCACGAATACAACGATCATGGCTGCCGCAACTACAATAACAACGGCCACAATGATTGCTACAATCGCTGCTGTATTGTCGGAGGAAGCTGGAGCCACCTCTTCTTCACTGCTATCCGTCAAGTCGCCTGTAGAAGAAGTATTTTCGTTATCGGAACTCTCTGTGCTCTGGGAGGGATTCTCCTCAGGATTGCCGATTGTTTCAACTTCCGCACCGGAAGCAATATCGTCATACTGTGTCGTAAATGCATAATCCAGCATCGCAATAGAGGAAGTCACGCAGCTTGCAACGTCTATGGTTGTTTCGCCCATCTTCCAGAAAATAGATCCATCAATTTCTCTGGAGGTCAAGTAACCAGTATCCTCATTTACAAACAGACCCGGAAGAACGGCACCCATAGTGACATCACGGGTTCTGCCAAACGGCTCACAGCCCTGCAAAGTGCCGAATCCAACAATAAAGCTGGAACCCGTGGGGTTGTTTCCGGTCACAAAATCATAGAAATTGGTCGCCAGATCCAGACATTCCTTATTATTTGTGGCCAATGCCAACAGCGCCGCTTTTTCAACAATCTGCATCGTCCATCCGCAGCATCCGAAATAGGTTTTGGGGATTCCCATATCGTATCCATATGCATTTGTAGATTTGATGGTCCAATAGGTAATCCATTCATCCACCAATACGTCAATTTTCTCTTTTGTGCTCGCATTGCAATAAGGATAGTACGCTGCAATCGCCTCCAGCGCCTGCCCATGATCAGCCTCATCCAGATAACTGTTTAACTGGCCGGGGAATTCTCCGTCCAGCTTGGTAAATACACCGCCGATAAACTCACCGTCTTCAATCATCGAGTCGGCGACAATCTGGTATTTTGTCTCTCCGGTAGCGATATAAAGCTGCACAGCCAAAGCCAGGATACTGCCGGCATTTCCTGTCCAATAAACCGGATAGGCACCACGATCAATAAAGTTTTCAGGATTTGCTTCGTAGTATTCCCATGCTTTTATGGCTGCGGCCAGATATTTTTCCGAACGTTCAGGATCTATTTCCTCCAATAAGATGGCTGCCTCTGCCAAAGCAGAACCGACACGGCAGGCAAGTCCTGTTCCTTCCAGATCCACAACATGGCGCGGCGGTGAATCCTGCATCCAGATATCATACGGTTTAACGGCCAGATAGAAAGAACCGTTATCCTTTTGAATCTTGAGCAGATAGTCGCATACCCAAAAAATTTCGTCTAAAATAGCCTCTTTGTCCGCGGGATCCGATGCATATTTGTAAGCGTGCAAAAGGCTAATGGCCGCTTTGGCATTGTTACCGGTTTCCTTATCGGTGGAAGTAGCGTCAATATATCCTCCAAAAACGTCTGCCAGCACTTCGCCGCTATCCACTTTATGGGCCTCTCCGCCGCCTTCCGGCGCCTTGTTTTCAGCCACATAAATCGGCAGGTTGTAATCTTCACCATAAATTTTTCCAGAACCCGGATCTTTTCCCTGGACAAACTGATCCATCGGTACTACATCGCTCTCATCACAGCGCTGCCACTGAAAAAAGTGCTCTGTAATATCTTGAATGGTCATATTTGCTTCTACGCTCACATCATTCTGGTCAACGCCCCTGACGTTCCGGTATACATCTTCCGCAATAAAAAAGCTGACCGGTGCAATTCCGTCAATATTGACCGAAGCTTCATATTCACCGACTTCTTCCAACGCAGTCACATCCGCACCGTACGCATACAGGTTAAATGCTGCATTAGCCGGAGGCGTCATCTCGACGCTTAACACTTCCTGCCCGTCTTTTGTCACTGTTAAAATCGGATTCTCAGAAAGTTCTGTATTGGAACTGAATGCGATTCTTTTGGAAGCTTTAGGCGTCCATCCGGTCTGCGTGACAGTCAGCCGGCTGGCCGTTTCGTCCTCAATCTTGTAAATCATCCATTTCTGGGACATAGCGTCGCCGTCTTTATACTGCGCAATATGTGCGCCGGCTTCCACCTGACCGTCTTTTACACCCAGGTACATACCGGTAAGCGCATTTTTGATATGATAATAACCGTCATCGGTCTTTTCGATTTCAAACATTTGGGAAGTTTGTCCATAGTAGTCTTTGGGCAGTGCTTCAACGCCATCTTTCATACTGGCAGTTTCCAGGGAAACGCCCTGCAGATTCACCGGAGAAATGATCTTGAGAGCATTCGGGAAGTTGGTATTTTCGGCCGAAACGATCGCCCATTTCTGATTGGTATTCACGCCTTTTCCCCAAGGTGCCAGAATCAAACTGACCGTACTGGAACCAGCGGAGGTATCCACCTCCAGCCAGCTGTATTCGAGATTGCCTTCCGTCCCCGCCGTTGTCGTGAGTACATACTGACCGTCTGCGGTTGCAATCACACAGCGGTTTGAAAGAACAAATTCTGATAATTCCACCTGCTGCGTTGGAAAATCGGTTTCTGCTGCAGACACATATGTACTGAATACCGGCGTACACAGCAAAGAAACAGACAGCAAAACAGCTAAAATTCTCTTCACTTCATTTCCTCCCTTATTCATTCGGTGCTGCCCCGAGCGGCCAGTCCAATTGACAGGCAAGATCCAAACAGGGCATTTTTAGCATTAATCCTGTCATATTATACTATATTCCTTTCAGAATGTAAATAGATTTATCATTTGATCCAAACCAAGTGCTTGGGACCACTGTACCGGTCAGCCCATATTTTCTGCTGATATTAAGCTACTTTATAGATTTTAGGAATAAAAATGATTTTATAATAAAAAAAGCCTCCTCAAAGAAGGAACACCCGAAGGTACCCCGCAGTGAAGAGGCTTCTTTATTTTGTAGGAATATAGGTGTAGGAGTAGTATGGAAATAATGCACGAATTACCCACATTTCTCGACTCGCAACCACTTCTAACTACCTAAAAAAACCCGCAATTAAAGGGTTTTAATAGCAAGTAACTTGAGATATGTTTCTATTATAAGTATTGCTATATACATTGCCTGAAAATACCTTAAATTAAGAATTTATATCTATTTTTCATACGATATCTCCTGCAAAAGTCTTCTACTTCTCATCTCAAAAAAATACAGAGCGGGAACTGCCCATGGATAGGAGAACGCCGCCCTGTATATTGTTACATTGTAATATGAAATATAGGATGCCGTACGGCTAAATAAAATGCAGCAGCAGACTGCCTATCTGATAGATAATTAAAGCTGTAACATATGCTGCACCGGTCTGATACAGTGCTGTCAGCAATGCGCTTTTTACAGAACCCAATTCCCTTTTTGACGCGGCAAACGCTGCAATACACGGCATATACAAAATCGTAAAAACCAGAAAAGACAACGCGCTTAAAGGCGTAAACATGGACTGCAAAGATGCAGACAGCTGGGCATCAGATACAGCGCCGTTTAAAATCGTCAATGTGCTGACAACCGACTCTTTGGCTGTTAACCCGGTAATCAGTGCCGCAGATGCCCGCCAGTCGTTAAAGCCCAGCGGCGCAAAAATGGGAGCAATCGCTAAGCCGATGGAGGCAAGGATGCTGTTTTTGCTGTCTGTCACCATAGTCAGCGACCAATCAAAGCTTTGCAGGAACCAGACCACAATCGCTGCAAGAAAAATAATGGTAAACGCTTTTCGAATAAAATCTTTTGCTTTTTCCCACATATGGAGCAATACACTTCTGGGTGCTGGCAGCCGGTATGCGGGAAGCTCCATCACAAAAGGTACCGGATTTCCCTTAAACACGGTATTTTTTAAAAGCAATCCGGACAATACAGCAACCACCATGCCTAAAACATACAACCCGATCATGACCAATGCACCATGGTCAGGGAAAAAAGCCGCTGTGATCATGCCATAAATCGGGAGCTTGGCGCTGCAAGACATAAATGGGGTCAGCAGGATGGTCATTTTGCGGTCCCGCTCACTGGAAAGGGTCCGGGTTGCCATAATTGCAGGCACACTACATCCAAAACCGATCAGCATAGGCACAAACGACCGTCCGGATAATCCAATTTTGCGCAAAAGCTTATCCATGACGAAAGCAACACGGGCCATATAACCGCTGTCCTCTAACAAAGACAGGAAAAAAAACAGCAAAACAATCAGCGGCAGAAAAGAAAGAACGCTCCCCACTCCGGCGCATACCCCGTCAATCAGCAGGGAACGGAGCCAATCGCTGACATGCATCTCCACCATCCAATGGCTGAACCCATTTGTGATCTCCTGGATTCCCCACTCTAAAAGATCCTGCAAGGGCCCACCAATCACACTGAAAGTTAACCAGAAAATGATCAACATCATGCCCAGAAAAATCGGAATGCCTAAAAATTTATGGGTTAAAATCCGGTCAATTTTTTCAGAACGCACCTGTTCCCGCGTCTCCTGATGTTTGATCACGCATTCCGCACATACTTGCTCTATGTATGTATATCGCATGTCTGCTAAAGCAGCTTCCCGGTCTGTTCCCAGCTCGTGTTCCATTTCAGCCACAATATGCGCAATAATATGCATCTGTCCCTCAGTCAACCCAAGAGCAGCTGTCATCGGCTGGTCTCCCTCGACCAACTTTGTCGCCGCAAATCGCACCGGATAGCCCGCCTCTTTGGCCGGTACCTCGACAATATGCGCAATGGAGTGAATCGCGGTATGGACAGGACCCGTACAAAAGTCCATCCGCTCCGGACGCTTTTTAAATGTTACCGTCCGCATGACCGTATCCATTAGTTCGGAAATCCCCTCATTGCGACTGGCGGAAATCGGCACGACCGGGATACCAAGCTTCTCGGAAAGTTTTTTGACTTCGATCACATTGCCGCTGGCCCGCACTTCATCCATCATATTCAGCGCAATCACCATTGGTATGCCCAGTTCCATCAACTGCAGGGAAAGATACAGGTTGCGTTCAATATTCGTTGCATCGACGATATTGATAATTGCATCCGGATGCTCCTTCAGCAGGAAGTCACGTGTAACAACTTCTTCAGCCGTATACGGAGACAAGGAATAGATACCCGGAAGATCCACAAGCGTTGCTGTTTTATATTTCTGAATCCTGCCTTCTTTTTTCTCTACCGTAACACCCGGAAAATTCCCGACATGCTGATTACTGCCAGTCAGGCAGTTAAACAACGTGGTCTTACCGCAATTCTGATTTCCGGCCAGCCCCAAAAGATAATTCATTGAAAGCGCACCTCTTTAATCTCTATTTTTGCAGCATCCTCCTGTCGTATGGTCAGAGCATATCCCCGCAAAAAAAGTTCAATCGGATCTCCCATGGGAGCCACTTTCCGCACTTCTACCCGTGTGTTAGGAGTCAGGCCCATATCCAGAAGCCTGCGGCGCAGTGCACCCTCCCCACCAATTTTTGTAATAATTCCCCCGTGTCCGGGTTTGACTTCATCCAGCGTCATTTTCTCGGTCCCTTCTTTGGCATAACATACAAATTTGCCTCTGCCTATATTTATAGTATAGCCCTGTGCGTAAATCCTGTCAATATTTCCAAAAACAAACCTGAACGATCTGCCGGAGCGTCTGAAGGATAATCAAGTAGACAGAATTTCGGCATTTGAAATTTTTATTCATATTTAAATGGATACCACAAACCCCCGTTTTTGCCAAACACAAAAACGGGGGTTTCTTACAATCTGTTTATTCTACAGTAACCGATTTTGCCAAATTACGCGGTTTATCCACATCACATCCACGCAAAACTGCCGTATAATAGGCAAACAGCTGTAAAGGAATAACCGTTAACAAGGGCTTGAACAGGTCTTCCACATCTGGGATTCTCAAAATAAATTCTGCCAGTTCTTTTTCTGCTGGTGCATCCTGCCCGCATACAAGCAGTACCTTGGCTCCCCGTGTCAGAACTTCTTTAATATTGCTCACCATTTTTTCATAGAGTGCTTGCTGGGTTGCCAACGCAACAACAGGTACACCGTCTGTAATGAGGGAAATCGTACCGTGCTTTAATTCTCCGGCAGCATATGCTTCGCTGTGGATATAAGATATTTCTTTGAGTTTCAAAGAGCCTTCCAAGGACAGCGCATAATCCACCCCACGCCCGATGAAAAACAGGTCTCTGGTATTCTGAAACTGACTGGCAAAATATTGACAATCTTCTGCCCGTTGCAGTACCTCTTTCATTTTTTCCGGCAAGGCGGCCAGAGTAGTACACATCTGCCGGATTTGCTCCTGCGTCTGTGTTGACTTTGCCAAAGCCATCCGAAAAGCCAACAAATACATCACAGAAACCTGTACTGAATACGCCTTGGTGCTGGCCACTGCAATTTCTGGACCCGCCCAGGTATACAGGACACTATCTGCCTCCCGCGCAATAGATGAACCGACTACATTGACGATTGCCAATGTATGCAAGCCTCTTTGCTTTGCCAGTCGCAGCGCTGCCAATGTATCGGCCGTTTCTCCAGACTGAGAAATAATGACAGCCAATTCCTTTGGCCTTAAAATTGGATTTTTATAGCGAAACTCGGAAGCGATCTCTACTTCTACTGGTATGCGCGCGAGCTGTTCAATCAGATTTTTTCCGATCATACCAGCATGCATCGCTGTACCACAGGCCACAATGTGCACTTTTTCAATCTCTCTGAGCGCTGTATCGTTGAGTGATGGCAGGCCAAGATCGGGCAGCCCATCCTCTCCCAATCTTGGATGAACGGTTTTATAGACTGCCTCCGGCTGCTCATAGATTTCTTTCAGCATAAAATGCGGATAGCCACCTTTTTCTGCCGCTTCAACATCCCATGTCGCCCTCAGAAGTTCTTTCTGCACCGGTTCCGAATCCATATTTAAAATTTCAATCTCATTCTGGCGAAGAACCGCGATCTCATTTTCTTCCAGAAGGTAATAATCCCGCGTATATTTTAAAATAGCTGGAATATCGGATGCAATAAAATTTTCATTTTCTCCGCGGCCAACGATCAACGGGCTTTCACAGCGCACAGCATATAAGCGATCGGGGAAATCTCGGAATAGAATCCCCAGAGCATAAGAACCTTTTATTCTTTCTATCACCTTGTGAATCGCTTCCACTGGATTTCCCTGGTAATAATAATGTAATAATTTGGCTACGACCTCTGTATCTGTCTCCGATTCAAACTGATAACCTTTTTCCTGCAAATATTCTTTAAGCTGCTGATAATTTTCAATGATTCCGTTATGGACAATGGCAATTTTCTCATCACCATGCGGATGAGAATTGACGTCGGACGGCTCTCCATGGGTTGCCCATCGAGTATGCCCAATTCCGCAAACCCCGGTTGGCTTACCGGTTATTTCCAGTTTTTTTTCCAGATCGTCCAGTCTTCCTTTTGCTTTTGCCATTCGAATCTGATTTTCCTGCATAACCGCGATGCCTGCCGAATCATAGCCCCGGTATTCTAATTTTCTTAAACCGTCAATCAGGACATCTGCCGACTCGCGATACCCAATATAACCTACAATGCCGCACATAAAGCCTCTCTCCTTTTTATTCTGGTAGTGATGCGAACTATAGAGCCTGCGCACAACAATATAAAGCCGATGCCCTTTCACGCCATCAACTCAGATGATTCGCATAAACAACACAAATATAAAAAGGCATGTCTCCTGTCCTGTCCAGACAGGCTGTTCCTTTTTGATCCGCTGTTTTGTCCTTCCCTTTACAGGGCCGTTTTGTCAGCAGACTACGATTGTGGAACCAACAACCGGGAAGGCACCCGCCGAAAATTTCGATGACCTTCCGCCTCGTCACCTGCCAATGCAGGCCCGGCGCTCACAGTAAAACTGCTAACGTTCTATCCCCCTTATCTTTCTATCATGCCTTTTATGTATTCAGTATAACATAGCGATCTTTTCTCTGTCAACAGGTGTAAAAATCCTCCGTTTTACTGAAAAGTGCCCTCATCATGCCCTGGACATTTCCCAAAATCAATCTCATCAGCCCGGATATCCCTTTGATATCGTTTTCCAGCCATCTGCTGATTCCATACCGGATACTCTCATCATATGCGGATCCGTTTGAGAACAGAACCAATTATTCTTTGGACACAGGGGATACAGGCTGGTAATCGGCCGCCAGTTCTTCAATGATACGACGAAGCTGTTCGATTCCCTGGCCGGTCTCCGACGAACAGGGGATCATCGTAATCTGTTCCGCATAAGGGATTTCTGTCTGCAATGCTTTCAGCCGCTCATCCTGCTGGCGTTTTGATAATTTATCACTTTTTGTCAGGGCGATCAGAAAAGGAAATTCCATATCAATCAGATACTGGATCATCTGCAGGTCATCCTGTGTCGGCGCATGCCGTATGTCAATCAGCTGTACGACCAGTTCCAAATTACGGTCGCCCTGAAAGTAACCTTCAATCAGTTCGCTCCAACGGCGTTTTTCGGACTTAGAGACTTTTGCATATCCGTACCCCGGCAGATCGACAAGATAAATATCATCTACTGCATAAAAATTCACAGTAATCGTCTTACCAGGAACGGCACTGACCCTGGCTAAGGACTTTCTGTTAAATATCTTATTTAATAAAGATGATTTTCCAACATTCGAACGTCCGGCAAATGCGATCTCCATTCGATTGGACGCCGGGATCTGACCAAGTAACCCATAAGACGCTGTAAATTTTGCCTGATTGAAATTCATTGACTTATTTCCTCCTGCAATCTCTCTAAATCTTCCAATCCATACTCTTCTTCTATGAAAACAGGCAACCTTTGCCCACTGATTCCAATCGATCTGATCCTATTTTCTCAGAAATGTTTTTTTCATTATACCATCTGCGACTGTTTCCTGCAAGACTTTTCCAGCATGATCTTATGTTGTCCGTTGACAAATTAAAATTCCAGAACTTACTTTTCATAGCCTCTGCATTTCTACATACCCTACTGATAAGTAGAAAGGAGGAAAACAGATGATTCAAACCATTACCGCAGAATTTCATGGAATAGACGCTGCTGAAATCGCTGCACGCAATGTACAGCGCCGTTTTGCCAGCATCTCTTCTATTGACTTAAACTATAAAATCCCTTCTCCTTATCCGGAAGCAGAAACGCCGCGCCTGCCCGCGCCCACTGATCAAATCCAAAACGGGATTTTTTATCCCACCTATATGCCGGAATACCGGGGATCCGGGCTGATGTCAGGTTCCTGGCTTTATGACAATGTCATAGAAATTAATGAAGAAACCATTCTTACGGTGAAAGCATCCGACACAGAAGCCAGAATGATCGGCAGTTATCTACGCAGTCTGGGGGGATTAGGGGTCTCTGTCCGGTAAAGATTCCGACAAAGGCTTCCAGCAAAACATATAACCTCTTTTTCATTCATATAATACAATGATATTGAAACCTGAAAGCACGGAAATGGCAAGAATTTAGCTATATATGCGTCTCATGTTTCAAAATAAAGGAGGTTTTATGAATGGCATTTTTCCCGGAAGGAATCCTGTATGATACCAGGGAAAATCAATTATCCCTGCGGAATGCAGCCAGCCTGCAGGAGTGCATACAGAATCAAAAAATTGTAGAAGCCAGAGCGTTGCTTTGTGACAGCCAGCATAATTTATTTGTAGACTTGCACTGTATGCGGGGAATGATTCCCCGTGAGGAGGGGGCCATTGGTATCCGGGAGGGTGTCACGCGGGATATTGCAATGATTTCACGGGTCAATAAACCAGTCTGTTTTGTTGTAAACTCCATTACGGAAGACCGAGACGGGCGTCCCCTGGCCCTGCTTTCCCGTAAGAGAGCACAGGAAATCTGTATGGAGTCCTATATTTCCCATCTCACATCTGGGGATGTAATTCCGGCGCGGGTTACGCACCTGGAACCATTTGGCTGTTTTGTCGATATCGGTTGCGGCATTCCTTCGCTGATTCCAATTGACGCGATTTCTGTATCCCGCATTGCACATCCGCAGGATCGATTTTCTGTGGGACAGAACATCTATGCTGTCATTAAATCAATCGAGTCCGGGAAAATATGTCTTTCCCACAAAGAACTGCTGGGAACCTGGAAACAGAATGCTGAATTTTTTGTTCCCGGCGAAACAGTAGCCGGAATTATCCGCTCGATTGAAGACTATGGTATTTTTGTAGAATTAACCCCCAACCTGGCTGGTCTTGCAGAACGCAAAGACGGTATCAAAGTAGGACAGCAGGCCAGCGTATACATAAAAAGTCTGATTCCGGAAAAAATGAAAGTGAAACTGATCATTGTCGATGCGTTCAGCGCGGCTTATCAGCACAATGAATATCCTTATTTTATTCGGGAAGGGCATATTGATTGCTGGCAATATTCCCCTCCGGAAAGCGAAAAGCTGATCGTATCCCGTTTTGAATAAAAATATATAAATCCCTGCATTTCTATACCAACCTGTATATAGAAATGCAGGGATTCGATCTGGTTTTGGCAGCGTACGCAAATGTTTACTCCAGGATTTTTCCGTCAACAGAAATAGTCACAATCTGCCATGGAATAAATTTCCCGCTGTTTTGCAGCGCTGTTTTGACAGCAGCGGAAAGGCCGCCGCAGCAAGGCACCTCCATGCGTACTACCGTCACGCTTTGAATGTCATTATTCCGGATGATTTCTGTCAATTTTTCGCTATAATCCACGCTATCTAGTTTAGGACAGCCGACCAGTGTAATTTTACCTTTCATAAAGTCCGCATGCATGTTGGCATATGCATATGCCGTACAGTCAGCAGCAATTAGTAGCTTTGCGTCTTGAAAATATGGAGCGTTTACAGGAACCAGTTTGATCTGCACAGGCCATTGCGAGAGCTGGGAATGTTGGAGAGGAACAGAGATTTCCTCTGCTGCCTGTCCTCTGCTGAACTGACGAAGCTGATGGCCGGGACAGCCCCCTTGATGAGGCATCTCTCCAGATTGTTGCATCTTCTTTTTATTTGCTATCACAGCAGCTTCGTTATATGCTGCAGCCTCGCGTTCTACAAATGTAATGGCGCCTGTCGGACAGGCCGGCAGGCAATCGCCCAAGCCGTCGCAGTAATCATCCCGCAAAAGTTTTGCTTTGCCATCTACCATTCCGATGGCATTTTCATGACAGGCCGCCGCACAAGCACCGCAGCCGTTGCACCGTTCTTCATCAATCTGTATGATCTTTCTAATCATGACCAGGATCATTCCTTTCTTGACTTTGTGTCCTCATTATACTATAATTAAATGAATTATTCCGTGGTTATAACAACGAAATAGGAGCATTTTTGATGAAAATTTTAGAAATACCGTTATTCCGAGAGATACAGGCATGTGAGTTTGCAGAAATGGAACACCAGCACTGTATGCGCCGTCAAAAATATGAAAAAACCGAACAGATTTTCCGTGCGGGAGATCATATTGAGGAAATCGGTATTGTGCTTTCCGGCAGCGTGATCATCGAAAACATTGATTTTTGGGGACATAAAAGTATTTTAAGCTATTTGGGTCCAGGACAGGTATTTGCTGAAACCTACGCTTTATGCAGAGAACCCATGATGGTGGATGTCCTATCCGCTGAGCTTTCCGAAGTCCTGTTTCTCAATTTGCAGGTTCTTCTAGATCAAAAAAACCGGGGGCATTCCTGGTATCTGAAGATTCTGCATAACCTGCTACAGATATCAGTCCATAAAAACCTGATGTTATCCCATCGGATCTTCTGTACTACCCCTAAAAATGTGCGCGGCAGGCTGCTGACATATCTTTCTGCGCAGGCGGTTAAAAACGGCAGTATGGAATTTACCATCCCTTTTACCCGGCAGCAAATGGCGGATTATTTAAATCTGGACCGCAGTGCATTATCCAAAGAGCTTTGCAGAATGCGGGATGAGGGGCTGCTGACTTTTTATAAAAATCGTTTTACATTGATTCAACTGAACCAGCCATAAATCAAACCCGGACTGTTGCATGATGCTGGCAACCACCGGTTTGCAGGTTACCCAACATTTGAAAAAGATGAGGAGGAAATGCATTTGTATTATACTGCCATATATCCCTCGCCTGTAGGGAAGTTAACCCTTGCATGCGATGGCGCCAATCTGGTGGGCTTATGGATCGAGGGACAAAAATATTTTGGCAGTTCCCTGCCCCAACCCATGACCCCGAAAAGTGATCTGCCTGTCTTGGTTGCCGCTCAAAACTGGCTGGATCGTTATTTTGCCGGAGAAAACCCCTCTGTTTCGGAATTGCCGCTTCATCCTATTGGCAGCGCGTTCCGCCAGGAAGTATGGAATATTCTTTGTCAAATCCCCTATGGCACTGTCACTACATATGGTGCCATCGCCAAAAAGATCGCACAAAAAATGGGCAGGGCCAGCATGTCAGGCCAGGCAGTCGGCGGAGCTGTGGGACATAATCCGATTTCTATCATCATTCCCTGCCATCGCGTCGTAGGCGCCAACGGGAGCCTGACAGGCTATGCCGGCGGTATAGATACAAAAATTAAGCTGCTGCAATTGGAAGGAATAGATCTGTCTAATTTGTTCCGGCCCCAAAAAGGGACAGCGCTTTAACCCAGCTTTCACTCCAGAAAACCCGCCCCCTTTTGTATTTTCCCTTTAGAAACATTCCTCCGCTATTCAGCATATCGTGGACTAAAAAGCAAGCTGTTTAAAAAACAGCTTGCTTTTTGTACGTACGGCAGGGAAACCTGACTCCAAATCACGATGGAGATCACGTCAAGAATTCCTGTGAAAAAACTCGGGTAATAACTTAAAAAATACAAAAATGTAATATCTTAAAAATGGCCGGGAGTAAAGCCAGGATGGTATCCATTTTTATGCTCTTGCAAAAAGAGAATTTTTGAGTCTTTCCATGCAAAACTCAAATAGTTTTTCATTTTATTGCTTTTCAGGCATGGATTGATATAATATAATTGATCAGGAAGTTTTGGAGGCGTCAACATGGAAATTCGAGTTTTGCGATATTTTTTGGCAGTTGTCCGGGAAGAGAGTATCACCAAAGCCGCTGAAGTGCTGCATATCACCCAACCAACTTTGAGCAGACAGCTTACACAAATGGAGGAAGAAATGGGGATCAAACTTTTTGATAGAGGAACCCGTAAAATCGTCCTGACAAGTGAAGGACTTCTGCTGCGGCGCAGAGCAGAAGAAATCCTGGACCTAGTAGATAAAACGGAAAGAGAGCTTACGGAACAGGATGAGTCTGTCGAGGGGGTGGTATCCGTAGGATGCGGTGATCTGGCCGCTGTACAAATGCTGCCAGAACTGTTTCGTTCCTTTCATGAGCGTTATCCTGCGGTCACTTTTGATTTATATACGGCTACCGCTGACCATGTGAAGGACCGGATAGATCGTGGACTGACAGATATTGGCCTGTTGTTAGAACCTGTTAATATGGAGAAGTACGACTATATCCGTTTGAATCAGCAGGAACAATGGGTTGTTGTCATGCATCCGGATTCCCCGCTGGCCAAATTAACCCGCATTACACCTAAGGATTTGAAAGGGTTTCCGTTGATTCTTCCGCGAAGGTTGAATGTACGGAGTGAACTGGCCCATTGGTTTGGCGATGATTACAATGACTTAAACATTCTGTTGGTCAGTAACCTTCCATCCAACAGTGCTGTCATGGCGCATTATAAATTAGCATATTCCCTGGTGATCCAAGGCTCTATTTCTTTTTGGGACCCGAAAAAAATTACATGTCGGCCCTTAGCACCGGCGCTGACAGCAACCAGCGTACTGGCATGGAAACGACAGCAGCCATTTGGGTTAGCCACTGAAAAATTCATCGAATATGCCAAAGATGTTTTGCATACAGGACAGGAAAAAGAGGAATAAGGTGTTCTTGTCCGCTATAGAATAACCCATGCCTCAAAAGCATTTAATCTGATAAAAAATAAGTATTAGACATGAGAAATGTCTCAATTTATAATGTAAGTGTACCGGGGTGGCTCTCTCCAATTACACTTACATTATTTTTTTGAATCGGGAATGGAAATGACCTTACAAAAAGCAAGGAAATACTTTTATTTATAAAGAAATAATGTTACAGTTACAGGCTAAACAGGGCTGATGGAAGGATCTCAAAAAGGCAGGTGAAACAATGGACGATTGTGAGATGGAACTGAAACAAGCCTTTCAACTCCATTTAGTAGAAAATACCGGTTGAGCCTCGATACGCTGAAACGCTTTGAGGTGCTGTTGGAGCAAGGATCCAATACAAAAACAGAACAGGTTTCAATTTGGTAAAAATGCCGGTATCAGTGATTAGATGAAATCCACATCAAACAACAATCACTGGATCAACTGGATTATCTCATTCATGAGCTCAAAAACCCAAAATATCAAAAGGAGATATATTCCCATGAAACGACTCACAGTAACGCTTTTGGCGTTTATTCTGGCTATTGCTTTAACGGCCTGTCAAGAGGGAGAAGAGCGATCGGCTGGCCGTTCACAACCGACCCAAACACAGGAGCCACTGGAAAATGAGGCCTTGGAAATCAGCATACCGGAAGCAACACAAAGTAACATTTTAATTGCGTATTTTACCCTTGGCCGTAATGCCGAATATCCTGACGATATTGATGCCAATACCTCAGCCAGCCTTGTACTGGACAATGAAGAACTGATAGGGACTACAGAATATATAGCTCGTCTCATTCAAGACAATATAGGAGGAGACTTGTATTCGATCCGGACAGTAGAAGCCTACTCGACAGATTTTGATACCGTAGTGGATCAAAACCATGAAGAAATGAGCGCCGGAACTTTACCCGAACTGGTTGTAACGGATTTGGATGTTTCCGAGTATAACACTGTGTTCATTGGCTATCCTGTTTGGGCGACAAATGCGCCGCAGGCCATCTTTTCATTTCTATCTCAATATGATCTGTCTGGAAAAACCATCATTCCTTTCTGTACGCATGACGGATATGGTGCAGGCAGTAGCTATGGAGATATTGCAGATGCCATTGACGGCGAGACAGAGGTATTAGACGGCCTGGCCATTGAAGCACTGGATGTGCCAGGATCGGCGGATACAGTGATTCAGTGGCTGCAAAGCCTGAATATCGAGCAATCCGGCAATATCGTCCGCTCTGATGAAACAGCAATCACGATTACCATTGACGATATGGTGCTAAACGGTGTTCTCTATGATACACCGCTGGCCCATGAGATTCAGAAGTATTTTCCTTTGACCATTTCTATGGTGGGCTTCGGTGGACGAGAATATTATGGTGGCGTAGATTTCTATCCCGAAAATGTGGAAGGCGGCCAAACGACTTTTGAAAACGGCGACATTACATACTGTGAGGCGCATCATAATATGGCAATCTTCTATGCACAAACGGATGATCCCGTGCTCTCCGTAGATGTCATTCCTATCGGCAGAGTAACTTCCGATCTGGCAATTTTTGACCAGCTGTCCCGCAATGTAAACGTTACCTTTGCACTGGCTGAGTAAATAAAAAAATATAAATGCAGGAGGTATCCCATGATGAAAAAATTTTTAGCGATCATATTGGCAAGTATTATGCTGCTTTCCCTGGCGGCTTGTACCGGAAATGCAGAACAGGAAAGCTCTTATCCAGAGTCCCCTTCCAGCAGTGAACAGACATCCGAACCAGAACCCTCTTCCAGCAACGAACAAGCGTCCGAACCAGAAACTCCTTCCAGCAGCGAACAGACATCCGAACCAGAATCCCCTTCCAGCAGTGAACAGACATCTGAACCGGAATCCCCTTCCAGCAGTGAACAGACATCTGAACCGGAATCTCCTTCCAGCAGCGAACAGACGTCTCAACCGGAATCCCTTTCTTCTGCGGTGGAAGAATCGGAGCCTTCTTCCGAAACGTCTTCTTCGGAAGAATCTGCGAACCAAGGTTCCGATACCAACATGCTGGTTGCTTATTTCAGCTATGCAGAAAATGCAGAGCTTCCGGATGACGTAGACGCTTCTGCTACGGCCAGTATCCAGGTATGGAACGGTGAGACAACTGGAAATACCGGCGTAGTCGCGGCCATGATCGCAGAGACGACCGGTGCGGATCTGTTCTCTATTCGAACTGTGGAAAAATATCCGGATACCTACGATGCAACGGTTGACAAAGGCCAGGAGGAACGCAATGCAGACGCCCGTCCGGAGCTGTCCACACATGTAGAAAATCTGGACAGCTATGATATAATTTTCTTAGGGTTCCCGAACTGGTGGGGCGATATGCCCATGGCGCTGTACAGTTTTCTGGATGAGGTAGATCTTTCTGGAAAGACAATTGTTCCGTTCGTCACCTCTGGCGGCAGCGGTTTTTCCAGGACCATCAGCACCATTGAGAGCATGGAATCCGGCGCAACTGTTCAGGAAGGACTGTCCATCAGCAGTTCCAGTGCTACTGGTGCTCAGGATCAGGTCAATGAATGGCTCAGTGGCCTGGGTTATGTTCAATAAAATGGGTGACAAAGGAAACGGAGAACAAAACCCGCCTCTTTTTATGCAGGCGTTTACGCATGGTTGCCCATAGCGGCAACCATGCCGTCACTGCCTATCACTTATCATTGACGCCAAATCATAGCCATACAATGATTCCCGATCTGGATATTATCTGGTGAAGGGCTGCATTTGTCTGACTGATCATCTGCGGAATAAAAGCAATGAAGATGATGACTTTCTCATCGTCCCCCTGTTTCAAAGGACACCGGACGGAGCGGATGGATGGAGCGTGGCCGGCAGGACAACCATACGAGCATGTTGCTGTCATCAGCTTTGGTAGCCGGGAATATCAACATGTCAGCACAGATGAATAAAGATAAGGAGAGCTTATTTTGAAAAAACGCATTCTGGGAAAACAAAATTCTTTAACAGTATCTGCGGTTGGTTTAGGGTGTATGGGCTTTAGTCATGGTTATGGTCCCGGTCCGGGATATGATGAGTCCATTCAGTTGATTCGTACTGCCTATGGGATGGGCTGTACGTTCTTTGACACGGCAGAGAGTTACGCCGCAGGTGAAAATGAAAAACTGGTGGGAGAAGCAATCAAACCATTTCGACAGAATATTGTCCTTGCGACCAAACTGCATATCCCCGAAGAGCAAGATCTGGAGACTGTCATTCGGAAACATTTGGATGCTTCCCTCAAACGATTGGGAACGGATTATGTGGACTTGTATTACCAGCATCGAGTAAATAAACATATTCCTGTGGAAGAGGTTGCCGGAGTGATGGGCAAGCTGATTGACGAAGGCAAGATTCGAGGATGGGGACAGTCCCAGGCGACGGAGGAAGAAGTTCGCCGCGCTCAAGCCGTCACACCGATTACAGCCATTCAGAGTGAATATTCCATGATGGAGCGGATGTTTGAAAAGGATGTGATTCCAGCTTGTGAAGAACTCGGCATTGGATTTGTCCCCTTCTCTCCGCTGGGCGGAGGATTCCTCAGCGGGCAGTACACCAGTGAAGATACCTATACCGGTGATGATGTGCGTCGGGTGATCACCCGTTTCTCCAAAGACAATATGGAAGCAAATCAACCCTTGTTGAATCTGCTTCGTCGGGTTGCCAGTGAGAAAGGATCCACACCGGCACAGATTTCGCTGGCATGGATGTTGCACAAATGGGATTTCCTGGTACCTATTCCCGGTATGCGAAAGGTGGAGCGTATCAAAGAGAATTTTGGAGCGGCAGATATAGTCCTCACCAAAGAAGAATTTGAACAGATTGAGACAGAGCTTGCGCAAATTGATATCCACGGAAACCGCACCGATGAAGATATCGCAAAGCTAAAAGACATGCTCTAAAGAAGGCATGTATTTTGCTGCATCGCATGGCTATTGTTCCGGGCAATCACACTGTATCATTTGATTCAATCGAGTTCTGGATGATATAGACAGGCAAAGCGCATTTACCTTTATCCAACAAATAAGGGTAAATGCGCTTTGTTTGTCTAATGCCTTGTAGGCATTTGTCTGGATTTATTATAAGTATTAGACATTCAACCAATTCTCCCTTATAATAAACTTGGGTTCAAAATGCAGTAAAGCCTTCCCAAGATGTTTGATGTAATACGCAGGAATTTGAAAGAGGGGAATTACCATGAAAAAAGCAATCCGTTTATTGCTGGCAATCACTTTTACTGTTTCTCTGGCCGCTTGCAACGTGGAACAACCGGAAGAATCCAGCAATTTACAAAACAGTGAAACTTCTGTCGCAGAGGAATCCAGTTCTTCTGCAGAGAACGTGTCCCAAGAGGAATCGGTACCGGCGCAGCAGGATGGCGGAGAAAGCAATATTTTAGTGGCCTATTTTTCCTGGGCAGACAATGCCGTGATAGACGGCGAAGTAGATGCGGTCGCCTCTCCCAGTGTCACCTCACCCGGAAACGTCCAACAGCTTGCCGGATGGGTGCAGGAAGAAACAGGGGGAGATCTATTCTCCATTCAAGTAACCGAACCCTATTCCAGTGATTGGGATGAATGTTTAGAAAGAGCAAATCAGGAAAGAGCCGAAGATGCCCGGCCAGAACTTATGACAAGCGTGGAAAATATGGATGCCTATGACACGATCTTTCTGGGTTACCCCAACTGGTGGTACGGAGCGCCTATGGCGGTGCTTTCCTTCCTTGAAGATTATGATTTTTCTGACAAACAGGTATATCTGTTCTGTTCTCACGGCACCGGAGGTCTTGCCAACAGTGTAGAAGACATTCGTTCATCCATGCCGGATGGAGATATTTCCGAGAATATTTTTGATGTATATGAAGAAGATGCCGCTTCTTCCCAAAACGACATTCAGAATTGGCTGAACGAACTTGGCTATTGAGGAGGAGTCTGAAGATGGAATATCGTCAATTACCCCACGGAAATGAACAGATCAGCGTACTTGGACTGGGTACCAGTTCCATCGGTATGGCCGGGGACAAAGAAATTGAGGCCACAATGACAATGGCACTGGAAAATGGAATCACCTATTTTGATATGGCGTCTGCCGACGCTGCCCCCTTCCCTGCCTTTGGCCGAGCGCTTGCCGGACAAAGGCAAAACGTGTATTTCCAGATCCATTTCGGAGCTAACTATCAAGGCGGAAAATATGGATGGACAACAGACTTAGACACCATCAAACGCTCTGTAGAGTGGCAGTTAAGCGCCTTGAAAACCGATTATATCGACTTTGGCTTTCTTCACTGCATGGATGAAGAAGCCGATCTGGAGCACGCCTTAAAGGGTGGTATTTTGGATTATATGTTACAACTGAAAAAAGAAGGCGTAGTGCGGCATATTGGCCTTTCCTCTCACACACCGAGGGTTGTACATCTGGCACTGGATGCGGGAATTTTAGATATGTTGATGTTCAGTATCAATCCGGCTTATGACTATGAAAAGGAAGGCGAATACGCCATTGGCGGCGTGGACGAAAGACAACGCCTTTACCGGCGCTGTGAGACAGAAGGTGTGGGTATTTCGGTCATGAAAGCTTTCTCCGGCGGTCAGTTGCTGCACGCCAAAACTTCTCCCTTTGGAAAAGCGCTGACAGAATATCAGTGTATTCAATATGCGCTGGATAAACCTGGCGTTTTGACCGTATTGCCTGGCGTACGAAACCGGCAGGATTTAAAGCAGATTCTCGATTTTGTGAACGCCACACCGGAAGAAAAGGATTATTCCGTTTTGGGCACCTTTGCTCCCCAGGAGGCCGAAGGCGTCTGCGTGTACTGCAATCACTGCCAGCCCTGCCCTGTTGGTTTGGATGTGGGACTGATCAATAAGTATTATGATCTGGCTTTTGCTGGGGACGAGCTGGCAAAAAGCCATTACGCGAATCTGGAAAAGAAAGCGAGAGACTGTATTGGCTGCGGTCACTGTGATTCCCGCTGCCCATTCCATGTGGGACAGGTGGCGCGAATGCAAATCATTCGTGCCTATTTTGGAGAATAATTGCCTGCCAGGCAGCCGGATTTGATAGATAGGAGATGGATGGATTGAAACCCAAAATGATGCTGAAAATGAGCATTGACCTTGTGATGACAGTGTTACTTCTCGGTCAGATGGCATATATGCTGATTGGCGAAGCCGCCCATGAGTGGACGGGTACAGCGATGTTCGTGCTGTTTATCCTGCACCATGCCCTGAACTGGCGATGGTACAGAAATCTGGCCAAAGGAAAGTACAGTGCCGTCCGAATCTTGCAGACAGTTGTGGATTTTCTGGTATTGATCTCCATGATCGGCCTGATGGTTAGCGGCATCATCATGTCCAGAGAAGTATTTGCATTTCTGCCCATTGATGGCGGAATGAGCCTGGCCCGGATTCTACACATGCTGGCCGCCTACTGGGGATTTATCCTGATGAGCGTCCATCTCGGTTTACACTGGGGGATGATCCTGGGTATGATACGGAAAATCGGCAGGGCAAATTCCTCTCGTGTCCGCACCTGGATTCTGCGGATTTCAGCACTGGCTATCAGCGGTTTCGGGGTATATGCCTTTTTGAAAAACAATATAGCCGATTATCTGTTTGTCCGAAGCCAATTTGTGTTTTTCGATATGGAGCAGCCCCTGTTTTTCTTCTTTGCAGAATATCTGGCAATGATGGGATTGTGGGTCTGTATCGCCTATTATGTGACCAGACTGTTCCAGAAATGCTCCCGTGGGCATAACGCCAAAAGAATGGATGGCCATAAATGATGTGGAGAGTATGCGCGGACGGGTTTGCCAGCGACCGTGTGCCGACATTTTTGAGAAATCCGATCAATAAAATATAGCAGCGGATTGGATTAAAAAGGAACTGGCCGACAGTTTCAAGGGAAAAACCAGTATTTCTATGAGGCTACTCCTTTTCAAAATACCGGTTTTTCCTGATAAAAAGGAGCTTTGGAATGTATGATGAAAATGATTGAAAATCAGACTTTTGATGAAGAGCGTGCTCTGTATGGCAGTGAAGGCATCCTAGTAAAGCATTGCCGTTTTGACGGCCCGGCAGACGGCGAAAGTGCTTTTAAGGAAAGTAAGGATATCCACGTTGAAGATTGTTTCTTCAACCTGCGTTATCCGTTTTGGCATGACCGGAATCTGGAGATTTGTGGTTCGAAAATGACCGAGTTGTGCCGGGCAGCCCTCTGGTATTCAGAGCATATCGTCATTACAGATACCAAAATGTACGGGATCAAGGCATTACGGGAATGCAGTGATGTTACAATCGAAAACTGTGATATCGTCTCCCCGGAATTCGGTTGGTCTGTGCAGGAAATCCGTATGAAAAACTCTACGGCAGAAAGTGAATATTTCTTGCTGCGTGCAAGAAATATTGATTTTTCCAATGTCACCTTCAAGGGAAAATATTCATTCCAGTACATTGAAAACGCCACGTTTGACAATTGCCGGTTTGATACAAAGGATGCTTTCTGGCATGCAAAGAATGTGACTGTCAAAAACAGCACGGTCAAGGGAGAATATCTTGCGTGGTATTCCGAAGGTCTGACACTGATTAACTGCCGAATCGTCGGAACACAGCCCCTCTGCTACTGTAAAAACTTAAAGTTGGTGGACTGCGAAATGATTGACACGGATCTTTGCTTTGAAAAATCAGAAGTAGAGGCCGTCATCACCACGCCTGTGATCAGCATAAAAAATCCGCTTGCCGGAAAAATCACAGTTCCGGCTGTTGGAGAACAAATTATGGACGATCCCCACGCAAAAGGAAAAATCCTTGTAAAGCAAAACAAAGAGGCCCTTTGCATCTAAAAAGGCCTAAGACGTTTGAATACAAACAGGAATGGATCAAAAAGGCAGCAGGCAGATTTTGCTTTGTACCGCTGGACGTAGCCGGTAGCAGGTATGAGGTGAGGAAGCAAGAGAACTGCACGCCGGGAATGTGATCCGGATTCCGGCGGGGGGCAAACATGGATGTGACGCGGCAAAGGACAGCTGATTGTCTTGCCTGTCCGTTGAAGTTCCTGATGAAGGGACAAAACACAAATGGCTGAAACCAGTATGCCATACGATTTATCAAATGTTAAAATAGGACTTGTTTGAAGTAAAATGCCCGGGAGGTGTGATTCTTTTGAAAAAAATCGCGGCAACGTTGCTTGCAATGACACTGTTTTTTTCACTGTCTGCCTGTAGAAGCGGACAACCTTCCACTTCTGAAAATACCGCTTCTCAGCAGGAAAGCAGCGTTTTAGGAAACGACGCTGTTCCATCTGAAAGCACAACGACAGAATCGGAGGAGGAGAATGAAACTATGAATACCAACCCTGTTGTATATATGACTACGGATATTTCTCCAGAAGGGCTCATGGCGGTGTATAAAGCTATGGGCTGGATACCTGCCGGAAACGTAGCGGTAAAACTGTCGACCGGTGAGCCGCCCGCCAGTAACTATCTGGACCCGGATTTGATTGCCGATTTAGTTCAGTCGGTAGATGGTACCATCGTCGAATGCAATACCGCCTATGGGGGTTCCCGTGCCGAAACCGCCATGCACTATCAGGTAGCAGAAGACCATGGTTTTACCGCCATCGCAGATTTTCAGATTCAAGACGAGAATGGATCCATGACGCTTTCAGTAGAAGGCGGTACACGGCTAACTGAAAATTATGTAGGCGCGGCCTTTGCCGACTATGACTCCTATCTGGTACTGTCTCACTTTAAGGGACATTCCATGGCAGGCTTTGGCGGAGCCATTAAAAATATCTCCATTGGTCTTGCTTCCAGTGAGGGAAAAGCATGGATTCACAGCGGCGGTACCAGCCGGACCAATGCCTGGGGCGGCGAGCAGGATGCTTTTTTGGAGAGCATGGCAGAAGCCGGAAAATCGGTTTCCGACTACCTTGGCAATGGGGAACGGATCGCATATATCAATGTAATGAACCGTCTTTCTGTAGACTGTGACTGCGACGGCAATCCTGCTGAACCGGATATGCATGATATCGGCATTCTGGCTTCCAACGATCCAGTTGCACTGGATCAGGCATGCATTGATCTTGTGTATAATGCGGAGGATGGACAGTCTTTGGTAAACCGCATTGAATCCCGCAATGGCCTGCACACCTTGGCGCATGCCGAAGAAATTGGATTGGGCAGCCGCACCTATGAGCTGGTGAATATTGATGAATCAGAGGAGAATGACCATCAAACACAATAGCAAAAATAGGTCGGTCATATCTTTGGTACCGCCCTTTTGATCCGGATAAATCCTGCAAATCGGAAGTCCTTCAAAACAAATGGGTTCTGCGCTGGGAAGAGCAATATTGTAAGGCATTTGTAAGTAAACAGCGCTAGGCATTCTGCCTTTAAAACAAATGACGGAGAGGTGAAAGAGTTGGCAGAGATCCTACAAAGAGAAGCGGTCTATCTCTGGTATTATTTTACGATTCAATTGGAACAGATTTTTCCTTATTGGGTACTGGGGATGCTGCTTGGCTCTGCGATCTCAGTATTTGCCAAAGGTAAAATCCATACCATGATGGGCAGGTTGCAGACCAAACGTCTGGGCTTTTTGGGGGTAGTTCCGGCGAGTATTCTTGGCATCGCATCCCCCCTGTGCATGTATGGAACGATTCCTCTGGCCGCTTCCTTTTCCAAAATGGGAATGAAGGATGATCTTTTAGCTGCTTTTATGATGAGTTCCATCCTACTCAACCCCCAGTTGATTGTCTACAGTGCAGCGCTGGGCGGTACAGCATTAACGATCCGTGTCGTCTCATGCTTTCTCTGCGGAATTTGTGCGGGGCTATTGGTACGTTTTTTGTATAAAAACAAACCATTTTTTAATTTCTCCGGTTTCGATGGCCCGAAAAATCGAGACTCTGACCCTAATATTTTACTGCGCTTTTTGAAAAATCTGGGCCGCAACGTGAAAGCGACTGGCCCATGGTTTCTATTAGGCATTGTACTTTCTGTTTTGTTTCAGCGATATGTCCCGGCGGAAGCGATGACAGTGCTTTTCGGCGGCAACGAAGCGTTCGGCGTACTGATGGCGGCAACCATCGGTGTGCCCTTGTATGCCTGCGGCGGTGGTACCATTCCGCTTTTGCAGATGTGGCTTGCTGATGGGATGAGCCTGGGCAGTGCGGCCGCATTTATGCTGACCGGCCCTTCTACAAAAATTACCAACCTGGGTGCGGTAAAGATTGTGCTGGGAATCAAGCGGTTTCTCCTTTATATTGCCTTTATCATGGTGTTCTCTTTAATAACGGGACTGGTTGTAAATGTTTTTATATGAAGGCCGATCGAATCAATGGCAGCTGAGCACAGATGAAAGCTATGCCCAAACAGCATTTTATTTGCTTAAAAGCGAATATTAGATATAAGTTAAGGGATGTAATATTCGATTGACAGAATATTATTACCATTTAGAGAGGACAGAAATGGCAACCGGTTCGTGTCCCGGTTGCCATTTTTATGAAGGAAGGAATAAATTCTTGAAGCGATGGATTAGTATTTTTACAGCATTCCTGTTGCTGTTTCCCTTGGCAGGATGCGCAGACACAATGGAACTACCCAAAGCAGAACGTGCCTTTTTAGCAATGAATACCTATATGACTTTTACCGCTTACGGAGAACAAGCAGAAGCTGCGTTGGAAGCATCAGAACAACTGATTCAAAAGATAGAATCCCTTTGGTCGGTTACGGATGAAGGAAGCGAGATTTACCGTGCCAATCACAGCGGAGGCCAATCGATATCCGTCAGCGAAGAAACAGCCGAATTGATTGTTTTTGCACTGGAGATGGCACAGAAAACAGGCGGCGCATTAGAACCGACACTCTATCCCGTGCTGACCGCGTGGGGCTTTACCACCGACAGCAAACAAATTCCATCCCAGGAACAGATTACCGAACTGCTCCAAAATGTAGACTATAGCCGCATCCGACTGGAACAAGCAATTCTGACCGTCCCAAACGGAATGCAGCTGGATTTGGGAGCTGTAGGGAAAGGATATGCTGCTGACCTGGCCATGGAAGTATTGAAGGAACACGGCATTGAATCTGCGATTCTCAGCTTAGGCGGCAACATCCAAGCCATTGGCTCCCGACCAGATGGAAGCGACTGGCGGCTTGGTATCCGTGCACCATGGGAGGATGGGAATCTCGGTGTGTTGGAAATCAGCGATGCGGCAGTAGTGACCTCCGGCGGCTATGAAAACTATTTCGAGGACCAGGCAGGAAATGTCTACTGGCATATTCTCGATCCCTCCACTGGTTGTCCCGCGGACAGCGGATTACAGTCGGTAACTATCATCGGTAAAGAAGGCAAACTGTGTGATGCTCTCTCCACGGCTCTGTTTGTGATGGGAGCAGAAAAAGCAGAAGCATACTGGCGGGAAAACAGCAATTTCGATATGCTGATGGTTACCGACCAACATGAGATTATTCTGACCGAAGGGATCGCTGATAGATTTTCCTTGCGTGACGGACGTACAGAAACAATCCGGGTGCTGAAAAAATGAAGCATAAAAATGGCCTTTTTTCTAATTGAAGTGACTCTGGCACTTGAAATCGTGGGCAGTTTTCTGGTATTTCCACGTCCGGACACGGATCCGGTACCAGTCGTTCAGGATAGTCAAGCACTGTTTCAGTTTCATCTGGTACAAGCAGAAAACCAAATCATCGAAGTGGAATATGAAAGCAGGAGCAATAGAATAGAAATCAAAGACCACAAAATCCGTATGCTGGAGGCAGGCGGATAATCCGAATCCAAACAGCATGAACATGGGATGGCTGAACTCAGCCATCCCATGTTCTGCTTGCCGAAGCCTTTTTCTACAAACATCATCACTGTTTATACAGCCTATCATTACCGGGTGCAAAAAATTTTATGATTGTCGTTGTGCGCGTCCCGCTCGACCTTGTTTCAGTAGGAACAGGATCGTGCTTGAGTCCGGCGAATCATCCAAAAAGACCCCCAAAAACCGAGTCATTTGACAACAGTCAATCAGATTTTATACGACCGTTTTATGATTTGACGGCAGCCTGGTGACCGACTTTCTCATCAACAGGCGGCTGGTAAGTTACAACGCAATTACGCCCGATGTGCTTAGCCTCATAAAGTGCGCTGTCCGCCCGGAAAATCAGACGTTCCAGTGTGCTATCGGCGGAAATTGGACTTTCTTTGCAGACACCAATGCTAATGGTGACATAATGACCCTGATTATCCCAATGCGGCAGTTGTTGTTCTTGGAGGGATGAGACGATTCTCTGCGCTTTTTCTGTAGCCAGCGTAGCGTTGGAACCATAGAGGAAGATTGCGAACTCTTCCCCTCCGTAACGAATGATATCCGCTCCTTGCAATGCTTCATGCTGACAGAAAAACTGCGCGATTCTGCGGAGAAGCCGATCCCCTTTGGGATGTCCATAGCGGTCGTTATAGCTTTTGAAATGATCAAGGTCAATCATCAGGCAGGCAATACTGTCACCTGTCTCTTGGCTGTGCTGAAACCGTTCTACCACAGTCTGGTACAGATAACGCCGATTGTAAAGTTCTGTCAGCGTATCAGTGATATTTTCACGGCTAAGCAGTTGATTGGCGTGCTGGATTTCTTTATATTGCCGCTCGATCAGAAGCTCGTCGGCCTTGTGTTTAATTTGATTGTGGTATGTATAAATCGACAAAGCCAAGGCCAGCAGGGTGATAAACAAACTGTTCATACCAATATTGAAAGACTGATCTAAATCGCCGGGCGATGGAAAAAAGGGAAGCAACAAATTGAGCAACAGAAAATCCCCGAAATAGAGCAGGATGCTTTTCCAGGGCTGCATCAAGGAGAAAAAGGCAGTACTTAACAGTATACAGGTATAGACACTTAGTCCATTTCCGCCAAGATGATCATTAAAGGTGAGGGCTACAGCCCAGATATTGATAAAGATGACATAGAAATGAGTCCAGCGAAAATAACTCCCTACCATTTGAGGCATTTTGCCAGTCAGGTGCCGGGAATATAAAAGAAAAAATAGCGTAACTGCAATCAGAATCAGATAGAGAGTACAATAAGCCGTCCGTCGGGCATGAAGAAACGGTCCGCCAGGTCGAAAAGAGAGCATTACCAGCATCAGACATTCATACAAGATAATTAATACTAAAAGAATGTTGTAGAAACGATGAAACTGACTATAAACTCGATAAAAAATAGCATCCTGATCTGGCAGGGACCCTGGCAGGCCCAAGAAAGCCCGCAATATAGCAGATCTGGACATATCGTCTTTTTTCAATAGACTCACCTCAAGACAAAAGAATATAAAGAACGAATGCCGCAAACAGCGATCATATTTATCAACAAATAATATCGGTTCAAAAACAAACCAGCCAACTTCCCGTATGAAAGAATTTGTATAGCCCTACTGGATCACTATTTTCCGCTCTTTCCTGCAAAAAATGATGTTTTATCATTAGAATGATCAACGGACGGGCACACGAAAGCAAAACGCCACACAGCAAAACATAGTAGATAAAAATAAAAACTCTGGATACATAATATGCTCACTTGATATTTGCAAAGATAATAAAAAGTTCCTTTGCTGTCATCAATTTCTACAAATTTTCTAAAATAGAATGAACCTGTAACTCTGAGCGGCTCAT
This sequence comes from Candidatus Falkowella caecavicola, assembly GCA_904420125.1. GTDB lineage: Bacteria > Bacillota > Clostridia > Oscillospirales > Ruminococcaceae > Falkowella > Falkowella caecavicola. The sequence continues at coordinate 6,603 of CAJFUK010000002.1, read as the reverse complement.
TCATAATTGACGAAGATAGGCATAAATCATTAAAAAAATTATAACCGTAAAATTGTACAGGATCCGTGCGGTTTGGTTTCGTAATATTTTTATTGAAAGGATCGATTGTCTCCCGGATTCATCATAAAGAAGCAGTCCGGTCATACGAGTCCCGTTCTCGAAAGACTCGCATTTAGGTTCCAGTTTGTGAATAATATTCATTATATACAATAAAATTGCAATTGTCAATGTGCCTCCCAGTCCCAACATATTTCTGGAAATACCATTCATTTTGTTTACCAGTAACAGATAATCGCCTGATGTAAAAATAATATCAAATATGGTATTAGGCAGATGTCTTTTTGTTTTATTGATCTATTTTAGCAGCGGTTCCCTGTCATATAAAAAGGGCCCGGACAAAGTTTCACAGCTGAGATAGGGTTTTAGGAGAGTCTGGGCATTTCCAAAAATATTGCAAACGCTTCTAACCATCGTTTGGCTATTGAAAAAAATATGAAACCACGCTATAATGAACATTGTTCATAGTAGAAGGGATACAGTATGAATCCCAGAGCCACATCACAAAAGATTACCTCCCAAGTATACAGAAAGATCACAGCCAAAAAGGTCTTTGGGCGCTGAATATCCGCAACCGTGTCCAAGGGATGCGGCATCGTCCTGGGAATGCTGATAATTACTGTTTCGATAAGAGCGAATGACTGATCGCCACAATGGGGATCGTCTGAAAAAATATTTTCCAGATGGATGAACTGGCAAAAAGAAATTTTCTTGTTCTGACTATGCTGCATATATACTTGACTGCTCTCAGAAAGGCGTGCGGCATACCCGAATTTTCTGACGCCACGCCATTGCCGTCAAGTCCAGAAGAGAGGAAACCAAAATCCTTGTCCCGACGGCGTGCTGATGATCCCGAAAATTTGTACCAATGTCTGTACGGTTCCGCTCAAATTCTATGCCATGAAAAAGGAGTCATTGAATATGAAAAAGTATCTAAATATTTCTCTCATCTATGCCATTGCTGCCATGGTGGGTGGAGTGTTTTACCGGGAATTTACAAAATATAACGACTTTACCGGTGTGACAGCCCTGGGCAAGGTTCACGCTCATCTGTTCCTTCTGGGCATGCTGATGTTCCTAATCGTAGCACTGTTTGCTGCCCATAATCATCTGACAAAATTTAAAACCTTCCGCGCATTCCTCTGGACGTATAACATCGGTGTTCCGGTGACCGCCATTATGCTGTTGGTGCGCGGTGTAGTCCAGGTGGCAGGATTGTCCTTATCTCCCGGAGTTTCCGCTGCCATCTCCGGCATTGCAGGCATAGGACATATTCTGGTGGGTACAGGAATCATCCTGTTGCTGGTGACTTTGAAAAAGGCGGCAAAGAACGGAGAGTCAGCCTATTGAGCAAGCGTCCCCTTTTTCATATAAAAAGGCGATCCTATTAGCTGTCGTCGGTTAGGTGGGGCTGATCGCAGAACTGAGTGTGTACAGTGTATAAATGTATAAGTGTATAAGTGTATACAACTAAGGATTCTCTCTGAGCAAATGGATACCGGACTCCGCTCTTCAGGATTGATGTCAGATACGTTCATCCCGGTATTTTATACTGGTTCTTGTCTGCGCTTTGACGTGGGCCGGTGTAGAAGTTTCCTTTTACCGGCTAATCTCCTTCCAAGGTACATAAACAAGTGTAAATATGATCCTTGACGCCATTCAACCCTAAGCTATAATAAAAAATTGGGGAGTGGCCTGTTCAACGGTTCTTTATTATTGGTTGTAATATACGTTCACATTGTGCCAAAGATCATTTTGCACCCCAACTTCTTGCAAGTAAATATTCTTTCCAGCAGGATCATAATTAAATTGAAATTTTTACAAGATAAACTATATCAAAATAACATGAAAAATTTTTCATATGCGCTAAAAAAGCGTAAACAAACAGAAAATCTTTCGATCGTTTCGCTTTTATTTAACTATCAGATTTTAGAGCCATTGTTTAGGAGATATCGAATTTTATAAAAAAACAGGAGTTCAAAACCGCTGAGATACAAGGCTTAAATTATAGAAAATAAAGCTGGAATTTGAAGTGTCTCATTTTTGAATTCCAAAGTTCTATCTCTGTTCATTTATAAAATGTCAACATAAAAATCAAACCGACAAGCCTCTGACGAAGCTTGTCGGTTTTTAGTGCCGGTGGCCGGACTCGAACCGGCACGCTGTCGCCAGCGGTGGATTTTGAGTCCACTACGTCTGCCAATTCCATCACACCGGCATTATGATTTACAGGATATTATTATACAGTATCTTTCGCAGCTTGTCAAGAAAATTAAAAAATTTTTTGCGTCCACAGATTTTACCTCCGATATTTCATCGTCCGCTAACATAGAATAAGACGGGAGGTTTACCATGGAAGAATATCTTTGTTTAACCGATCTTTTAGATAATGATCTGACCAGTTATGAATATTTTTATGCTCTGACAGAAGAACTCCAGGAGGAAATCCGCAGACAGGATCTCCGGTCTTTCCAGGAAATGCAGGCCTTTGCAGAATCCCGGCAACAATCGTGACAAGGTTAAAAGCCACCCGTTCAACGGGTGGCTTTTAATTATAGAGCATCCAAGCAGGCATATGCTTCTTTTAACTTTCCGCAGACAGAATGCGGTGACTGGGCCGCATTGTTTTCAGTCTGTGATTTTCTTTCAGCCAAGCCACGGTATCCGCCAGCGTTTCTACCAAAGGACGCGGATGATACGATAATTCACGTTCTGCCTTGCTGTGAGAAAAGTTTGCATTAGATTCCAACGTATATAAGGAATACGATGTATATAGGGGCGGTTGTTTCCGTATTTTATAATAGATCTCTGATAACGGTGCAGTTGCTTTGGCAAACCAAATAGGCAAGACCGTACGGATTTCCTTTCTGCCGGTCAGCTTATGCAACAGCCGTAGCAGATCGGGGATGCTGAAGAAACAATTGGAAAGAATATAGCACTCCCCTTTTTTTCCGTGATCAACACAGGAAATGGTGCCATCTGCCACATCGCGTACGTCCACAAAATCATATCCGCCAGGTACGCAGGCTATCAAACGTCCGTCCAGATAATCCAAAATCATCTGTGTCAGGTGCGCATGTCCGTAGTCTCCGGGCCCGATAATTCCAGACGGATGAACGATAGATGCATCCAGCCCATGTGACGCGCTGTCTAAAACAATCTGCGAGGCTTCCGCTTTTGTTTTGGCATAAAGCCCGACAACATCCTCCGGATTAAAATGCGTGACTTCAGTAATTATCCCGCTCTTCGGTTCGGGGATGGCATGAACCGAACTGACATATACCAGTTTTTTCACTCCATATTTCCAACATAGCTCGACAACATTCCGTGTGCCGGTGACATTGACATCATATACATTCTGCCGATATTTTGAAGTAATGGATACGATACCAGCCGTATGGATTACAACCAGCTCCTGCCCTTCATCATGCGCAAATAAAGGCTGCATACTTTTTTTATCCCGGACATCCCCATAGATCACTTCCATGTTCGGATGCTGATAAAGTACTGACCGGTCGCTTGGCAAAGCTAATCCCCGGACCTGACATCCGTTTTCCAGCAGTTGGTGGACAATCGTATTCCCCAAATGCCCCATTGCGCCCGTTACAACATATAGCCGACGATTCATTCAAAAACCCCCTTTACTTTATTATAAACTTAGTATACTGCTTTCATGTGTTGAGGATGTGAAAAAATTATGTGATATCTGTATCTTGTATCAACGCTGGACCTATGCTGTACCCGAACCTGCCTCGAAGAAGACAAATACAGGCGGTAGATCTTCCTACCGCCTGTACTCTTGTCATTTACATTAAAGGAGAGACATATACAATGCTGCAATATCTTCCACGCTGGTCTCTTTGGGATTCCCCGGACGGCAGGCATCATCATAAGCGGATTGTGCCAGAAACGGGATATCTTCTTTTTTAACAATTTCTTTCAGATTTTCAGGAATTCCAACATCTTTCGCCAGTTTTCTGACAGCATTTACCGCAGCTTCCCTGTACTCTGCCTGTGTCATATTTTCTGTTCCTGATACTCCCATCGCACGGGCAATATCTCGATATTTCTCACCGGTTGCCTCCGCGTTATAAGCCATCACCGTCGGCAAAATAATGGCGTTGGCAATACCATGAGGTGTATCGTACAGCGCACCGAGCGGGTGTGCCATTGAATGTACAATCCCCAGGCCAACATTGGAAAATCCCATACCCGCGATATACTGGCCGAGTGCCATTCCCTCACGGCCTTCCGGTGTGTTTTCCACAGCACCGCGAAGAGAACGCGCTATAATCTCAATGGCTTTTAAATGGAACATATCAGAAAGTTCCCAGGCTCCCGCGGTAATATAACCCTCAATAGCATGTGTCAGCGCATCCATGCCGGTTGCAGCAGTCAGCCCCTTGGGCATACTGGCCATCATTTCCGGATCTACAATCGCCACAATTGGAATGTCATGCGGGTCTACGCAGACCATTTTACGGTTTTTCTCTTCATCAGTAATGACATAGTTAATGGTTACTTCAGCCGCCGTACCGGCAGTAGTTGGAATCGCAATAATCGGAACCGATTTATTTTTTGTATCTGCTACCCCCTCCAGGCTCCGCACATCGGCAAATTCCGGATTGGCAATAATAATGCCAATCGCTTTGGCTGTATCCATCGAAGAACCACCGCCAATCGCGACAATATAATCCGCCTGGCTTTCCTGATATGCGGTCACCCCTTCCTGTACATTTTGAATGGTGGGATTGGGTTTAATATGAGAATAGACCGAATAAGAAAGGCCGCTGTTTTCCAGAACGTCCAGTACTTTCTGGGTAACACCAAAACGGATCAGATCAGGATCCGAACATACAAACGCCTTTTGAAAGCCGCGTGCTTTTACTTCGTCTGCCAAACTGCGGATTGCCCCTGCGCCATGGTAAGATGTTTCGTTCAAAATAAATCTGTTTGCCATATCTTTTTCTCCTTTTCTTTTAAATTTAATCTATCGAATGCCTAAAGGCACCTATCCAAAATTTTTTGCAGAATCATCTGCAAATTGTACAGAAAAGAACAACACCCAGCATATGGGATCATTCCCGGATACAAAAATAACTTGACCCTTTTCATCATGCATCAAAACAATACTAACCTACACTTTATTGTGATAATTCTCTAAAATATTTATACATTTTATAAACTCTCTTTATTATATCATATAAAAAACTTTTAAAAAAATCAATAGGCCGCCAAAAAAATTTCCTAATACATGAAATTGTAATCTAAAAAGTTTGATTTTTTTGAAAATCTTTCACATTTCTTTTTGAATATGCTATAATAAAAAAACAATAAAAATTATATCCTCTGAGCAGAGGATATGGAGGAGGATGTATGTATGCCAAAACAGGAAATAGATATTCTTTCTCTGCAGCTGAATCCTTTTGATCTTATTGGAAACAAATGGGAACTTCTGACTGCAGGAACACCGGAACAATTCAATACAATGACCGTTAGCTGGGGAAATATGGGAGTGCTCTGGAATAAAAATATCTGCACCGTTTTTGTGCGCCCACAGCGTTATACACTGGAATTTATAGAACGCGAAGAATATTTCTCGGTTTGCACTTTTAACGGGCATAAAGACGCTTTGGCGCTTTGCGGTTCCAAGTCCGGACGGGATCTGGACAAAATAGCGGCATCCGGGCTGACCCCCGCATTTTACAACGGCATTCCATATTTTGAGGAAGCAGATCTTGTATTCATCTGTAAAAAACTTTCTGTTGCAGCCATACAGCCGACAGATTTTCTGGATCCTTCTCTGGACAGCAAATATTATCCTGAAAAAGATTATCATCGGGTGTTTACCGCTGAAATCGTCAGTGTTCTGCGTTAAAAGTAAGGAAAGAAGGCTATAAAATGGAAGTAGAAATCACCTTTCAAACAGCACAGGCGGAGCGGGACTGTCATCTGCTTGCAGAGCTCGCGCAGGAAATCTGGACTGAGCATTATCAGGAATTGCTGGGCATGGAGCAGATTCACTATATGCTGGAAAAATTTCAGTCTGCGGAAAAGATCAAACAGGATATACTGCATAACGGGTATATCTATTGGATCGCCTTTGCCAATGGAGTTCCCTGCGGCTATTGTGCTGTCTGCCCCAAAGAAGAAGATAATAGTCTTTTCATCAGCAAAATCTATATCCGCCGCGCCTGTCGGGGAAACAAAATTGCCCGTATGTTTTTTGAAAAAGCACAGGAATTGGCACGCTCCCAATCCCGAAGCTTTCTTTGGTTAACCGTTAATAAGCAAAACAGCGGATCCATTTCTGTATACGAACATTTGGGTTTTAAAATTACAGATGCTGTGGTTTCAGATATTGGTAGCGGTTATGTGATGGATGATTATATTATGAAGTACCCATTGTAGATGGATAAAACAGTCTGGCTAAAAAGACAGTATCAGCAATCATGACTATCGGCTAAGCCGGTAGTTTGCTCTGCGGCTGTAAGCCGCTGTTACTGGCTGGACTGAAAGTCCACCGAATAATCTGCCAACCGCAAG
>CAJFUK010000001.1 GCA_904420125.1 Candidatus Falkowella caecavicola | reverse complement strand
TGTTTCTTGAATTGATCGAGGATGTTCTCTTCCAAACATCTCACTTCATTCGTCACATCATATATTGTTTAATTTTCAAGGTCCTTTCGCCCTACCTCTCTTCGGTAAAGCTTTATTATTTTATCACTTCCAGAGTTATTTGTCAATACCCTTTTTTGCTTTTTTTATTTTTTCTTGTCAATTTTTCTTTTTTTCTATCCTTTCTATCCTCTACTTCTTTTTATCCAGTTTATCCAGCTGATCCAGCAGTGCTCTGCCTGCATATCTTCGTCTGAAGCCTGTATACAGCCCATACAAAAGGCACAGGACCGCAGTCGCTATACTGATCCCGGCACCCACCCGCAGCCCCGGCGGCGTATAGCGAAGCTGTATTTCCTCTGTTCCAGCAGGAACAGAAAAAGCAAGAAACGCCCGCGACATGACGGATGTACCAGCTTTTTCGCCGTCGAGATAGAGCTCCCAGCCCGGATCCGCGGGAATGCTGGTCAGATAGAATCTATCCTCCGCAGTATTGCAGGAAACAGACAGCCCGGTATCTCCCTGCTGTACAACCTCCGTTTTTCGTGCGGTTTCTGTCAAATTCGAAAATTTCTCTGCCGAAAAACTATACAGCTGCGGTTGGTCGGCCATCCTTGCCCCGTCCGGCATGGCAATGGATATCGTCACCTCTTCGCCCGGATAAAAATAGCCGATATGAATCAGATACGTACCGAATTCCGGCAGATACCTCGACTGGCCGTTGACCCAAATCCATACCCCGGCCGAACGGGTCAGCCGGGCTTCCAGATAAGCCTCTCCCTCTTCCTGTACCGTAAAAACATACTTATCCTCGGCAGTCTTGGTCATTTCTGCAGGAGTATAAACATTTCCATCTCCAAAAGCGGCCTGTAAAAAAGCTTCCTGATTTTCAATCCGGCTTTCTGACTGAGGAGTGAATTCCAACACTTCTGATCGGGCCGGATAAATCACCGGTAATGCCAGCGTATTCTGATAGATAGGGATTTCATTAACCACCTGTACCTGCCGGTAGATCGGTTCGGTCCGGGAACCGCCCAACAGGTACCGCACCCCGCACAGCGCATCGGTTACAGCTGTTGCGTCATAATATTTATAAAACCGGTCGTTCACAGAGGCGTGCTGCCCCAACTGCGCCAGGAACAGGTTGACGCCCTGATGCGAAAAAGAGGAGTAATGGGACACGCCATTATATCGCAGTGTATAGCCGTCATTCGAACTCCTGCGGTCTATATTTTCCATCCGGTAAAATCCTGGATCCTGCGCCTGTATATATGCTGCCGCCGGCTGATATGTTTCAGTAAATAGACGATATTCCTCCCGGTCATGGTACTGTAGCTCAGCATCCATCCCCTGTATCATGATGCCGGCGGATATGCTCAACTCGGAAAGCGTACATACCAGCAGCAGCGCCTGCAGCAGAATCTTTCCGGCCTGAGGACGGACAAAAATTCCGGCCACCAGGATAACCGCATACAACACCGTCATCCCGGCCGTTATATAAAGAGCTGTTTCCTCGGCAAAATCCGGCAGCAGCAGCCGCACATATAAAAGGATCCAAAATATAACCGTAGCGCTGATCAGCACCGGCTTTATGACAAGCCCGCGCGCACTCCCGCAGGTCTGGTTCCAGTGATGGAGGCCCCGTCCTGCAAGCCATAAGCAGAAAAAGACCAGGACAAAGCTAAAGCGCGCCGGGAACCAGGTCGGCGGCTGAAATGCATGCCAGGCCAGATACAGTGGCGTAAATACAAGGCTTGCCAGCAGGAAAGCCAAGATCAGGCCAGAGAAAAGCTTATCCTTTTTTCTGATCCCGGACGAAAAAAAGAATAACGGCACCAACAGCAGGGGCAGCAGTCCAAAATACAGATTGGGGGAGCCGTATGTAATGGTGTCGTAGATACCTGGAAACAGCTTTGCCAGTACTTCGGAAGGCAGATTGGACAGGGAAAGCTGCAGCGATACGCCACGCACATCCAGATACGTCCCGGTTAAAGCCCGGAAAGCCGGGAGCAGCAAAAACGCGCCTAGCCCGGCCGACACACCGGTGGCAAGAAAAAAGCGCGCAAAAGACCTTCCGCGTTCTTTACCACTCATCCTGTTTTTCCCTGCAAAAACAAAAAATAAAAAGAACAAAAACGCAAAAATGCCGCTCATATAAGAAATGTAAAAATTCGACAGAAAACAAAATAGCAGTACAGCCGAAAAACCCGCCATCTTTTTCTTTTCCACCAGCCGTTCTGTGGATAAAATCAAAAGGGGCAGCATCATCGCGTTATCCAGCCACATAAAGTTGGTCGTATAGATGACGAAATACGCGCTCAACGCATAGCAGCAGGAAAAGAGCAGATTCCAGCCTCCGCTGAGCCGCAGATAGCTGGAACGGCTTTGAAAGACCGACATGGAGAGCCCGGCAATACCGGTTTTGATCAATACCATGGCAAAAATTGCGTCTGAGATTCCAAGCCTGCCGAAGATCAGCACCAGCAAGGAAAGAGGGCTAGCCAAATAATAGGCAAAAATCCCAAGGAAATTCAGGCCCATCCCGCCATGCCAGTTAAAAAGCAGACTGCCCTCCCCTGTCAAAACATCATAAAAGGCCGCGTACAAATCTACATATTGCTGCCATACATCGGTAATCAGCAGACTTTTCTGTCCGGCGGGGTAGAATCCCAGCGATAGAAATACACCGCCCATCAGCAATACCGGAAGCAAAAATGCCGCCGTCCGCCAAAAGAAGGGAAAGCGTTCTGCTTTCCCCTGTGCCGGTGCAGAAGATGGTTGCAGGTTCATCTTTGCATATCCTCCATTTGTTGTCCGCCCTGTTCTTTTAGAATATAAATCGGGCGCCTTTTGGTTTCCAAATAAGTCTTAGAAAGATATTGGCCCAGAATTCCGATGCAAAATAGCTGTAGCCCGCCGATAAACACGATCAGGCAGGCCAGAGACGGCCATCCGGACACCGGGTCTCCAAAAATCAGGGTTTTCATAATAATAATGCATAAGGTGATAAATCCGACAATGCAAAATAAAAAGCCGATCACAGAGGCGATGGCCAACGGCGCCGTTGAAAAGGCGACAATTCCATCCAACGAATAGACCAGCAGCTTCCAGAAAGACCATTTGGTTGTACCGGCAGCCCGCTCTACGTTTTCGTATTCCAGCCATTTGGTACGAAAACCGACCCAGCCGAAAATCCCTTTAGAAAAGCGATTATATTCTGAAATGGAAAGAATGGCGTCAACCACCTGCCTGGTCATCAACCGGAAATCCCGCGCACCGTCTACAATTTCGGCTTTGGAAATTCGATTGATCAGCCAGTAAAACATACGGGCAAAGAAGGAACGGATGGGCGGTTCTCCTTTGCGGGTGACGCGCCGTGTGGCCACGCAGTCCACCCCTTCCTGCGTCAGGCTACGGTACATATCAACCAGCAGTTCCGGCGGATCCTGCAAATCGACATCCATAACCGCCACATAATCCCCCCGCGCCGCCTGTAAGCCCGCATATAGCGCTGCTTCCTTTCCAAAATTGCGGGAAAAGGAAAGATACCGTACCCGGCTGTCCTTTTCCGCTAAAGCCCGCATCTCCTGCAGCGTCTGATCCGAAGAGCCATCATCAACAAAGATCAGCTCAAATGACAACTCCGACAGCTGTTCCGTAACCCGGCAGAACGCCGTATAAAATAAGGGAAGGGCGGATTCTTCATTATAGCACGGCACAACAGCCGATAAAAGTTTCTTGACCATCATAAAACCTTTCTCCATAAAAACCACAGGGGCGCTTTCCCAATAAAGCGTCCCTGATATTGGGTATCATCGAAGCCTTTCCGGGCATGTCTGCAATATTTAGTATACCCTGGGCAGACCGATTCATTCCTATCCTTTTCGAACAGGCGGAATCAGGCAAAGCACAAGAATAAACAGCAGGTGATACACCGGAGAAAACAGCACCGACAAATACGAGATACCGCCGAAACAGGAAAAATAGAACGTCATTACAGCCGCCGTCAGCGCGGAGGCAAACATGAGGGTCATCCCGATTAAAATCAGCGGGCGCAGGCGTGCTGCCGTCATCATAGCACTGACATAGGACGGGAAGGTTCCGTCATCGCAGACCGCACCGCTCAGCCGCTGCCCCGGAGCAGTCTGGCGTTTATATACATCATGGTATCTGGAAGGGAGCACCTTAAACAGCGCCGGTTCGACATGGAACAGAGACGCCAGACGCTGCTTGGTCAAAATCGGATCAATCGACCAGATAATCACAAAAGTATCGCTGTGCTGCAGGGATTTCAACGCCCTGGCCACCTTTTCATCCGCATGCAGGGAAAAGGCAAACACCGCAGCCAGTTCCCCGGAAACCGCCAAATATACGAATTCTTTTCCGCCCTTCAGATACCGGTTCTCGTAATCGCGGGACGGTACGTCAATATTATGATTCATCATCATTTCCCGCGTTCCGATCAGCACACGCCGGTTATCCACCCAGGCAGAAATCCCCATGGCGTCTTCATAGACAATCGTATCAACCGGCTTGAGAATGTCGGTGCGTTCCATAATGACCTGCATAAATACATCATCCAGAATACTGTTGGACTCATGGAGAATGCTGGCCGCATCCAGAATCGCTTCATCAATCCGGGTACCGGCAAAGGTTTTAATTCCTTCCAGCACCACAGTACCCTCGGGAAAGAGCTTCCGGGCGTCCACCGCGCAGGAATTCAGGTCGCTGAATTCATCAATCGCTTCATAGCCAAGCACAGCCCCGCAGGAGGTATGCAGCTGTCTGGCAGCCCGCATTTGGGGAAGCGCAGAGGCCAGCAGGTATCCAGCCGGCGCGGTAAAACAAAATGCCGCGGCGGTCCCTGTGATCACCTCTGCGGCGCCGCCCCCCTGCTGGTACAGGAGGAAGCCGATGACAGCGCTGAACACCAGCAGCAGCGGTGCCATTGCACGGCATGCCAGATCCGTCACATCTTCCCGGAACGAATGGTACATGAAATCCGTCAAAAAATCGGCTTTCCGGTTCACTGCCAGATAGGGTTCATCCGACAAAGCACCCTTGGTAAAGGCCTGCGCAATCTCCTCGTTTTCCATCAGGTTTACCGAGTATTTCTCAAAATTCGTATTAGCGACAAATTGAAAGTTGAGCATCGCGCGGCTGACATGGATCCTTTTCCCTATCAGATTCAGCAGCAGGCCAAAAATCGCGGCCGGCGCATATACAGTGACCGCTTCCGCCGTGCCGGCCGGGGAAGCCAGCAAAATGCCGCACTGGAGCAGACAGATCAGAACAGCCAGTGCCGGCAGCGTATCATGGCCGGGTTTGAGCCGGAAAAGCGCCCAGATGCCCCGGAAGATCGTCATATATGTACCCGCTGCAGCGGCCAGCAGCATGCCTCCCTGAAACAGCAGATACCCAGTCTGGTTCAAATCCGGATGCAGCCCTCTGGGCAGCCAGCCGTTCCAGACAGCGGCCGCACAAACATAAAAACTGACGCAGCACAGTACAGCCAGCAGAACAACTCGAAAAGACAGATTTCTGCGCAGCCTTTTCAGGGAACCGAAAACCCGCGGTGCATCCTCTTCCGTCCGGTACTCCGCTGTCTCCCTCTCGGACCGGCCGCCCTGGTAATCGGTTACGGGCCGCTCCACGCTTGCCGCACCGGCCTCCGGGGACGGGGAATCGGTACGGGCCGCCTCCTGCCGTGGGACCTCTTCCGGTTCCTTTTCTTCCAGATCCGCTTCTTTCAGGAAATCCTGTATTTTCACATGCCGATTTTGCTTATATTTCTTGTACTCTGCAAAAAACTGCGGATCCAACCGGTCAGCATCCCGTTTTTGGGAAGGCGCCTCTGCCGGATCGGCGTATTTTTCTGTTCCAACCTTTTTTTCCGTCGTCGGGGCCAGCCGTTTTTCCTGCTCCTCACGGGACAGCCGAAATGCCTCTTCCCGCCCCTCCTGCGCATACATGGCAGGGTCCAGATTGGCCGTGAGGGAAAACAGCACATCTTTTGCACTGTGCTCGGCGTCCCCGGCGATTTCCATTGTTTTCTCAAATTCGCTGTAACGCTCCTCCGCACGCCGAACTTCCTCTTCGGGTGTGGGATATTCGTTCCGCCTGGCTTGCTGGCGGAGAAGGATCTCCTCAATCATCGCGTTGACGTCTTCCATTTGGGCCGGTTTTCGGTCATTCCGGCGGAGAGGTTCCTGCCGGTGGTATTCCGCATCCAGCAGAATATCCTGAACAGCTTGAACGGTCTGAACAGCCTGGCTGCCCTGCGCATGTGTGTTTTTGGAATCTTCCATTCTGTGCAACCTCTCTTCTATATTTATCTTCCAGCCGGATGATAGGCCGGCAAAGCCTGTCTTTGCCGGGCAATTTCATAGAGCAAAATCCCGCCGGCAACCGAGGCGTTGAGGGAATTGACCTGTCCTGCCATCGGAAGGGATACCATGACATCGCACTTATCCCGAATCAGCCTTCCGATGCCCTGCCCTTCTGAACCGACCACCAGACAGCAGCCGCCGGTGTAATCGACGCTGCACCAGTTCTGTCCGTCCATATCAGCGCCGTAGACCCAGATTCCCTGTTTTTTCAATTCGTCGAGCGTGCCGGCCAGATTCTGCACTCTGGCCACCGGCATATAGCTCAGCGCACCCGCGCTGGCTTTATAAACTGCCGCTGTGAGCTGCACGGACCGGCGTTTCGGAATGAGGACGCCATGGACCCCGGCCGCCTCCGCCGTCCGAATCAGCGCGCCCAGATTGTGCGGGTCTTCGATTTCGTCCGCCGCCAGCAAAAAGGGTTTTTCTCCTTTGTCTGCCGCACGCTGTAAAATATCGGCAACCGTAGCGTATTCCGCCGCACTGATGGTGGCGACCACGCCCTGATGGGCCATATGCCCGCAGAGGAAATCCAATTTTTTCGGGCTGACTTCTTTAATGACAACACCCTGTTCTCTGGCCATTGCCACAAGATGGGAGATGCTCCCCTGACGCTCCCCGGCAGCAATATAGAGCGCGTTGAGTGTCTGTCCGGCTTTCAGCGCCTCTGCGACAGCGTTGCGTCCGGCGATAAACTCCCGTTTTTCCTCTGGATATTTCATGGATAAACCCCTTTTTCCGTTCTATTCTATATACATGGTTTATTATAGCATATTTTTATGTATTTTCAAACAAAAAAGGGATTTTTCTTTGCGCGTTCCGTGGTTTTCCGACAAAAGGCTTTTCTTCTCGCAGGGTAGGCCGTATGCGCCCCGGTAGCGGTTTAAATTTTTCTGTATTTTCTCTGCATATTTTCTGAGGCCCGGACATAGAGATAGGACAGGCACAAAAAAATGCCTCTGTTTAAAACAGAGGCGTAAATTGGATTAAGCAAAACATAATTCCCGCACCGGCCAGTACGGCAGACCCGATCTGGAGAACGCTCCGGATTCTGCTTCGTTTTTTCTGCTGTTTTCTCTCCTGGATTTCCCCGGCCGAACCCAGACGGCGCACATAGGCATCTGCCTGTTTCATAATTTCTTCTCCGTTTAGCGCCGACTTGCTGGGACTGACAAATAAAATGACTTTCTCAAAATATTCATCCTGCGTATTACACATTTCGATAATCCGTTTATTAACTCCCCGGAACATTGGCTTCCATCCCTTCCCCCAGTGAACTTTCATCCGAAAATATCCGATTTGATCGCATTCCTTTTGTATTCTGGGATGAAAAAAATTTTTTATACATCGAGTAAAAATTTCTAGTTTAAAACTATGTTGAAAACTCTGTGAAAACTGTTGAAACATTCAAATAGCTCTGTTGAAAACTAGGTTGAAAATGTTTAAAACCCGGTTTGATCCGGCATTTTCTTTTTGACTCGAAAACTGTTGAAACTGTGAATTTACAAAAAGTATAGGCTTTTTTACGAGATTTCGCTGTATTTTCAACGTTTTTGAGGACAGGTACAATATCTTGTATTTTTTATTCCAAATCGCATACTTTCTCCACAATTTAAAAGCTGTGCCCCAAAATTAAAAGGAACGCGTTCCATCCCGCGTTCCTTTTAATTTGTTTGACAGTTTTTTTACCCGATCCCCTGGTATACAATCCCTAAAATCAATACAACCGCTGCCAGCGGGATATAGATGTATCGGGCCGTGATATAAAACCATTTTTTCAGCGGTCTGGGGCGTCCTGTATTGAGTTCCTCTCCGATCTTCTCCGGCCCCAATACCCAATAAATGATCACCGCGCACAACAGCGCGCCGAATGGGACAATATAGATGGTAATGATATCCATCCAGCCGCCCACCACAGGTTCTGCCTCCAGAAAAATCCCGACGGCCAGCACCAGCGCCCCGGTTATACAAACAGCGGTCCGCCTGCTTTGGTGCAGATGGGTCTGAATCGCCTCTGCACAGACCTCGAACATATTCATCAGAGAGGTAATCCCCGCGAAAAAAACAGACACAAAGAAAAGCAGCGCAATTCCCCTTCCCAGGGGCATCTGCTCAAACACTTTCGGAAGCGTAATAAACATCAGCGGCGGTCCGCTGGCCGGGGGCAGATTAAAAGCAAAAACAGCCGGAATAATCGCAGCCCCTGCAAGCATTGCGGCCAGAGTATCCAGCCCGGCCGTTACCAGGGAGGCGCGAACGATATCCTCTTTTTTGCTGAGGTAACTGCCATAAATAATCATGCCGCTTCCGGTAATCGACAGGGAAAAGAAAGCCTGTCCCATGGCCATGACCCAGGTGTCTTTTTCCAGCAGCTTGCTCCAGTCGGGTACCAGCAGGTAACGGTATCCCTCTATTGCCCCCGGCAGCATAGCTACACGGACAGCAATTATCAAAAACAGGATAAAGAAAGCAGGCATCATGATTTTATTCATTTTTTCGATTCCTTTGGCAACGCCGCCCAGCAGAATCAGCACTACAGTCACCACGACCGCAGTATGCCAGCCCACGCTGCCGAGGTGGCCGGTTGCCGCGTCAAAAAACACCTGGGAATCCTTTTGCAGCAATTCGCCGGTTAAAGCGCCGGCCGCTGCACGCAGAACCCAGCCGACAATCACCGCATAGCCAATGGCAATGCCAAGCGATCCTGCCAGCGGGATCACGCCCAGCCACTTTCCATATTTTTTCCCCCGGCTGCGCAGGGCATAGTCATATGATCCGATCGGCCCGGTCCGTGTCAGCCTTCCAAGCGCAAATTCAGCCGAAAGGCCGACCGTGCCGAAAAGCAGAATAAAAAAGAGATAGGGGATCAAAAAAGCGGCCCCGCCATACTGTCCCAGCCGGTACGGGAACATCCAGATATTCCCCATTCCGACTGCGGACCCGACGCTGGCCAGAACAAATCCGATTCTGGAGGAGAAGGTCTGTATACCGGACGGATGCTTTGGATTGGTCTTCATATCATCCTACCTTTTCTGTCCCTGTCTCCAGGGGTAATTCATACGGTTATAAGCCGCCCCGCTGATCAAAAAGCTCCCGAACCGCTGCCAGACAGCCCGCCAGGCAATTTGCCGCGGCAGGAATCCTGCTTTGCTGGACAAAGCCCTGTAAATCATAGGGCAGATATTCCGCCATCGACCGGCGAAGATTGGTATAGAGCGCGCCGTTTTCAAACAGCTCCCCGTACAGCACCACCAACGCCGGATCCAGTGAAGATACGGCCGCATCCAGCGCCAGTGCCATCCGGTATGCCGTATCCCGAAAAGCGTCCTTGTCCTCTTCCGGCTGTTCGGGTTCCGGATCAGGCGCCTCGGTAGCCGGACTGTTTTCCGGCTGTACGTCCGGCAGCGGATCGACCATGGATAACCGCACGCCGGCGGACAGCTGTTCTGCCCCCAACCCGCTGCTGATACAGCCGCGGCGGCCGCAGACCGGGCAGATTTCTTCTCCCTCTCCGCCGATCATATGGCCAAAGGATACACCTCGTCCATGCGCGCCTGCATGGACTTTTCCGTTTGCCACAAAGACAGCTGTAAGCTCGGCCCGCCCGCGAATAAACAGCAGCCCTTCCTGACTTTTTCCTCGCAGGTCCGCCTCCGCCAGAGCCAAAGCTTCCAAAAAGGGGACGCAGATGGTTTCGATCCCCAGCGCCTGCTGTACCGACTGCGCCAGAAAAAGGCCTCGCTGTTCAGCAAACCCTTCTGCATCCGCGCAAAGTCCTGCCCCCAGGATCTGCTCACGCGGCAGTCCGCATGTCTGGATGAAGGCCGGAATTTCTGTGACAAGCCGGGACAAAAGAAGCTCCCCGGTGATCTCTTCCTCCAACGGCAGCAGACGGCGTTCGATCAGCTCTCCTTCCAGATTGCTGATCCCGATCGCCAGTCCATGCCGGTCTATGGTGATCCCCAGCGCAAACCGGCTGTTTGCCTGCAAAAACAGCGGCGCCCTTTTTCGTCCCGAGTTACTGTCAGACGGGTTTTTGGTGTCTGTCCCGCGCGGATCTTTCTTTTCGACCAGAATCCCTTCATCCAGCATATGCTGCACCAGAAGTGTCACAGCGGGCCGGGAAATCCCCAACCTGTGCGCCAGATCCGCACGTGTATGGACGCCCTGCCGCAGCAGTGTCAAAAGTTCCGCCCGGTTTCGCTGCCGGATATTCAGTTTACTGATTCCTGTCTCCATCCCCGGTCCTCTTCTCTGCCTTTATTATTCTCTGCCTGATATGGTGTTCATTATACCACCTCAGCCAAAATACTGTCAATCTCTCTTTCCTTCCCGATTTTTTTATTTTTTCGACCTTATTTTTACAGCCTTCCAGACTAATACCCGCAATTTGAATATCAATCATCCTGCATTCAAGTAAAAATTATGAAATTTCGTAGTAAAATTTATTTGGAAGGGTGATTATATGTTGCGTTTGAGGGAATTAAGGGAGCAATACCGATTGAGTCAAAGCGGATTGGCTTTGAAACTGCATATTTCCCAATCGACAATCAGCGCCTATGAAACAGGCGAAAGAGTACCGGATTT